>NZ_JANQCX010000007.1:0-115192 GCF_024723575.1 Campylobacter sp. 2352 PW
GGGGGGGGGGTGTTATTATTTGATTTTTTATTGTTTTTATTTAGTGGTTTAGTCAGCTTGGTTATTGACTACAGATGGGCTTTAATTCTTATTTTTAGTTGTTTGATTTAGTTTTAGGTTTTTTATTATTCAGCTTGTAAAATAAATTATTTTAGTGTTAGGGTGGATAAAATATGGTATAGATTTTGTTTTATAAGTAGTGTATTTGTAAGTGAGTTTGTGATGTTTTTAATATGCAAATAGGTTGAAAATTAAGAATTAAGTGAAATAGTAAGCAAAATAGATCTTTGTAAAATTTAGTATTTTAGGTAGGTTTGTTGGAGTGATTGTGTTAAAGTGTTGTTGAGGAGGATATTTTTATATTTGTTCGAAAGTTTATGATATATGATTTTATATTTTAGATTATAGTAGATATATTATGATTTTAAATACTGAATTTGATTATTTGATACTATAATGTTTAATTTCTAAATATTAAATTTGCATGAAAAATAATTTTAGTTTAAAATTGATTTTTGAAATAAATTATATTGAATTCTTGTATTTTAAAATCTAGCTTTCTTAGAAGAAATTATCTTCTAAGAAAGAATGTTTTATTCAGCACGTTTTGGAGCTGTAAATGCTGTTATTTCAGGCGGTAATCCTTTGTATTTTTCTATATTTACTAAGCTTGTATGGGAAATGTTTCCGTTTGCTAATTCAGAAGTTGGCATATCAATAGTCAAGACATTTACGTTTCCGTATTTGCACATTCCTTCATCATTTGGGTCATACCACCCACCTTCGCATAATCTTACAACATTTGGCATAATGTCTTTTGTTACAACAGCACCCGCGAGAACTTGACCTCTTTTATTGAAAACTCTTACAATATCGCCATTTTTGATTCCAAGTTTTTTAGCATCAATTGGGTTAATCAATATAGGCTCTCTACCATTTACCGCATACTTTTCACGCAGTGAAGTATGACACATTTGCGAGTGGAGTCTATTTGTTGGGTGATTGGTTAGTAGATGAAAAGGTGTTTCTTTGGTAGCATTTCCTAGCCATTCTATCGGCTCCATCCACATTGGATGTGCTTTGCAGTCTTTATAATTATACTTTTCGATAGTTTTTGAGTAAATTTCTATCAAGCCTGATTCAGTGCCTAGAGCATTTAAGATAGGATCTTCGATAAATTCAGAAAATCTAACCCATTCCATGCTTTCTATAGTTGGAGAAAAAGTTATAGGCTCGTTTTTCGCCCAAAATTCTTCAAAACTTGGCATTTTTGGTTCAAATACATCCCCATAAGCTTGAGTTTGTTTTAAAGCGCTATTGTAGTATTCTTTGATAAAATCTTTTGTATTTTTACCGTTTTCAGTATAAGCATTAAATACATCATCTCCATACACTTTACAAATATCAGCAAAAATTTCATAGTCATCTTTACTCTCGCCTATTGGTAATACCGCTTGCTTCATTGGAACTATATTCATATTAGAATAATCACCACTCATGGTAATATCATCTCGTTCGTAAGAACTTGTGGTAGGCATTACAATATCTGCCATTTTGGCAGTTGGAGTCCAATAAATTTCATTTATAACTATAGTTCTTGGTTTTTGCCATGCTTTTACATTATTGTTTGTATCTTGATGATGAACTAATGGATTTCCACCCGCCCAATAAATAAAGTCAATATCAGGATAGGTTATCTTAGAACCATTATTGTCTATAACTTTTCCAGGATTTAACAAAGCATCAGCTATTCTAGCTACTGGAAAAGAATAACTAGCAGCATTTTGCAGCCATTCGGCACCACCTTGACTAACTCCTGCTTTTGGTAACCCCTTAAATTTTCCATTTTCCCAAATTCCCACAGCTCCTGCTGTAATACCTCCTATAACACCACCTTTGCATGATGGAACCCCGCCATTACTATAGTGATAGCTTAAGCCAAAGCCACCTCCTTTAGTACCAATTTGTCCGATCATTGAAGCTAGGGTTATTAACATCCAATGAGGTTGTTCACCATGATGAGCTCTTTGCATACCCCAACCACTCATGAGCATGGTAGGGTTATCATAAAAGCTTTCAGCTAGTGTTTTAATGGTTTTTTCATCAATCCCGCAAATTTTGCTTGCCCATTTTACATCTTTTTTAATACCATCATTCTTGCCATCTAAATAAGCTTTAAATTTATCAAAACCACTTGTATAATTTTCTAAAAATTCATAATTGACTTTATTTTTTTCGATCAGATGACTAGCTATACCTATCATCATAGCAACATCTGTATTTGGTCTTGGGGAGATCCATTGTGCATTTAAAAATTTAGCAGTTTCAGTTTTTATAGGATCTATACAAATAACCTTGATCTTGCTATTTTTTAATTTTTCAAAATACTGCAAACCCCTTTGGTCGTTTGAAGTCCAAGCTATTCTTAAAGTGGCGATAGGATTAGCACCCCAAATAACTACTATTTTAGAATGTTCTAAAATATTTTCCCATGAAGTTTGTTGTTCATAAACTTCAATGGAGCCTACAACATAAGGCATGATCACTTGAGAAGCTCCGGTTGAGTAATCTCCAGTAGTCCCTACAAACCCACCTGTGACATTTAAAAATCTATGAAGTAATATTCTACAATTTTGCATATTTCCGCTAGATTTCCACCCATAACTTCCACCAAATATAGCTTGAGTTCCTTTTTGCTCTCTTGTTTTTTTAAGTTCTTTTGCTATAAGTTTTATAGCCTCATCATAACTTACACGCACAAATTCATCTTTTCCTCTAAGCTCAGGCTTTGGATTGTCAGGATTTTCAAGATAACTTTTTCTTACATAAGGATATTTCACACGTGATTTATAGATCATATCTGCTGTATAGTGTTGTAAGGGATTGTCAATTTGTGTTACTTTTTCCCATGGCTCACTTTTGATCACAATGCCATCTTTAATGGTAAGCTTTAAAATTCCCCAATGTGCTGCTGTTATCACGCTTCCATTTTTTACTAAACCTGAATTTATAGTTGAAGCTTCAACGCTTTTTCCCATAACCAAACTAGGAACCAGAGGTAATACACTTAAACCAGCACCAATTTTTAAAAATTTTCTTCTATCAAGTCCCATTTTATTTTACCTCCTTAAAATCTTTTGCATTTTTTTGTAAATACTGTATCACTAACCAATGATCTTTTTTATCAATTCCTGTTCTATTTACCATTGATCTAAAAGTAGCAGGCCAACCATTAGCGCTAAATTCACTTTCTTTATGAACACTATGACAAATTCCGCAATTATTCATATAAAGTTCTTTTGCTTTTATAAACATTTCTTTATTGTTTTTTGCAAAATCTTTCTTATCAGTCCAAACTTCTATGGTAGCTTTATCCCATTTGCCATTTTTGCTTTTTGTGTAAGTTTTAAAATCAAGTTTTGTATTTTTAGAAAATGCAGCAACTATGATTCTTTGACTATCGTTGTAATAAAGCACAGAAGGCGAAGCAGGATTAACATAGCCTGTGATCTTGACTAAAACTTTATCTCCATCAGTTTTTAATACTTCAAAAGGATTTGTAGGTAGCAATCTACCAACAGCTTTTGTGTCATTTTTGCTTAAGTAAAGTGAGCTTACTTCACTTGTAAAAAATTCATTTTTAGCACAAACAAAAGAAACAAGTGCTAAGCAGAAAACCAAAATTTTTCCCATTTTGCCTCCTTGACATTTTTTTGATATAAACTTATTGTATATCAATAAAATTAAAAATTTCTTAGTACAAAAATCATAAAATTAAATATTATTTAATAATTTTTTATTGATTTGTAATTTATTTGTTTTTATATTTTCACAAAGTCTTTTCAATCCTTTAAAGTAAATTTTAGTAAAATACAAAATATTCTTTATAAAGGTTAAAAATGCACTTTACTTTGTTAAATGAAAAAGATTTTTTCAGCCCTTACTATCGCAAAAAGCAAATCACACAAAATGAATTTGACATTTTTTGTAAGGCTTTAACGCAGTATATAAAAAGGCTTGAAAGTTCACAAAGTGAAAATGAAGACTATCTTGTGGCTAATGCACTTAGTCCATTTTTAACCACGCTAAATTTCAAAACCCACATCAAAACCAAGCAAAAAGGCAAAAGTGAGATTGATTTAGCCATCGCTAAAGATGAGCTTAGCAAAGACTTAGAAGTTCTCATCGAAGCTAAAAAGCCCAACTCAAAAGAATTCATCACCCACACAAAGCTAAATTCTAAAGCCTTGCATGAAGCCATTTTGTATTATTTTAGAAATAGAGAACATAGCTTTAGCTTGAAATTTATCATCATCACAGACTTTTATAAATTTTACATTTTCAAAGCTAGTGAGTTTGAAGAGCTTTTTTATAAAAACACAAGCTTTAAAAAGCTTTTTGAAGAATTTCAAAGCTCAAATTCACTTTTTAAAGGCAACAACGATGAATTTTACAAAGAAGCAAGCAAACTTATAGAAAATTCCAAAGAAAGCTTAAAAGGCTTTTTCATCGATTTAGCTTTTTTAAAAGACAAGCAAAAGTCAAATTTCAAAAACCTAGCAAGCATTTTCAAAACCTTTCATAGAGACTTTTTGCTAAATGAATTTAGCCCAAATGACGCAAACTCACTAAACAACGCATTCTATAAAGAGCTTTTATACATCCTAGGTTTAAGCGAGAGCAAACAGCTTTCTAAATTCATCATCACACAAAGTGAGCAAAGTAAACAAGCCCAAGGCACGCTTTATCATCTCATAGCGAGCAAGCTTCCAAAGCATGACTTTGAAGAGGTGTTAAAATTCATCATACTTTGGCTAAACCGCATTTTATTTTTAAAGCTTATTGAGTCTAATTTGGTTAGATTCAACGATGATAAAACCCTAAAATTCTTAAACTATGAAAAAATTCCAAATTTCACCACCCTTTCACACCTTTTCTTTGATATCTTAGCTAAAGAAAAGCACACAAGAGCGCAGAGTAAATTTAGCTATTTGCCTTATTTAAATTCATCACTTTTTGAAAAACAAGCCATCGAAAAAACCACACTAGAAATCGCCACTTTAGAAAATGACGCTTTGCTAGAGTACCACCCACACACGCAGTTAAAAGATGACAAAGGCAAAAGCAAAAAAGGCAAAGTAGGTTTGCTTGAGTATTTGTTTGAGTTTTTAGACAGCTTTGACTTTGGAGCAGATGAGCAAAGCGAAGAACTCATCAAACAAAAAGAACTCATCAACTCAAGTGTTTTGGGAAATGTCTTTGAAAAGCTAAATGGCTACAAAGAAGGTAGTTTTTATACCCCAAGCTTTATCACTTCATATATGTGTAAAGCAAGCATAGAAAAAGTCGTGCTTGATAAATTTAACCATACTTTTAAGCTAAATGCCACCAAGCTAAGCGAGCTAAGAACCCAGCTTCGCCAAGAAAAAATCTCTCAAGAACAAAAATTAGCCTTGCTAAATTCCATACGCATTTGCGATCCTGCGGTGGGAAGTGGGCATTTTTTAGTTTCAGCTTTAAATGCCATGCTTATGGTGCATTATGAGCTTGGTTTGTTTGAAGAGGACTTTTACCTAAGCGTGCAAAATGATGAAATTTTAGTGCAAAATCACAAAGGTCAGTTTTTAGAGTATAAACGCCCAAATTTTGACAAAGACAAAACCCACCTTTGTCAAAAAGAACTTTTTGAGCGTAAAAAAGACATCATAGAAAACAATCTTTTTGGAGTAGATATCAACCCAAACTCATGTGAGATCACTAAACTAAGGCTTTGGATAGAGCTTTTAAAACACAGCTTTTATGAAAGCTTTGATGATACAAACTATCATGATCTTAAAACCCTACCAAACATCGATATCAACATAAAATGCGGGAATTCGCTTATAAGTTATTTTGAAATTCACAAAAGCCTTTCTCACTACCCCAACATCAAAGAACGCATGGATAAATACAAACGCATAGTCAAAGACTACAAAGAAGGCTTTTACACCGACAAAACTCTCATCGCAAAAGAGATCAAAAACCTCAAAGAGTCTTTTAAAAATTTCTGCTTAAAAGACAAATTTGCTAAAGAGATCAAGCAACTTACCAACGGGGCTAATGAATACTCTAAAAAATACGGCGATTTTTTAGCACAAGATGAAAAAGATGAGAATTTTAGAGCATTTTTCTCTAAAAATATGTTTGAATTTGACTTTGATGAAAGTGAGGCTAAGAAAGAATTTAAAAAGCTTAAAAAGCTTTATGAGAGTATATTTGACTTAGAAAGTGCAAATCCTTTTGAATGGCGTTTTGAATTTAGCGAAGTGCTTGATGAGGGCGGGAGCTTTCAAGGGTTTGATCTCATCATCGGTAACCCACCTTATATAAGAATACAAGGGCTAGATAAAAATTTATCGCAGTATTATAAAAAACATTTTAAGGTGGCAAGTAAAAATTATGATATATACATTTTGTTTGTAGAGCAATGTTTTAAGCTTATAAAAAATAAAGGAGCAATTGCTTTTATAATGCCTCATAAATGGATTAATGCTGATTTTGGGTTAAATTTAAGAGAATTTGCAAAAGATAAGATTAGCAAGATTATATCTTTTGGGGAATTTCAGGTTTTTGATGCTTCAACATATACCGCTTTACAATGGTTTGAAAATAATTCTTCGCATTTGAAATTTATTCAAACGGATAAAAATATCAACTCAAAAGAAGAAATGTCAAATTTTATTTTTAATTTACAAGAAGAAGATTTTAAAATTATAGACAATAAAAAATTATCTTCATCATTTTGGAGTTTTGAAGAAAATTTAAATCAAGAAATTTTCTTAAAAATCAATCAACATATATTGGTAAAGGATTTATTTAGGGTTTTTGTAGGCTTGCAAACAAGCAAAGATAGTGTTTATTTTTTAAAAGATTGCAAAGAAAATAAAAATCTAGTTAAAGGATATTCTAAAGAGCTTAATAAGGAAGTGGAGATAGAAAAAGAAATTTTAAAACCACTTTTAATGGGTGATAATTTTCATAGATATGAAAAACCTGTTTCAAGTTCAATGGTTTTATTTCCTTATTATAAACAAGATGATGCAAATGCTAAAGCAAAAATGTCTCTTTATGATGAAAAGGAATTAAAAGCTAAATTTCCAAAAGCTTGGAGTTATTTAAAAGAGTGTGAAAATGTTTTAAGAGCAAGAGAAAATGGAAGATTGTCTAATGATGATTTATGGTGGAGATATATTTATCCAAAAAATCAAACATTATTCGATAAAGAAAAATTACTTTGTCCAGATATTTGTAATAATACTCATTTTGCTTTTGATAATCTTGGAAAATTTTATTTCACCACTACTATTTATGGTTATGTTAGAAATGAAGAATATAAAAATTTAGATTATAAGTATTTAATAGCTATTTTAAATTCATCGTTAACTTGGTGGTTTTTGCAAAAAACTAGCGTTGTGATGAGAGGCGGATTTTATAGGATTAAACCAGCTTATATAGAAAAATTTTGCATACCAAAAATAAATTCTAAAAATGAAAAACTAGCAAATAAGCTTATAAGCTTAGTCGATGAGATTTTAAAAGCTAAAGTTCAAGACAAAAATGCAAACACCAAAACCCAAGAAGATAAAATAAACTCTATCGTTTATAAACTTTACAACCTAAACGAAGAAGAAATAAAAATCATTGAAGGCAAGTAATGGAAGAAAATAAATCTTATTTTGATGAATTTGATACAAGAAAGATAGAATTGATTAATTTTCTTGAAATAGATGCAAAAAATATTTGTTTTAATTTCTATTTAGATTGTATAGAAATTTCTAATGAAAATATATATAGATTTGATTTTAAATTATTTCAATTATACAAATTATCTTTTGTTAATTGTATTTTCAATTGTTTTGTATTTAATTCAAAAGATATTATATTAGATATACAAAATAATATTTTTATACATAAATGTATATTTAAAAAAGATGTAGATATAAACGATGTAACATTTAGAAAAAGATTGGATATAGCATTTTGTGTTTTTGAAGCAAAATGTCGCTTTAATATGAATATTTTTTTTGAATTTTGTAATTTTAAAGATAACTTATTTAATAATGCTCAATTTGAAAAAAATCAATTTTTAAACGATGTTATGTTTTATAATTCTGATTTTAATATGTTTAATTTTTCTCAATCTATTTTTAAGGGAAGTTTAAATGTTGTAAATACAAATTTAAATTTTACTTTTGATGATTTACATGAAAAAATTAAGCAAGAATGTGAAAATTTTAATAAAGATAAAAACGAACAATATCAAAAATCTTTAGATAAATTTGCAAATGATTTTAGAGATTCTTTTAGGGTTTTTAAAAATGCATTAATAAAAGATAACAATCTTTTAGAGGCTTCAAATTTTCATAAATACGAGCTTTATTGTAAAGAAATAGAATTGAAGGAAATTTGGAATAATAGAGAAATAAAGATAGAGACACGAAAAAATTCATTACACTTAAAATATTTTATAGATTCTTTGCTTTTGGGTTTTTATAGAAAATTAAGTGATCATCATACTGATTTCTTAAAAGTTTTTAATAATATTGTATTATTAGTTGCTTTGTATAGTGTATTTCTTTTTATGGGGGGATATGAAGATAATCTCAAATTATATCAATATTCTTACAATCCATCAGATAGTAATAGTTTAACGAGTACTTTCAAAGAGATAGGAAATTCCATTATCCAATCATCGTTTGTTAAAGAATATTCTTTGTATGTTCTAATATTTTTTTGTGTAATTGGACTTTTGATAATTTGTTGGGATATTTTGAAAAATATCAAAAAGATTTATGAGGTAATTAAGAATGAGATTTGTATTAAAGAAATGATATTTTGTGTATTAAATTTAGTTGCATATTTTTTAGGTTTATTGGTTGTTTTGATTTATTTAAATATTTATATACCAAAGAGTCAAGATAGTGTTGAGGTTCTTTCAAATATAGGTATATTTTTTGCGTTCATCATTTTTTATTTATGGTTGGTGTATTTAAAATCATTAGTACTAAGATTAATGTTTGTAGTTGCTAGCTACATTATCGTGATTATAGTATTGGGGATTAGTATATCTATCTTAAATCCTTTTATCGGAAAGATATTTAATAGCGAACAAGATTTTACAAATCCTATGTTTATATATATAACATTTGCATATACTATCTTGATGATTCTAACCCTTTTTTCTTTTCAAAAAACTGCACGTAAAAACTCCATAGTGCCAAGCTAAATCAAAAGGCTTATTAAAGCCTTTTTGTTTTTTTGCTTTTTAAATTTTGTTCGTTTTTAGCTTATGGTATAATGAAAATCATCCAAAAAAGGAGTACCATGCTAAAGACAAGTTTTAAAAAATCAGTTTTTATTCCAAGCATTAGTATTATAATCATCTTAAGTCTTAGTTGTATTTTCTTACCTAAGCTTACAAATGATTTTATCAATCATATCAAAAGTGGGATTTTTGCAAATTTTTCATGGTTTTATATACTAAGCGTAAGTTTTTTTGTGTGTTTTATGCTCGCACTTGCTCTTTCAAAATTTGGTGATATCAAGCTCGGCGATGATGATGAAAAACCTCATTTTAAATTCACTTCATGGCTTGCTATGCTTTTTGCTACAGGTATGGGCGTGGGGCTTATGTATTTTGGTGTGGCTGAACCTCTCATACATAAAAAAGCCTTACAAACAAGCGATGAAGAAGCTATGTTACATACTATCTTTCACTGGGGAATTCACCCATGGGCTATTTATGGGGTGTGTGCTTTGGCTATGGCGTATTTTGGTTTTAGATATAAAATGCCTCTTAGTTTGCGTAGCGCTTTTTACCCTTTGCTTAAAGACAAAATTTATGGTTTTTGGGGAAATTTAGTCGATATGCTAGCTTTGATTGTCACGGTTTTTGGCATTAGCACTACGCTTGGTTATAGTGCATCTCAGCTTAATGCTGGCTTTTTAAATTTAGGCATTTTAAACGAACAAAGTTTTTTAGAACAAAGCGTGATTATAATCATCATCATTTCTTTAGCTACGCTTTCATCGATTAGTGGTTTGACAAAGGGTTTAAAAATTTTAAGTGAGGCAAATTTGGTTTTTGCAGTGTGTTTAATGCTTTTTGTGCTTTTTTCAACCAACACCATTCAAATTCTTTCACAATTTAGCTCTAATATTGGCAATTATTTGCAAAATTTAATTTATTTGAGTTTTAAGACTTATTATTATGAAAAAGAACATATAGAGTGGTTTAATAACTGGACTATTTATTATTGGGCTTGGTGGCTTAGTTGGGCGCCTTTTGTGGGCTTTTTCATCGCTAAAATTTCTCGCGGTAGAACGATAAGGGAATTTATCTTTGGTGTGCTTGTAGTTCCTACTAGTTTTAATATACTTTGGTTTAGCATTTTTGGTAATAGTGCTTTAAATTTTAATGATATCTTAAGTCCTTTTACTTCAGCACCTGAAAGTTTGCTTTTTTATTTTTTACAAAATTTTTCTTTTTCTTATTTTAGTTCTTTACTTGCACTTTTGGTTTTAGCTTTGTTTTTCATCACTTCAGCAGATAGTGGGATATTTGTGTTAAATTCTTTAAGTAGTGGTGGGGCTCATGAGCCATACAAATGGCAAAATATCCTTTGGGGTTTTGTACTCGCGCTTTTAGCTACTTCTTTGTTGTATTCAGGTGGTTTGGGAGCGATTTTAAGTATCACTATGATAGTGGCTTTGCCTTTTGCCTTTTTGCTTTGTTTGATGTGTTTTTCACTGCTTAAAGGTTTAATTGTAGATGTAAATTACTCTTTAACTAAACTTAGTCAAAGTAGCGTGTATTTTTCAGGGGAATTTTGGCAAGAAAGACTAGCTAGAATTTTAAAACAAAGCAAAGAACAAGACATACAAAATTTCTTAAATACTAAAGTCAAAAATGCTATGGAATCACTCAGCCAAAGTCTAAAAAATTACGGCTTAAAAACACAGATCGTTCAAGAAAAATCAAGTATAAGTTTGATTATAAAAAAAGAATTTGCAAAAGATTTTATCTATGGAGTGCAAGTAGTAAAAAAACAAGCAAGCCAAAGCATAATCGATGATAAATTTATGCCAACTTATTCTAAAGAATTTATCTTTGAGCCACAAACTTTCTTTGCTGATTCGCGTAATGGTTATAATATAGAGTATTTAAACGAGCAAGAAATCATCGTAGATATACTAAAGCAGTATGAGAGGTATTTGCAACTTTTATTTGATGATAAAAATGAAATTTTTACCAAAGCTTATGATTAAAAAGCGTTATAATTTCACTTTATTTTATAAGAAAGGTCTTTTATGTTGAGATTTTTTATCATGCTTTTTTGTGCTTTAAATCTTTTTGCTATTACGCCAAAAGATACGATTGTTATAGCAGTGGAAAATGAACCAGAGCGTATAAATCCGCTTTTTAGTGAAGATCATGATGTGGCAATTGCTCTTGTGTTTTCAGGGCTTACACGCTTTGATGAGAATATGAAATTAGCGCCTGATCTTGCTAGCTCTTGGAAAGTTAGCAAGGATGGGCTTGTTTATGAATTTACTTTAAGAGATGATATATTGTGGCATGATGGGGCTAAATTTAGCGCTAAAGATGTGGAATTTAGTATAAATGCTTTAAAAGATGAGAAGTTAAATTCGCCTTCAAAAGTAAATTTTGACGCAGTTAAGGAAGTAAAAATCATCGATGATTATCACTTGTCTATCACACTTTCAAAGCCTTTTCCTGTATTTTTAGATGCTTTGAGTGTGGGGATTTTACCAAAACACTTACTTGAAAAAGAAAATTTAAATACCACTAAATTTAACCAAATGCCTATAGGAACAGGACCATATAAGCTAAAGCAATGGAAACAAGGTCAATACATGATCTTAGAGGCAAATGAAAATTATCATTTAGCTAAAGTAAAAACACCAAAACTCATACTAAAACACATTAAAGATCCAAGTATAAGTGCTATTGAGCTCAAAAATGGTTCTATTGATGTGGCTTTGGTTGATTTTGCTCTAGCTTCAAATTTTGCAAATGATAAAAACTTTAAAATGCTTATAGAGCCTTCGGCTGATTATCGTGCTTTGATGTTTAATCTTAATCATGAGTTTTTAAAAGATCAAAATGTGCGTTTAGCGCTAAATTATGCTATCGATAAACAAGCTATCATAAATTCACTTTTGCATTCTTTTGGAAAGGTAGCAAATCATCCTTTAGAAAAATCATGGGCAAATCCTAAAGAATTTGCAAGCTATGCTTATGATGTAAAAAAAGCAAATGAGCTTTTAGCAAAAGCGGGCTTTGTGAAAAACAAAAATGGCATTTTAGAAAAAAATGGCAAAGAATTTAGCTTTGAAATGTATGCTATGAGTGAAGATCCACTAAGAGTGGCTTTGGTAAATATCTTACAAAGTGAGTTTTTAAAGCTTGGCATAAAAGCAAAAGCAGTTGCTAAGCCAAGTGGAAGTTTTGATTATACGAAAATTGATAGCTTTTTAGTGGGTTGGGGTAGTCCTTATGATCCTGATTTTCACACTTTTAGAGTTTTTGCAAGCTCTCAAGATAGTGCTTTAAACTCTAGTGGATGGAATTTTGGCCATTATCAAAATGCTAAAGTTAATGAGGCTTTAACAAAGGCTAGAAATTCACTTGATGTAAATGAAAGAAAAAAACACTATAAAGAATTTATCGATGCTTTATATAAAGATCCTGCGTTTTTATTTATAGCTTATATTGATTATCCTTTAGTTTTTGCTAAAAATATCCAAGGTATAAAACCTCATATTTTAGGTCATCATGGGGTAGGTTTTACTTGGAATGCTTATGAGTGGAGCAAAAATTAGTGTTAAAACTCATTTTTAAACGCCTTTTATGGGCGTTTTTTTTGATGATTTTTGCAAGTTTTTTATGTTTTGTGATGATTTATCATGCTAAAGGAAGCGTGGTTTTTGCTAGTGTGCCTCAAGGTACTAGCCTTAAAATAAAAGAAGAAATCGAGCGTAATTTAAATTTAGATAAACCTTTATTAGAGCAGTATGAAAATTGGCTTTTTAATGCTATGAAAGGCGACTTTTCCTACTCTTTAATCAGCGGAGAAAAGGTTAGTAAGATTTTAAAAGAAAAACTTCCTTATACTTTTATACTTGGGAGTTTAGCTTTTTTTATACTTTTTGTGTTATCTTTGGTTTTAGCACTTTTTTGTGTTCTTTATAAAGATAGTTTTTTGGATAAATTTATCACTTTTTTAACGATGAGTTTTTTTGCATTGCCTGCTTTTTCTTTATCGCTAATGCTTATTTTGGTTTTTGCTGTATTTTTTAAGCTTTTTCCAAGTTCGGCTATTGCTGATATTGGCTTTGAAGATGATGTGTTTAATCGTTTGTGGCATTTGTTTTTACCAGCATGTGCTTTAGTGCTTTCGCATTTAGCTGTTTTTGTGCGTTTTATAAGGACAAGTTTGATTGATAGTTTAAATCAAAGCTTTATAGAAAGTGCTTTTGCAAGAGGGCTTAGCAAAACAAGAATTTATTTGCACTTTGTGTTAAAAGATGCTTTTGGTTCTATACTTGCGTACTTTGGTGCTTCTTTTGTGAGTTTTTTAATGGGAACTTATATAGTAGAAAGTGTGTTTTCTTATGAGGGTGTGGGAAATTTGGTGATTAAAAGCATATTGTTTAAAGATTATCCTGTAGTGCTAGCTGTGGTGATTTTTAGCATTTTAGTAGTGGTGCTTGTAAATTTGATCGTAGAAATAATTTGTAAGATGATTAATCCAAGGTTTGCTAATGCGTAAGTTTTGCGTGATGATGATTTTGCTAAGTTTTGTTTTAGCACTTTTTGCACCTTTAATAAGTTCTTATGATCCTAATTTAGTGGATTTAAGTAAGGCTAAAATAGCCCCAAATTTAAGTCATATTTTTGGTACAGATTTGCTTGGCAGAGATATTTTTACGCGTATTTTATATGCCTTGCGTGTTTCTTTATTTGTAGGAGTAATGGCGGCATTTTTTAGTGTGCTTTTTGCTTGTGTTTATGTGTTTTTAACAAGATTTTTTGCCTATGCTTTTTTCGCTAGGGTGATTGATATGCTTTTAGCACTACCTTCTTTGCTTGTGATTATGTTTTTTCAAAGTTTTTTGGCAGGATCTTTGTGGAGCATGATTTTTATCATCGCTTTGGGGCATTTTGCTTTTGTGGCAAAGGTGCTTGATACCCAACTGAATAAATTTCAAAAACTTGAGTTTTATCAAAATGCTATCATTTTAGGTTCTAGCAAGATGAAAGCTTTATTTAGTGAACTTTTGCCTGCTTGTTGGAATTTGCTTTTTGTGCTTTTTGTTTTAAATATTGCTCATGCTATTACAAGTGAAGCCACTTTGAGTTTTTTTGGTTTGGGTGTAGAGCTTTGGACTCCAAGTTTAGGAAATATGCTAAATGAAGCAAGCAAGGCTGTGTTTTTAGGATTTTGGTGGATGATAGTTTTTCCAGTAGCCTTTATACTTATGCTTATTTTGCCTTTGCTTGCTTTGGGTAATGATTTACAAGAAGAGATTAAAGCATGATAGAAATTTCAAATCTTAACCTTAGCTTTAAAGATAAAATCTTACTAAAGGATGTAAATCTTAATTTAGAAGATGGCAAAGCTTTGGCTATCATGGGTAAAAGTGGAGCTGGAAAAAGTTTGCTTTTAAAAAGTATGATTAAGCTTTTTGATAAACACTATAAGCTTAATGCACAAAAATTTCAGATAGACCAAAAAGATATTTTAAATTTAAAAGAAAAAGAACTAAATGCCTTAAGAGCTAAGGTAAATTTGCTTTTTCAAGATGTTTATGGGAGTTTTTATCCTCTTGTTGATATAGGAAGTTATTTTAATATAGTTTTAAAAACTCATACTAATTTAAGCACAAAAGAGATTAAAGAAAAGGCCTTTTATTTTTTTGAGTGCTTGGGACTTAAAAATCATGATCTTTTGTGGCATTCTTTTATATATCAGTTAAGTGGTGGTATGGCAAGACGCATTCAAATAGCGCTAGCTTTACTAAGCGAGGCTAAGTATTTATTGTGTGATGAGATTACAAGCTCACTTGATAGGACTAATGAAGAAAAAATCATCACTATTTTAAAAGAGTTAAAAGCGCAATTTAAAAATCTCATTTTCATCACGCATGATATAAATTTAGCTAAAGAACTTTGCGATGAGGTGGCTATCATAGAAGATAAAACTTTACTTTATCAAATGCCTATGAAAGAATTTTTAAGCAATCCAAAAGGAACTTTTGCAAAAGAATTGCTAGAACTTTATGAGAATGAAAATGTTTTTAGAAGTTAAAAATTTAAGCAAGTCTTATAAAATTAAAAAACACTGGTATTTAAAAGAAGAAGAAATTTTTGTTTTTAAAGATGTGAGTTTTTCTTTAAAACAAAATGAAAATTTATTGCTTTGTGGGGAAAGTGGCAGTGGTAAAAGCACTCTAGCTAAAATTCTTTGTATGCTTGAACAAGCAAATACTGGAAAAGTTTTATTTGAAAATGAAAATATATTAAATTTAGATTTTAATACTCAAAGAAAATTACGCCAAAAAATTCAATATGTTTTCCAAGATCAAAAGCTAGCTTTAAATCCTTATAAAAGCACTAAAAGACTTTTACTTGATGTATATGAAAATTTTAAACTTAAGCCTGATTTTGAAGAGCTTTTTAAACTTTTTGATGCTTTTGAACTTGAAAAAGATATTTTAAATTTAAAACCCTCTAAGCTAAGTGGTGGTCAAAGCCAAAGATTAGGTTTAATTAGAGCTTTGCTTTTAAGACCAAAACTACTTATTTTAGATGAAATCACAGCAGCGCTTGATGTAGTAACTGCTTATAAAATTTTAAACTACTTGCACACTTTTCAAAAAATGCATGATATTACTTATATATTTATTTCTCATCAAGAAAAAATCTTGCAAGATATATGCCATAAAAAAGTGTTTTTATAATAAAGATAAAAATTGTTTCATTTTGAAATACCTAAAAAATTATTTTTTTGATAATAAGTTTTTATATAGCTAAGTTAAAGTAAAATAAATTTTAATTATGCTTGAATAAAAGGTTTATTATGACGCACGCAACTATAGAGCATCAATACTTTGGCATCTTTGCAATGCTTGTTATTGCAAGTGTTATATTTTTTACTTTGGTGTACATTTCTTCTAAAATAGGATCCAAACTCGCCTCTCATAATAGAAAAAAACTAGGACTTGGGATTTATGAGTGTGGGCCTATGGCTTCTAAGCAAGCAAACAAAATTAATTCTCAATTTTTTGTTTTTGCTTTGATTTTTATTTTGCTTGATATTGAAGTAGTATTTTTATTTCCTTGGGCGGTGATTTTTAAAGATTTAACCACAGAGCTTTCAAATTACGGCCTATCTTTATTTGCCTTGGTGGAAGTATTTGTTTTTATTTTATTGCTTGCAATAGGTTTTTTATACGCTTATAAAAAAGGAGCATTCGCATGGCAGAGTATCAAAAAATGAGCAATGCGCCAGTTGTTTTAACTACGGTTGATAAGTTAGTGCAATGGGGTAGGAGTAATTCTTTATGGGCACTATCTTATGGGCTTGCCTGTTGTGCTATTGAAATGATGGCAGCAGGTGGTGCAAGATATGATTTTGATAGATTTGGAACGATTTTTAGAGCAAGTCCAAGACAATCTGAAGTAATGATTATAGCGGGTACTTTAAGTAAAAAACATGCTGAATTTACAAGAAGACTTTATGATCAAATGCCTGATCCTAAATGGGTTATTTCTATGGGTTCTTGTGCAAATACCGGTGGTATGTTTAATACTTATTCTACTGTTCAAGGGGTAGATAGGATTATTCCTGTTGATATTTATGTACCAGGCTGTGCCCCACGCCCTGAAACTTTTCAATTTGCTTTGATGATTTTGCAAAAAAGAATTCGTAAAGAAAAAGCAAGCAGAAAAATAGCTCCAAAAAGGCTTATATGATGAGAAAATATAGCGATAAGAAAAATGCTCAGCTAAAAAATTATTATGAAGATAGATTTTACCATGCACCTGCAACTAAAAAGCTAAGCACAGAGGGTAGTGCTTTTGAGAGTGATCATCAAATTTTAAGCCAAGAATTTGAATTAAAAAATTCTTTTATAGAGCTTGATTTTTGGGTGATTGAAATAAATAAAGATGATAATGTTGCTATTCTTAGCAAGCTTAAAAATTTAGGTTATAGTTGTTTTACTGACGCAAGTGCGATTGATTTTGTTGCTCAAAAACAAGGTTTTGAAGTATATTATCAGCTTTTAAATATGGAGAAAAATTTAAGAGTGAGAGTAAAGACTTTCGTTGGTTTAAAAGAAAGACTTCAAAGTGTTATGAGTGTTTTTAAGGGTGCTAATTGGTGTGAGAGAGAAATATATGATATGTTTGGAATTTTCATCATCAATCATCCGAATTTAAAAAGACTTTTAATGCCTGATGATTGGTATGGACATCCTTTTTTAAAAAGCTATCCTTTGCATGGTGATGAATTTGCTAAATGGTATGAGATAGATAAAATTTTTGGAAAAGAATACCGCGAGGTAGTAGGTGAGGAAAATAGAGATCCAGGTTTTGTAGATGAAAAGGACACGCTAAACTTTAGCAGAATTTATCATGAGGTTGGTAAAGGCGAAGCTCCAAGAGAAGATAAATATCTACAAGAATATCAAGAAGAAGGCGGCGTACCTTTTGTGAAAAAAGCCAAAAGAACGCAAGTAAAAATTTTAGACAAGAGAAGATAAAATGCAAATTTCTACTAAATTAAAACCTTATTATGAAAATATAAGCTTTGAGCGTGAAGATGGTACTATGATAGTAAATCTTGGTCCCCAACATCCAAGTGCTCATGGAAATTTACGCCTTATTTTAGAACTTGATGGAGAAGAAATCACCAAGGCTGCTCCTTGTATAGGCTATATGCATCGTGGTATGGAAAAAATGGCTGAAAATATGATCTATCAAGAGTTTATCCCAACTACTGATAGAATGGATTATATCGCAGCTAGTGCAAATAATTATGCCTATGTAGCTGCTGTAGAAAAACTTTGTGGTTTGGAAATTCCACGCAGAGCAAGTGTGATAAGGATGATTTTGCTTGAGTTAAACCGCATTGCTTCGCATTTGTTATGGCTTGCTACACATGCTCTTGATATTGGTGCGATGACAGTATTTTTATACTGCTTTAGAGAGCGTGAATATGTGCTTGATCTAATAGAAAAATATTGCGGGGCAAGACTTACACATTCATCTATGAGAATAGGCGGGGTAATGCTTGATTTACCTGAAGGTTTTTTAGATGAACTTTTAGCATTTTGCAATAAATTTCCAAATGATATAAAAGATTATGAAGCTTTGCTTGATGATAATAGAATTTGGCGTGCAAGAACTGAAAATGTAGGAGTGGTAAGTAAAGAACAAGCGCTAAGTTGGGGTTGTAGCGGGGTTATGCTAAGAGGAAGCGGGATTGCTTATGATGTTAGAAAAGAAGAGCCTTATTTGCTTTATGATGAGGTAGATTTTGGCGTGCCTGTGGCTAAAATGGGTGATTCTTATGCAAGATATAAGGTTTATATGCAAGAATTTAGAGAAAGTTTGAAAATTTTAGTTCAATGTGCTAAGCTTTATCAAGATACTCCACCTGAAATTTTATGCAATCATCCTGAGTATGTAAGTGCTTCAAAAGAGCAAATTATGACACAAAATTATTCGCTTATGCAACATTTTGTCCTAGTAACTCAAGGCTTAAAACCACCAAAAGGAGAGGTGTATGTGCCAACTGAAAGTCCAAAAGGAGAGCTTGGATTTTTTATCCACTCAGATGGTAGCGGTAGACCATATAGATTAAGAGCTAGAACTCCAAGTTTTTTTCACTGTGCGTTTTTAGAAGAAATGCTTGTGGGGTCATATTTGGCTGATGCGGTGGCGATTTTAGGAAGTATTAATATAGTTTTAGGTGAGATAGACCGATGAGACGCGTGGATTTAAGAAAAAGTCAAGATTTATTTAAGGATTTAGAACAAATCATTCAAAAAGCCTATATGGATGAAGTTTTAGTGGTTTTGTTTGAAATAGGAGATTTTTCCAATGTAGAAAAAAGTTTTGCTTTCATAAAAGAGCAAAATTGTGAACTTTTAAATTCTTTAAAATTTAATCAAGTAGATTGGACTATAGTTTTTAAAAAGGTAGGACAATGAAATTAGCAAAATATCAAGAAGGCTTAAATGCTTTGTGTTTTGTGGATTTACTTTCTTTAAAAAATCCTTCACTTTGTGCTAAGCTTAACAAAAGTAAAAATTACAATATTTCCTGTTTAGAAGATAAAAATTTAAAAGCAAGCTTTTATAAATGTGAGATTGCAAGTGTGCCTTTTGTGCTTGCATTACTTTGTAAGATAAGTTTGGATACTGAATTTAATGAGCTTGATGAGGGTTATTTAAGTGCTGAATCTTGCTTTGGTGAAGAAGAGGCTTTAGAGATTTTGGAGTTTTTAAAAGAAGCAAAGTGTATTATTTTTGATGAAAATTTACACCAACATAAAGACTTTGAAAATATTAAGTATTTTTTAGAAAAACTTTGTCATAAATTTAATCTTTTGCTAATTTGCTCTAATGAAAATGAAGAAAATTTGTCAGTACAAAATTCTTTTAGTGAACTTTTAGAACTTGATAATTTTGATGGAACTATCATCATGCAAGCACCTTTAGGGGATAAAAATTTGCATTGTTCTTCATCTTTTGCTTTGATTGCCAAGGTTAAGGATGAGGATAAAATTAATTTAAAAATAAACACTCAAGAATTTACAACTATAGTAAAAATCAATCATGATTTAAAAGGCACGGTGGCTTTGTTTGATTATGAAAGCGCTGGTTTTGCTTTTTCAAAAGCTCAAGTTAAGGTTATAAAATGAAAGTTATCATTAATGGTATAGAATGTGAGGCAAATGAGGGTGAGTATATCTTAAATGTCGCAAGAAAAAATGATATTTTCATTCCTGCAATTTGTTATTTAAATGGTTGTTCTCCAACACTTGCATGTCGTATGTGTATGGTAGAAGCTGATGGTAAAAAGGTTTATTCTTGTAATACTAAAGTTAAAGAAGGTATGGTGGTAGAGAGTGATTTGCCAAATTTATGGGATGAGCGCAATGCTATCATGCAAGCATATTGTATCAACCACCCTTTACAATGTGGGGTATGTGATAAATCTGGCGAATGTGAGCTTCAAAACTTTACACACAAAGCAAGAGTAAATGTGCAAAATTATTGGATTAAAGATACCCATAAAGAGCATAAAAAATGGGGCGAGATTAATTATGATCCAGCTTTATGTATAGTGTGTGAAAGATGTATCACAGTTTGTAAAGATAAAATAGGTGAAAGCGCTTTAAAAACTACTCCAAGAGGAGCAAACGCGCCCGATGCAAGTTTTAAAGAGAGTATGAGTAAAGACGCACTAGCGATTTGGACTAAATTTCAAAAGAGTTTAATTGCGCCAAGTAGTGGTGATATGCTTGATTGTTCATTTTGTGGAGAATGTACTAGCGTATGTCCAACAGGAGCTTTGGTAGGTGCAGCTTTTCAATATACTTCTAATGCTTGGGAATTAAAGAAAATTCCAGCTAGTAATCCACATTCTAGTGATTGTGAGTTGATGTATTATGATATTAAACAAACTAGTATTAATAATCAAAAAGAAAAAATTTATAGAGTGAGTAATGATTTTGCTTTTGCTACGCTAAATAAAGCTGCAAGATATGGTTTTAATACCCAAAATGAAGTTCAAGGTAAAGATGAAAAAGCTTTTGAAAAACTAGTAAATATGATAAAAAATGATGAAATAAAAAATATTTTATTTAATAGTTTTATTACCAATGAAGAAGCTTTAATCTTGCAAAATTTAAGTAAAAAATTTAATCTTAATCTTATAAATCATGAAGCTAAAAAATTCCAAGATTTCCTAGCTTGTTTTTATCAAAATGCAAATGCAATGTATAATGCAAATACAGATGATATTACTCAAAGTGATTTTTTAATCATCGTAGGTTCATTTTTACGCTATGATGCGCCAACGCTAGGATATAAAGTTAATAACGCTTTAGTGATGAATAAAGGTGCGGGACTATATTTTCACCCTATAAAAGATAAGGGTGTGGATAAATATTCTAAAAATTTCTTGCAGATTAATCATGATATTAAAGATAATGAAAATATTTTATTGTTTATCTTGCAAAAATTTGCTAAAGAGTTTCCACAAGAATTTAAAAATACATTAGAAAATGCGTATTATCAAGGCACTAAAGAAATAGAAGAAACTATTAATGAAGAAGTTATTGAAAAGATAGAAAAGCAAAATGAAAATGGCGAAACTATTATAGAAGAAGTTAAAAAGCTTGTGCCTAAAAAAATTAAAAAAAGCATAGAGGTGCAAAGATCAAATTATGCGAAAAATCTTGGCATAGATGAGGATATTTTAGAAACTTTGCTCGCAAAAAAGCAAAAATTTACACTTGTTATAGGAAGTGATTTTTACTATGACGAGCAAAGTGTAAAGCTAGCAAAACTTTGTGCTTTGGTGCAAAAATATACTGATTTTAAAGTCTTTTTAAATCCAACTTGTACCAATACTTTAGGCGTGAGTTTAATTTGTGATTTAAGTCAAGATTTTCAAGCGGGAAAAACACTAGGTTATAACGAAAAAGGCGATTTTACTTTTTCTTATGATGGGCATTTTGATCTTGCAAGTTCTAGTTTAAATCAACAAGAAGGTAGCTTTGTAAATTATGACAAAAGATTAGTTCCTACAAATGCAGCTTTAGAATTTAAAGGTTATTTTTTAAATGATTTAGCAAATGCTTTAGGTTTTGATGAGGAATTTACAATCAACTATACTAAATTTTTACCACAAAATAAAGGCTTTATGGCAATTGATTTTGATGAGTTGGAAAATCATTATGATAATGGTGGGGCAAATCATAGAGGCTATGAGCTTGATTTTTCTCATTTTGAGTTTGAAAAAACATTAAGCACTCAAGAAGTCAAAGAGCAAAATGAAGGAAATTTAACCTTATATCATGCAAATAGCATTCATCAGTTTTCAAAGCTTAGCAATAGAGCTTTTAATGAGGTTGGAGCTTTATTTTTATCGTCTGATTTAATGCAAAAATTTGATTTAAACCAAGATGATAGTGTTATTTTAAAAAATGAAAAAACTCAAATTGCTATAAGTGTAAAATGCGATGAATCTTTAGAAAATGGAGCGTATTTGGGGGATTATGATAGTAAGATTGATTTTAAATCTTTATTTAATAATACTCGATATGCAAAAGTTTGGCTTGAAAAAGTAGGAGCTAAAATATGAGTGATATTACTTTTTTTATTATAGAAACAATTATCAAATGCGTGCTTGTTATAGCTATTTTTGCAACTTTAGCAGGCTTGGCAACTTATCTTGAAAGAAAGGCTTTGGCTTTATTTCATCGTCGTTTAGGGCCTGATATGGTAGGTCCTTTTGGATTGCTTCAAGTAGTTGCTGATATGATTAAGCTTTTTACTAAAGAAGATATAGTGCCAACTTATGCTCAAAAAGTGGTGTTTTTAATCGCTCCATTGATTGCAGCAATTTGTGCTTTTGTGGCAATTGCAGCTATACCTATTTTTCCTGAATTTACTTTATTTGGTAGAGTGATTCGTCCTATTATTGCTGATATTAATGTGGCTTTATTATTTGTCATAGGTATGGGCGGGGTTAGTTTTTATGCGATTTTTTTAGGAGGCTTGGCTAGTAATAATAAATGGTCATTGTTAGGTGGGGCAAGAGGGCTTGTTTCTATCATTTCTTATGAGAGTGTTGCAGGTCTTTCTTTGGTATGTGTTGTAATGCTTGTTGGCTCTTTGTCTTTAGTAGATATTAATAACTATCAAAGTGAAGGCATACTTTCTTGGCTTATTTTTAAACAACCTTTGGCTTTTATTTTGTTTGTGATAGCTATTTTTATAGAAACTAATAGAACTCCACTTTGTTTAAGTGAAAACGAAACTGAACTTGTTTCAGGTTATGGCACTGAATATAGTGGGCTTAGATGGGGTATGTTTTTTATCGGAGAATATACAGCCATGATAACAGGAGCGATTATGATATCGCTTTTATTTTTGGGTGGATTTAATGATTTTTGGATTATACCAGGGGCTATTATGATGCTTTTGAAAGTGTCTTTTGTGTTCTTTTGGTATTTTTGGGCTAGAGGGGCTTTTCCGCAACTGCGTCCTGATCAAGTAATGAGAATGTGTTATTTGATTTTAATTCCTTTAGCGGTTTTAAATTTATTAATTAGTGCTTTAGTACTTGTGATATAGGAAAAACAATGAAAAAAGGTTATTTTAAAGTAGATTTTGAGCGTAAAAATCCTCAAAATGCTTATGAAAAATTCATACAAGTAATCAAGCGTTCTTTAAATACAGAACTTTTTGTAGGTTTATTTGTCGTATTAAGAGAAATGTTTAAAAAAAATAATAGTGCAACGATTAAATACCCTATGGAAAAAGTTGCTTTAGATAATCGCTACCGTGCGGTACATCGTTTGATGCGTTTTATTGAAAGTGAAAATGAATGTTGTATTGGTTGTGGCTTGTGCGAAAAAATTTGCATTAGTAATTGCATAAGAATGGAAACAAGTTTAAGCGAAGATGGACGCAAAAAGGTTGAAAATTATAGTATCAATTTAGGACGTTGTATTTATTGTGGCTTTTGTGCTGATGTTTGTCCTGAACTTGCTATTGTACATGGTAAAGAGTATGAAAATGCAGCAGAGCAAAGATCGTATTTTGGTCAAAAGCAAGATTTTTTAACTCCTATCGATGAGCTTAAAAATCAAGTGGTATTTGAAGGAAGTGGTAGTTTAAGAAAAGATGCTGATGATTTAGTAAAGAAAACTCCAAATTATTATGAGATAGATTTGCAAAGACAGCAAGATACCCCAAAGGAAGAAAATGTTTGAAACGATAGCTTTTTGTTTGTTAAGTGTTTTGGTATTGGGATTTTTTCTAATTAGCGTTTTAAGTACTAGTGTACTTTATGCTATTAGTTCTTTGGCTGCAGCTATGGTGTTTTTGAGCGGATTTTATTTTTTACTTAATGCTGAATTTATTGGAGCGATTCAAATTATCGTTTATAGCGGGGCTATTTTAGGTCTTTATAGTTTTGCTATGATGTTTTTTGATGCTTCGATAAAAGTAAAGGAAAGTCTAAAAGGTAAAAGAGTATTTATTTTTGCTGTGATTTTTAGTGCTATTTTGTTAATTAGTATTATTATGGGCTATAACTTTGGTTTAAATGAAACTAGTGAAGTTTATGATCTTGATTCAACTCAGCAAATAGGTTTTATTTTATTTACAAAATACATGCTTGCTTTTGAATTTATGGCAATTTTACTTTTAATAGCTTTAATTTGCGCTATAGCACTTACTCAAAAAAATATAAAAAAGGATGAGCAATGATGTTAGAAAAATACTACATTGTGGCTATTTTGATGTTTATCATTGGTCTAATAGGTATTATAAAACGCCAAAATTTAATTATGCTTTTTATTTCAAGTGAAATTTTATTAAACGCTGCTAATTTAGCTTTAGTTACAGCAGGAGCTTCTCATAAAGATATTGAAGGACAAATTTTTGCTTTATTTGTAATGGGGGTTGCAGCTTGTGAGGTAGCTGTTGGGATAGCACTTTGTGTTTTATGGTATAGAAAAACAGGAACACTAGAGCTTAGTTCTTTAGCTGAAAAAGGAGAGTTAAAATGCAAAATTTAGCTTTAATTGCACTTTTTTCTCCTTTAGTTTCAGCTATTGTTTTAGGTATTTTTGCTTTTAGTGCTAAGAAAATTATTTTAGGTTATTTAGCTTCTTTGCTTATAGCTTTTTCAGCACTTGCTTCAATTATTTTATTAAGCAATGGAGTGCATTTTAATTTTGAACTTGGTACTTGGATATCTTTGGTAGATGTTAGTTTTGGTTTTAAAATAGACTCCATTACTTTAATTATGATGAATGTAGTAAGTATAGTTGCTACTTTTGTGCATTTATATAGTATATTTTATATGGAGCATGATGAAGGGTTTAATCGCTATTTTAGTTATTTAGGGCTTTTTGTTTTTTCTATGATGTTCTTGATTATGAGTGATAATTTCTTAGGACTTTTCATAGGTTGGGAGGGCGTTGGACTTTGCTCATGGCTTTTGATAGGTTTTTGGTATCATAATGAAAAATATACCTTTGCTGCTAATGAAGCATTTATCATGAATAGAATTGCAGATTTGGCTTTGCTTTTAGGAATTTTCTTAATTTATATAGAGTTCAATTCTTTAAAATACGATGAGTTTTTTACCCTTTTATCTTTAGGGCATGAAAATGATATGATTTTGATTTTAATAGCACTTTTACTTTTTGTGGGCGCTATGGGTAAATCAGCACAATTTCCTTTCCATACTTGGCTTGCTGATGCTATGGCAGGACCTACACCAGTTTCAGCACTAATCCATGCTGCGACTATGGTTACTGCTGGAGTTTATTTGGTGATTCGTGCTGGAGAGCTTTATTTACAAGTTCCTGAAGTAGGATATTTTATTGCTATACTTGGAGCTTTTGTAGCACTTTTTGCCGCTTCTATGGCTATGGTGGCTAAAGACTTAAAGAGAATTATTGCTTATTCAACGCTTTCTCAACTTGGGTATATGTTTGTAGCAGCAGGTCTTGGGGCTTATGCTATAGCTTTATTTCATCTAGCAACCCATGCATTTTTTAAATCTTTATTGTTCTTAGGTGCAGGTAATGTTATGCATGCGATGAATGATAAGCTTGATATTAGCAAGATGGGTGGACTTTATAAAAGTATGCGTTTTAGTGCTATTTTAATGCTTATAGGCTCTTTGGCTTTGGCAGGAATTTATCCTTTTGCAGGATTTTTCTCTAAAGATTTAATTTTAGGATTTTCTTTTATAAGTCATCATCATGGAATTTTCTTGGTGCTTTTAATAGCAGCTTTTATGACAGCTTTTTATAGTTTTAGACTTTTAATGCTTGTATTTTTTACTCCAAAAAGACATGAAGAACATCCTCATGAAGCTAGTAAAATAGCCTTGCTTGCGATGAGTCCCTTGGCTTTACTTGCTATTATTGCAGGATTTTTTGAGCATAGTTTTATGGAGTTTGTAAGTCAAAACTTAGCTTTTATTGATGGACAAAATTCTTTAGTTATGGCGCTTGCAAGTGCTGCTGCAGTGCTTGGGGTATTTTTAGCTATTGTAGCTTATTGGAAAAATTGGTTTAAACCTTCACTTTCTAAAACAAGTATTTATAAGCTTTTGTTTAATGAATACTATATACCAAGGTTTTATCATCAATTTATTGTTAGTAAATATGCTTTATTTTGTGAATTTTTAAGAAAAGCTGATAAAGAAATTTTAGATACTTTGGTAGATAGTGTTGCATTTTTCCTTAAAACTTTTGCTAGAACTCTTAGCATAGGTAGGGATTATTCTTTGGTTTTAAGAATTACAGTGTTGGCTTTTGTATGTTTATTTTGTTTAGCGTTGGCGGTGTAGAATGCTTAGTTTATTAATGTTATTTCCATTTTTTGCAGCTTTTATAGCTTTGTTTTTACAAAAAGAAGATTTTAAAACTTTTGCTATTTTAATTAGCTTTTTGATTTTAGTTTTTAATGTTTTTTTATTGTTTAATTATCATAATGGTATAGCTTATGAGTTTAGCTTAAATTCTTTGATAGTTAATTTTCATATAGGTGTAGATGCTATAGCACTTTATTTAATGCTGCTTTGTTCTATTATGATTTTTTTATCTTTTGTATGTTTGGATATTCAAGATAAAAGTGTTGTAGTAAGTATATTTTTATTGCAATTTTGTATTATAGGGCTTTTTGCTTCATTAGATGCTTTATTATTTTATGTATTTTGGGAGTTTTCTCTTATACCACTTATTTATTTAATAGGTAGGTATTCAGATAATTATAAAGCAGGGATTAAATTTTTTATTTATGCATTTTGTGGTTCTATGCTCATGCTTTTAGCGATTATTTATGTAGGATTTTTGTATTATCAAAGTTTTGGGTATTGGAGTTTTGATTTACTTGCTTGGTATAAGAGTGAATTTTTCATACCTGAAAGTGTGCAAAACTTAATCTTTATAGGATTTTTTATCGCTTTTGCAATTAAAAGCCCTTTGTTTCCTTTCCATACTTGGGCACCAAAAGTTTATGCAAAAAGTCCGACTTTAGTATCTGTAATGCTTGTTAGTTTTAAAATGGCTCCTTTTGGATTTTTAAGATTTATTTTGCCTTTAACACCTGATACTTTAAATCATTATTATTCTTTACTTGCTATTTTATGTATAGTTGGAATTTTATATGCAGCTTTAATTGCTTTTAAAACTAAAGATTTAAAAGAATTAATTGCTTATAGCTCAATTTCGCATTTGGGTGTGGTGATTTTGGGTATTGTGACTTTTACTTATAATGGGGTAAGTGGTTCTGTATTTTACATGTTTGCACATGGTATAGTAACAGGTGGTTTGTTTTTGGCTGCTTATATGCTTTATAAAAGATATCATACTTTTGATTTAGACTTTTATAAAAATTTAGCTAAAACAACTCCATTGTTTAGTTTTTTCTTTGCGGTGTTATTATTTTCATCTATTTCACTGCCTTTGACTATTTCTTTTGTAGGTGAGTTTTTAATTTTACAAGGCATAGCAAGTGTGAATTTGTGGTATGCATTATTTGCAGGTGGTGTGATTATTTTAGGGGCTATTTATATGCTAAATATTTATAGAAATATGTTTTTTGCCACTAGTGAAGAAAAAATGGAGAAATTAATATTAAAAAAAGGCGAAATTTTTGTGTTGAGTATTTTAAGTGCCTTGGTAATTTATTTAGGGATAGCTCCAAGCGCTATGCTCGATCAAATTGCTTTGAATGTAAATAGCATTCTTGAAGTTATGCAAACAAGAAATATTGCAATAGAAAATCAAAAAATCATAGATGATATAAGAGGTTTTTAATGAGTGGCTTTAGTTTAGAAAAATTCAATTTTGTATTATTATTTCCTGTGTTGTCATTGCTTTTTTGGGCTATTGTTTTGCTTTTATTGGATGCATTTAAAAAGCTTTCTAGAAATTTTTATATAGGAGCAAGTGTTATAGCTTTATTTAGCGCTTTGTGTTTTTTATTGCTTTATAATGGCTTTGTTTTAGATAATTCTCATGCCTTTTTTGGTTTATTTGTAAGTGATAATTATGCAATTTTTGCTCAAATAGTTATTTTAGTTTTTTCAATGCTTTATTTATTAATGGATAAAGATGAGCAAAAGGCAGAGTTTTTTTCTTTGTTTTTATTTATGATTGCTTCTTTGATATTGATGATATCAAGTACTAATTTAATTGTAATTTTCCTAGCCTTAGAAGGTTCTTCTTTAGCTCTTTATACGTTAATAGCACTAAGAGGAACTCATAATGCTATTAGCTCTAGTATAAAGTACTTTACTTTAGCTGCGGTAGGCGCTGGGTTTTTTGTCTTTGCTTGTGCTTTTGTGTATTTAAAAATTAAGTCTTTGGATTTAGATAATTTATTGCATTCTGAATATATTTCAGATCCTATCTTGCTTTGTGCTGGAGTAATGTTTTTAGTTATTGTTGGAGTAAAACTTTCTATTGCACCTTTTCATTTTTGGTTAAAAGATGTGTATTGTGGTGTACATACAAATTTTATAGCATTTATATCAATTGTTCCAAAAATAGCTATGATAATAGTAGTTTTAAGAATTTTTTCTGCTTTGGGTGGTGGGGTAAAATTTGAATACATAGTAGCATTGCTGGCGATTTTTTCTATGCTTGTTGTAAGTATTGTAGCTTTAATCCAAAAAGATGTGAAAAAAATGCTAGCATATAGTTCTATTACTCATTCTTCTTTTATATTAGCAGTTATTGTTTCTAGTATGAGTGTGAGTTCTCAAGGAGATGAGACTTCTTATTTGCTTTCAATTTTTGCTTTATTTGTGTATTGGATTTCTTTTGCTTTTGCAAATTATGGAATTTTTTTGATATTGAGTTTATTTCAAAAAAGTTCATTTGAGAGTTTTTCAGGCTTGTTTGATCAAAGACCAGTATTGTCTATAACGCTAGCTATATTCATTTTGTGTATAGCAGGTATTCCGCCTTTTGGGATTTTTTGGGGTAAAATTTTAATTTTAGCTTCTATTTTAAACTCAGGCTATTATGTACTTGTATTTGCTATAGCTTTAAGTTCTATGATTATGCTTTATGCTTATTTAAAAATTTTAATTTATGTTTTTTTCAAAAAAGCTCAAATCATAGAAAGTGCAAACTTAGATGTAAAACAAAAGATTATTTTATGCTTGTGTTTGATTGGAAGTGTTTCTTGCGTGTTTTTGCTTTTGTAAAATAATATTGCTATAATCACGCTTATGATAAGGGTTTTATTTTTATTTTTATTAAGTATAACTTATACATTTTCTTTTGAAATTATTGTTAATAAAGGGGAAGAGCATAAACGCCCTTTTACGCTTTTGCATTTAAAAGATGATAAGGATTTTACTTGCAAAAGTGTTTTTGAATTTGAAAAAACCCATTTTGAGTGCAATGTTTTAGGTGTTAGCAATATGCAGTTTCAAAATAAAGAATTTGATGATTTTACGATTTATTTTGAAAAGCACCAAACTTTTTTGACAATCAAAATCTATCCTAAAATTTTAGCTAAGATGTTTAATTATTCTCAAGATATTTTTAATGCTAAAGAAATTCAAAGTCAAAGTGAAGATGCTTCTAAGCATTTTGTATTTATTTTTACTAAAGATTTAAGATATTATAAACCTAGTGATGGGCTTGATTTTGATATTTATTTTGATGATGCATTAATGCCTTATATTGGAGCGTTAGATTTAAATTCTAATCCTATGGAAACTTCAAAAAGTGCAGATTTTAACGCTTATTTTAGTATAAAACAAGAATATGAAGCAAAAAAATATGATCAGGTTTTAAGGGATGCAACTAGCGCTATTAAGCGTTATCAGGGTAGTGTATTTATGAATGAATTTGAGCTTTATAAATTAAGAGCTCAAAATAAACTATACACCTATGAACTTGATAAAGACCAAGTAATTTTAGAGCAAATGTTAGATGATGCTAAAAGATGGGTAAGAACTTATATTAACGATAAAGATTATACAGAAGTGATGTATATTATGATGAGAGTTTATATGGGTTTATCGCAAAGATCTAATGTTGAATATATTATAGATACTTTAAATACTGAACACAAAGGCGATAAATATACTATAATGGCTTTACTTGATTATGCAGATTATTTGTATCATTTGGGTAAAAAAAATACCGCAAATAATATTTATCAAGATGTGTATTATTCTACTCCAAATGCAGATTTAGCCAGTAGAGCTGCTTTATTTTTATCAAAAAATCATCTAGAGGCAAAAAATATAAAAGAAGCCAAAGAATTAGCAAATAAAATTTTAGAATCAAACCCTGAATTTTTCATGAGCGATTTAGAAAATTCTTTATTATTAGCAAAAGCTTTTGCTAATAATAGGGTTTATGATTTAAGTTCTAAAATTTATGAGTATATTTTTACGCATTTAACCAAGGTAGATAAAGAATATGAAAGAGTATTAAAAGATCTTGCCTTGTCTTTATTAAATGCAAATGAGCATATTAAAGCTCAAAAATATTTAGATCTTTATGCAGAAGATTTTCCTTTGGGTGAATATGTGAGTTTAATTAAAGAAGCACAAGATAAAAACTTTTTATATTTAAAAGATGCTAATGCAAGTTTTTTGCATCAAAAATATGAAGAAATTATGAAAAAATACGCTGGAGAAATTTCTAGTAAGGCGCTGTTTGATAATGTCAAATTATATTTTCAAGAAAAAAATTATGAAAAGGTTATAAGTTATCAAAAAGACATTGAAAAATACTCCAATAAAGAAGTAAAAAATCTTTTAGAACAAGCTGCTATTTTGGTTTTAGAGCAAAGATTAAAAAATGATGAGTGTTTGGCTGCTATTAAAATATATGATGATTTTAAAGCTTATAATATAGGAGGCAAAATACAAAATAAAAAGCAAATGCTTGAATGTTTTAAACGCACAACGCGCATAGAAGAAGCTAAAAAATACATAGTGGAAAATGAAAACGATGATATTATCTTTTATAAGCTTCAAAGTGCTGATTTAGCTCTTAAAGATAAACGCTATAACTTTGTTATAAAAACAATTAGCGATATTTTAAACACAAGAACGATTATTAGTGATAATGAAAAATTTGAAGCAAATTATATTAAATTTTTTGCCGAACTTAGATTGCAAGATTATAATGCCATGATAAGAACTTTACAAAAACTAGAGCAATTTCCTATGAATTATCGTATGGTGGAATTATATTATGAGTTTTTGCGTTATTGTGAAAAAAATAATTTTCTAACAAGTATTTTAAACTATGCTCCAAAGGCTATTGATTATCAAAACTTAAAGGGAGTAAATCTTTTTAGTCCCGATTTAGAATTTATCTATATCAAAGCTTTAAAACAAAGCAATCAAGCTCAAAAAGCCTTAACTTTGTTTAAAGACTTACTTGCTAATCCTTTAAAAGATGATGAGCGCGCAAGAGTTTTTTATGTGCAAAGCAATATTTATGAAGATTTAAAAGATGTGCAAAATCAAAAACAAAGTTTGCAAAATTGTATAGATATTAACACAACAAGCAATTGGCAAAATTTATGTAAAGATAAATTAAATGTCTTAAATACTCAGCCTTGATATTTTTTTAAAATATAAGCTTTTAAATTCTCATAAGCACTTTGAAAATCTAAAATTTCTTTATTGAATTTTTTATTAAAAGTTCTTTGTCTTTTGGCAAGTTGTCTTGTATGGATGATGATGAGCTCTTCAAGCTCATTTAAATTTATTTTTTTATCTAAAAACTCTTTGCATTCTTTTAAACCTATGGAATTTAGTGCTTTTAAATGATGATCATAATTATCAAATAACATTTTAGCTTCATCTATTAAGCCCTCATTTAGCATATTTTTAGTGCGCTTGATAATGCGTTTTTCTAAAAGATCTTTTTGCCAAGAAATTTCAAAAATATCAAGTTTTTTAATCAAAGCTTCTTGTTTGGTTTCTTTTAAAACTTCACTTGGAATTTTATTGGTTTGCTCATAAATTCCAAGCCATTTTTTCAAACGATAAGTATCGTTTTTTTCTATTTTTGCTTGTGGATCAATTTTTATCATTAAATGATAAATTTCATCATTACTTAGTGTGCTTTGGCTTTCTTTGAAATTTTCACTCAAACCGTCCATTAAGGCTTTTAGATAAAAACTAGTTCCACCTGTGATGATAAGCATTTGATTGTTTTTTTGAGCAAAGGCTTTTGCTTTTTTGTATTCTTCAAAAAACAAAGCAATGTTAAAATGCTCATTGACATTTAACAAATTTATACCAAAATAATCAAGCTCATCTAGGGTTTTTTGCTCTGTTTTTGCTGAAGCGATGTTGATTTGTTTATACACGCAAAGACTATCAAGGCTTAAAATGCTTGCGTTAAATTCATAAGCTAGTTTATTAGCAAGTTCTGTTTTGCCACTTGCAGTGGTTCCAATGAGTGCAAATTCAAAAAACATCGTAAAAATATCCTAAATTTAAAATTATTTTAGTAAAATCATAACAAAAATATATTATAAAGAGAAAAAATGCCTATATTAAAAGAAAAATTGAAAGATATTTTAGACTTGATAGTTTTTAAGCATTCTATTTTTGCTTTGCCCTTTTTATTTACTTCAATGATTGTGGCTTCTGTTATTTTAAATGATAGCACTTGGTTTGGCTTTAAGGCTTTATTTTTAGGTGTTATTTGTGCAGTGAGTGCAAGAAATTTTGCAATGGCGATTAATCGTTTGATGGATGAGGATATTGACAAAAATAATCCAAGGTGTGCAAATAGACCTAATATCGATGGGCGTATAGGTAAAACTAGTATTTTACTTTTTATTATTTTAAATGCTATTGTTTTTGTTTTGGCAAGTTATTTTATTAATAAGCTAGCTTTTGCTCTTTCCTTGCCGGTATTATTTATTTTAGCTATTTATTCAGCTTTTAAAAGATTTTCATCCTTAGCGCATTTAGTATTAGGATTTTGCCTAGGGCTTGCTCCTATTGCAGGTAGCATTGTAGTTTTGGGAAGTATTGAAATTTATAGTGTGATTTTGTGTTTGGGTGTTACTTTTTGGACAGCTGGTTTTGATTTGCTTTATGCTTTGCAAGATATGGAATATGATAAAAAAACAGGCTTGTATTCTATACCTGCTAAATTTGGGCTTGAGGCAACCTTATTTATCTCAGCGTTTTGTCATGTTTTAGCAGTGCTTTTTTGGCTTTTATTTGTTTGGGTGGCTCCAACGGGAAATATTGCCTTTTTAGGCGTGATAATTAGTGCGATTATTTTATTTTTTGAACACCGCATAGTTAGAAAGAATTTTGCAAAAATCGATAAAGCATTTTTTACTTTAAATGGGTATTTAAGTATAGTGTTTTTTATATTTATTTGGGTTGATCTTTTATGGAGATAAATTTTTTTAAAAGTTCGTTAGAGCTTGAGTTTGAAGAGAGTAAAGAAAGATATGAAGAATTTTTACAAGAATATCTTTCAAGTAATAATTATGTCAATTTAAACAAATGGAAAAAGCTTGCCTCAAGAGTGGAATTTAGCGAAGGTGAGCAAATTATTTTTGATTTGCTTATGGATTTAAAACAAGAATTGTATTTGATAAAAAATGATATCAATAAAACAAAATTATTTACAGATTTAAAATATAAAGCTTTTGTGGTAGGTGTAAATTTTGCACACATTCAATTTAAAGAAAAGTGTTTGACTCAAGATGAGGAATATTATGCAAGATTTGAGTTAAATGGTCAAAAAATTAGTATTTTTTTTAAAGCTTTAAATGAAAATGAGGCAAAAATCACACAAATAAAAGCAGAAGATGAGCTTGTGTATGATAATTTTGTGGCAAATATGCAAAGAGCGATGATTAAGATTTTAAAGGAGCAAGAAAATGGGTAGTGATTTATTATTGTGGCTTGTGGTAGCTTTATTAATTTTTGCTATGTTTGCTTATATGATGATAAAAGAAAAAGAAAGTATTGCTAAGATTAACGAGCTTGGTAAGATGATAGAAGATTTAAATAAGCAATATCATTATTTAAAAAAAGAAAGTTTAGATGAACAAGAGCAAGAAAAAGAGGAAATAGATACTGAAGCCATTAAAGAAGAGCTAAAAGAAGAACTTTTGCAGGTATTAGAACAAAAAATTAATCAAAATATCCTTCCTATTTTAAGTGCTTTAAAAGAAGTAGAAGAGGTGATTGAAGAATTTCAAAGTGAGCAAAAAAATCGTTTATTAAATTTAGAACAAAAAACCCAAAGTATTACAAAATTAAGCCCAAGCTATGATAATGAAGAACAAAAGGTAATAGAGCTTTTTAATCAAAAAAAATCCATTGAGCAAATTGCCAAAGATTTGCGTATAGGTATGGGCAGGGTTGAGCTTATTTTGAAATTTAATAAATTATTATAAAGGCCTTTGATGTTGGTAGATAGTTATGGAAGAGTGATTGATTATTTAAGAATTTCAGTAACACAAAGATGTAATTTTCGTTGCCTTTATTGTATGCCAAAAACTCCATTTGAATGGAGTGCTAAGGAAAATCTTTTATCATTTGAAGAACTTTTTATGTTTGTTAAAGTTTGCATTGATGAAGGAGTTAAGAAAATTCGTATTACAGGTGGTGAGCCTTTAGTAAGAAAAGATTTGCATAAATTTATTACTATGATTAGTGAGTATAAGCAGGATATAGACTTAGCACTTACTACTAATGCTTCTTTATTAAAACAACAAGCAAAGGATTTAAGACAGGCAGGTTTAAAAAGAATTAATATCTCTTTAGATACCTTAAAAGAAGAAGTGGCTTTTAAGTTAGCCCAAAAAAATATACTTAAAGATGTGTTAAATGGTATTAATGAGGCCTTAGAATTAGGCTTTAATATTAAATTTAACACCGTAGCTCTTAAAGGGATTAATGATAGTGAATTTATCGATCTTTTAGAATTTGCCAAAGCACGCAAAAGCCAAATTCGCTTTATAGAATTTATGGAAAATTATCATGCTTATGGAGATTTAAAAGGCTTAAAATCAGCAGAAATTTTAAATATTATTGCTCAAAAATATTCTTTTAAACAAGGACAAAAAAGTCCAAATGCACCTGCGACTATTTATGAGCTTGAAGATGGGTATGAGTTTGGCATTATTGATCCACATAGCCATGATTTTTGTGATAGTTGTAACCGTATAAGACTTTCAGCTGAGGGTCTTTTGATACCTTGTTTGTACTATGATGAGGCTTTAAGCATTAAAAAAGCTATACGCAATAAAGACATAACAGGTGCTTGTGAGGTTTTAAAAACCGTGATAAAAAATAAATCAGAAAAAAATAGATGGGCTGAAAATGAGGCTAATCAAAGTTCTACAAGAGCCTTTTATCAAACAGGTGGATAATGGAAGTTGTTGAAACTTTTTTAAGCTTGCAAGGTGAGGGAAAATATAGTGGAAATTTAGCTGTATTTGTAAGGTTTGCTGGGTGTAATTTTAACTGTATAGGCTTTGGAGTAAAAAAAGAAAAAGATTCTAAAATACTTTTGGGTTGTGATACTATAAGATCTGTTTTTACCAAAGAATTTAAAACTTGTTATAAAACATATACTTCAGTAAAGCTTTTTGATGAGGTTTTAAAACTAGCAAATTCACACAAAGCTATGGTTGTTATTACAGGTGGTGAGCCTTTATTAAATTATCAAAATAAAGATTTTTTGTGTTTTATTAATTTGCTTTTAGAAAATGACTTTAAAGTGCATTTTGAAACCAATGCAAGTATTGAAATTGATTTTGAAAAATATCCTTTGTATAAAAAATGTTATTTTGCTTTAGGAGTAAAGCTTAGCAATAGTGGTGTAAAAAAAGAAAAAAGGATTAATGAAAAAGCATTGAAAGCTTTTAAATATTATGCTAAAGATAGTTTTTATAAATTTGTTTTAGATAAGGATTTTTTACAAGAAAGTAAAGCCTTAGGCGAAATTAATGAAATTTTACAAATTTGTGAAAATGAGGTATTTTGTATGCCTATGGGGTCAAGTGAAGAAGAAATTTCTAAAAATGCCTTAAGTATTGCTGAATTTTGTATAAAAAATGGATATAATTACTCCGATAGATTGCATATTAGAATTTGGGGAGATAAAGAAGGCGTATGATTATTAGAAAAATGTTTGAATTTGAAAATGCTCATATTGTTAGATTTTGTAGCTCCAAGCGATGTAAAACAAGCATACATGGACACTCTTATAAGGTAGAAATTTTACTTGAGAGTAAATACCTTGACAATGCGGGAATGGTATATGATTTTGGTTTGTTAAAAGATGAGATAAAACAAATTATTGATAGTTTTGACCATGCTATTACGCTTTTTAAAGATGATGATAAAGTTTATTTAGAAGATATGAAAAAACACTCACAGAGATGGGTAAGTTTACCTATGAATGTAAGTGCAGAAAATTTTGTACGCATATTTTTTGTACTGATAGATACTTTGCTTTTAAAGACTAAGATGGTCAATGGCGAGCAAGGTGTTAGCTTAAAAAGTATTATTGTGCATGAAACAAGAACAGGCTATGCACAAGGTTTTAGAGAAGATGCTTATAGTGAGTTTTTACCAAAGATAAATTTGGCAGATATTGAATTTTCACAATCTATAAGCGATGAATGGAAAGATAAAGATTTTTTTAAAAAACTTCAAGATGCAAATTTTGTTTTTATTAATCAAAAGGAGGTGTAATGAAAAAGATTTTATTGATTGTGCCATTATTGTTTTTTATTGCTTGCTCAAGTCAAGAAGATACAAGCGTAAAAAAAGAGGTGCAGACTGAGCAAGTTCAAATTGAGCAAAGTGATTCTAATGTGATTATAGATGATGATACGCTTCCTATACCTGTAGATGATGATATCAAAGATGAAAATAACACACAAGGACAGTGATGGATCAAAGTTATGAGTTTTTTTTAGCATTACATGTATATAGTTTATACGCAAATGGCTTTTTAATGTTATTTTATTTGTATTTAACTCAAAGTAGTTTTTCGCAAGAGTTTATTTTTATAAAAAGAATTCGCCTATTTTTGCCAATTTATTATTTATTTTTAGCAATTACACTTTTTACAGGAAGTTTGCTTTGGGCTTTAAAGCATTTTGAGCTAAATTTATACATGCTTTCTATGTGGTTTTGTTGGATTTTTATCTTTGCCTTGGCTATTTATCAATTTGTTTTATTTAAAAAAGCAAGATTGTTCAAACGTTATGCTAAATTTAGATTTTTAAGCTTTTTTATTTTGTGTTTAGGAATATTTTTACTTTTTGTGCCTTATTTGCTTCAAAGGTTTTATTTTTAATGCGATTTTTGTATCACCCACAAAGCGGTGCTTTAAATTTAGAGTTAGAAAATGAAGCTTTCTTGCATTTAAAAGCTAGAAGAATTAAAGTAGGCGATAAAATCATATTAAAAAATTTAAAAGATTTTTTTGCTTATACTTATGAATGCATAGAGTTTTCTAGACGCTCATGTGCATTAAATTTACTTGATAAAAAAGAAGAAAAACAAGAATTAAAAACGCATTTACACCTAGCTTTAGCGGTGATTGATCCAAAGATTATAGAAAAAACCTTACCTTTTTTAAATGAACTTGGAGTAGCTAAGCTTTCTTTTGTGTATATGGATTATTCACAAAAGAATTTTAAATTAGATTTTAAAAGAATGGAAAAGATTCTTATAGAATCATCCCAGCAATGCGGTCGCGCCTCTTTAATGGAGCTTGAAAGCTTTGATGATTTTAAAAAATTTCAGCAAGCTTATGAAAATATTGTTTTAATAGACTTTGAAGGTGAAGATTTGATGAGATTTGAACCTAGTAAACATGTATTTTTAATTGGAGCTGAAGGTGGATTTTCGCAAAAAGAAAGAGAGGAGAATGTAAAAAAAGCAAAATTACAGGCTGGTTTTATACTTAAAGCGCAAACAGCTTTAATAGGGGTTGCTTCAAAATTCATAATTTAAAAACATGCTTAAATTTAGCTATTTTTTATATAAAAATTTATATAATTACGCCTTAATGTTTTGAAAAAGGATAAACAATGAAAAAAGAAATTCACCCAGAATATGTAGAATGCAAAGTTAGTTGTGCTTGTGGAAATTCTTTTACTACTAAGTCAAATAAACCAGAAATTAAAGTTGATATTTGCTCAAGTTGTCATCCATTTTTTACAGGTAGTGAAAAAATCGTAGATGCTGCGGGTCGTGTAGAGAAATTTAAGAAAAAATACGCAATGCAATAATGTTATATTTTATTCCTACGCCCATAGGAAATTTAAACGATATTTCTTTTCATTCTTTAGAAATTTTACAAAAATGCAAACTCTTTTTATGCGAAGATACGAGAGTTTGCAAATCCTTAGTTCATCTCCTTAATGAAAAATTTAATTTAGAAATAAAACCTGATAAATATTTAGCCTTACATACTCATAATGAAAAAGATTTTTTAGCAAAAATAGATGATGATTTTTTTAAACAAGATGTTGCATATTTGAGTGATGCGGGTATGCCAGGTATTAGTGATCCGGGGCAATTTTTAATTGAATATGCCATTAAAAATAATATTGATTATGAAGTCTTGGCAGGGTCAAATGCTGCTTTACTTGCATTAGTTTCAAGTGCATTTTGTAAAAAAGAATTTATTTTTATGGGTTTTTTGGCTAATAAAAATCCTCAAAGACAAAAAGATATTGAAAATTTAATGCTTAATCCTTATCCTAGTATAGTCTATGAAGCACCTACTAGGATACTTAATTTAGTAGAAGAAATTAGTAAAATTGATCCTTTAAGAGAAATTTTTATCATAAAAGAAGCAACAAAGAAATTTGAAGCCAAATTTAGAGCAAATGCCTTAGAAGCTTTAGAAAAATTAAAAACAATGGACTTGCGTGGTGAATGGTGTGTAGTCGTAAGTGCTAAAGAAAAGCAATTTCACCAAAATACCTTGTGTGAGCAAGATATTTATGAACTTGATTTGCCTTTAAAAACAAAGGCAAAGCTTCTTTCAAAAATCAATGCAAAATCTCCAAAAGAAAATTATCAAAAACTGCTTTTAAGTTGAATTTGGTTATTATTTAAAAATGATAGTTTATGGTAAGCAAGTGTTTTTTTATATCTTAGAAAAGCACAAAGAAAAAATTAAAGAAATTTATTTAGCAAAAGAATGTGAAAAAGCTGATTTTTCAAAAATAGCAAAGGCATCAAAAAAAATTAAAAAACTTGATTTTAAGGCCGCGCAAAGTTTAGCAAGAGGTGGAAATCATCAAGGTTTTTTAATGGAAATTGATGAGTTTGAATTTAGCTCTTTTGAGGGTTTAAAAGAAAAAGATTTTATAGTTATTTTATATAATATTAGCGATGTTGGAAATATAGGCGCTATCGTGCGTAGTGCTTATGCTTTGGGTGCTGATGGGATTATTTTGGTAGCTAAAAGCGTGGCTATGGATGGAGTTATTCGTGCAAGTAGTGGCGCGGCTTTAGATATGAAAATAGTTTTAAATGATGATATTTTAAGCATGATAAATGAATTAAAACAAAAAGGTTTTTATATCTATGCTAGCGCAAGCGGAGGTAGTGATATACATACTATCAAGGCCAAAAATAAAAAAGTTTTGATTATGGGAAGTGAGGGTTTTGGTATAGCACCAAAGGTGCTTAAAAAATGCGATGAATGTGTAGGGATAAAAATGCACAATGATTTTGATAGTTTAAATGTTAGTGCAGCATTTGCAATACTTTGCGATAGGATGAAAAATGGATAGTTGGAAAAAATTAGAAGATTTAAATTTATTAGAAGTTCAAAAAAGAACACAAATAGAAATAACTTGTCTTGAATATATTATTAAAAAAGATTTTAAGTCTTTATCTCGTTTTAATATAAATGGTTTTATCAAAATTTTACAAAGAGAATATGAGCTTGATTTTTCTAGCTTTTTAGAAGAATATCATGCCTATTTAGAAGAAAATGGTATTGAGAAAAAAAATCATGTGCATATTGCTCCTAGAATGAACTCATATACCAAAGAAAGCTCAAGTGTATGGTATATTGTAATTATAGTAGTAGTGCTTTTGATAGTGGCTTTAGCTTGGGGTGTTTCAAGATTTTTCCAAAGTTCCACACTAGATGAAAATACTACTAATGTGCTAAATCAAGAACAAATTATCTTAGAAGAAAAAGTTGATGAGAATGAAACTCCGGTTCTTAATTTTTTTGCTGATGAAACCACAGAAAATAATGAAACAAACACAAGTGCTATTTTAGAACCAATAGATGAGAGTAATAATACTATAGAAGAAACATTAGAGGGTAATACTAGTTTAAATATGTCCGAAGAAAATATGGTTTTGCTTAAAGAAAGTATTATAAAACCAAGTGCAGAACTTTGGCTTGGTATGGTGGATTTAAAAACTTTTAGAAAAAGTTCTTTGACTATTAAAAATGATTATATTTTATCTTTAGATAAAGATATGCTTATTACTACAGGTCATGCTGCTTTTAGTTTAAATGATGAGAATAATAATACTTTAGAGTTTAAAAATGGCGTGTCTAAGTTTTTAATGATTAAAGATGGTAAAATCAAACAAATTACAAAAGCTGAGTTTATAAAAGAAAATAGAGGAAAATTATGGTAAGGATTTTAATATTTTCCATTTTTTTTGCTCTTAATGCTTTTGCGCTAAGTGCTTTAGAAGTTGCTAAGCATATTGTTAATGATAATTCTAAAGATGCACAATTGGAACTTTTGTTTGCAAGAAATGATTATAAAGATGAGCGCGGAAACGTAGATATTTACACTATTTCTCAAATTTTAAAAACCAATTCTTTGGCAAATTTTATATTAAATGAGCCAAAAACTTTAACTTTTAGTTTTAAAGCCCAAGCTGATTCTGTTTTGTTTTTTAAAACAATCAATGATACTTTAAATGAACTAGGTTATATTTATTTTATACCAACTGAATTAACTTTAAGGGAAAACTATATCACATATAAGTTAGCCGTAGATTCTCAGTATATGCTTGATCCAGGAGTTTTTTATAAGGCTTTGTTGGGTAGTTCTGTTTTTATTAAAGATATTTATAAAATTTCAGAGTTAAATTATGAATATGAGCTAGATTTTTCAAAAGCAAAACCTAAAGTCAATACTCAAATTCCATTAAATACTATTACTCAATTAAACAAACCTTTAAGAGAATATATTATTGATTTGCAAGGTGCAAAAAGTATGGAGCTTAGTGCGCACAATCTTGATTCTTGGTTTTGCAAAATTCAATTTTTAGATAAAAACTTGAATTTTATACAAGGTGTAGAAAATACACATAAGCAAAATGAAGTAAATGTAAATATACCATTGGGCGCAAAATATGCTATTATAGGAGATATGTTTAGCCTTGATAATATAAAAAGGGGTTTAAAAATTTACTTAAGACGCTAAAAAGGACGGACGATGTTTGAAGAAATTCATTTTAATACCATAGAAAGACTTCCAAATTATGTTTTTGCTGAAGTTAATGCGATTAAAATGGCAGCAAGAAGAGCAGGAGAGGATATAATAGATTTTTCTATGGGAAATCCTGATGGCAAAACTCCTCAACATATTATAGACAAGCTTTGCGAAAGTGCAAATAAAGACAAAACTTCAGGGTATTCTGCTTCGAGTGGAATTTATAAACTAAGACTTGCAATTTGTAATTGGTATAAAAGAAAATATGATGTTGATTTAGATCCTGAAAGTGAAGTAGTTGCAACGATGGGCTCTAAAGAAGGCTTTGTAAATTTAGCAAGAGCTGTTATTAACCCAGGAGATGTAGCTATTGTGCCTACGCCTGCTTATCCTATACATACTCAAGCTTTTATCATAGCAGGTGGTAATGTAGCAACTATGAATTTTGATTTTAATGAAAATTATGAATTAAACGAAAATACTTTTTTTGAAAATTTACAAAAAACACTGCATGAAAGTATTCCGCGTCCAAAATATGTAGTGGTAAATTTTCCGCATAATCCTACAACAGTTACAGTGGAAAAAAGTTTTTATGAGAGATTGGTTGCTATGGCAAAAAAAGAAAGATTTTATATTATTTCTGATATTGCTTATGCGGACTTAACTTTTGGCTCTTATAAAACTCCTTCGATTTTTGAAGTTGAAGGTGCTAAAGATGTAGCAGTAGAAACCTATACACTTTCAAAATCTTACAACATGGCAGGTTGGCGTGTAGGTTTTGTGGTAGGTAATAAACGCTTAATTGCGGCTTTGAAAAAGATCAAATCTTGGTTTGATTATGGTATGTATACGCCTATACAAGTTGCTGCTACTGTAGCTTTAGATGGAGATCAAACTTGTGTTGAAGAGATTAAGGCAACTTATGCAAAAAGATTGGAAGTCTTACTGGAATCATTTTACCAAGCAGGATGGGAATTAAAAAAGCCTAATGCAAGTATGTTTGTTTGGGCAAAACCCCCTCAAAGCAAGGCCCATCTTGGTAGTATGGAATTTTCTAAGCAGCTTTTACAAAAAGCAAATGTAGCAGTAAGTCCTGGAGTTGGCTTTGGTGAAGCGGGTAATGAGTATGTTAGAATAGCTTTAATAGAAAATGAAAACCGTATTCGTCAAGCAGCAAGAAATATCAAAAAATACTTAAGAGAATAAAATGAAAATAGCGATTTTAGGCTATGGCACGGTAGGAAGTGCTGTTGTAGAAACTTTGTTAAAAAATCAAGATTTAATTAAAGCAAGATGTGATGAAGAAATTATTCCGGTAATTGCTTTAGCAAGAAGTGCAAAGCCAAATGCATTGATTCCTGTGGTTAATGATATTGATGAGGTTTTAGAGCGTGAAGATATTGATGTATTTGTGGAGTTAATGGGTGGTATTGATTTACCCTTTGAGATAATTTCAAAAATTTTAAAAAGAAAAAAATCAGTAGTAACTGCTAATAAAGCTTTACTTGCTTATCATCGTTATGAGCTTGAAAAATTAGCACAAGATACAGCTTTTGGTTATGAGGCAAGTGTAGCGGGTGGAATTCCTATTATTAAAATTTTAAAAGAGGGTTTGAGTGCCAATAATATCGTTTCTATCAAAGGCATTTTAAATGGCACAAGTAATTATATTTTAAGCAAGATGGCAGAAGATAATGCCAAATTTCAAGAGGTATTAAAAAAAGCCCAAGATTTAGGATATGCTGAAGCTGATCCTACTTTTGATATAGAAGGATTTGATGCTGCGCACAAGCTTTTAATTTTAGCAAATATTGCTTATGGACTAAGAGTAAAACCTGAGGATATCTTGATTGAGGGTATTAGTAAGGTAAGCGATGAGGATATTTATTTTGCAAAGGAATTTGAGTACACCATAAAACATTTAGGTATTGCTAAAATAAAAGATGAAAAAATAGAATTAAGGGTTCATCCTGTTATGTTAAATAAAGATAAAATGTTAGCAAAAGTTGATGGGGTGATGAATGCTATCAGTATAGATGGGGATATTTTGGGCGAAAGTTTATACTATGGTCCAGGAGCAGGTGGTAAGGCAACTGCAAGTGCTGTTGTAGCAGATTTAATCGATATAGCAAGAAAAGAAAAAAATAGTGCTATTTTTGGATATTTAAATGATACTTCTTATAAGCTTTTAAATAAGGATGAAATTTATACAAGATACTATCTAAGATTAAAAGTATTAGATAAAATAGGTGTTTTATCAAAAATTACGCAATTAATGAGTGAACATCAAATTTCAATCGATACTTTTTTGCAAAAGCCAAAAAAAGAAAAGCAAGATTGTAGTACTTTATTTTTTATTACTCATCAAACTTATGAAAAAAATATACAAATTTTAACTCAAAAACTTAAAGAACAAGAATTTGTTAAAGATGATGTTTTTATGATGAGAATAGAAGATTAAATGGCTTTATCACAGTATCTTTTTGGTATAAAAGGTGAAGATATAGCATGTGAATATCTTAAAAATAAAGATTTTGAAATTTTAGAAAGAAATTTTCATTCTAAATTTGGAGAAATTGATATTATTGCTAAAAAAGATAAAATTTTACATTTTATTGAAGTTAAAAGTACACAAGGAAATTATGAAGTAGCCTATAGACTAGATGGTAAAAAATATAACAAAATTATTAAAACCATAGAGTATTACTTTATGAAACACAAAAGTAATGAAAATTTTCAATTAGATTTACTTTGCGTGCATAAAGATGATATAAAACTTTTAGAAAACATTAGTTATTAAGAGAATGTTTATTTTAATCTAATAAAATCTTAAAAAATTAAAGGAGATAACATGGGAAAATATATTGATTTAACTGCAGAAAATTTTGCACAAGCAAAAGAAGGCGTAGCTTTAGTAGATTTTTGGGCTCCATGGTGCGGACCTTGTAGAATGCTTGCACCGGTAATTGATGAGCTTGCAAATGATTTTGATGGCAAGGCTAAAATTTGCAAAGTAAATACAGAAGAGCAAGGTGATTTAGCTGCGCAATTTGGTGTAAGATCTATTCCAACTATCTTTTTCTTTAAAGATGGTGAAGTGGTTGATCAATTGGTTGGCGCTCAATCAAAACAAGTTTTAGCAGATAAACTAAACTCACTTTTATAATCTCAAGCCACTTTTAGTGGCTTTTCTTCATATTTTTTACTATTTAATAATTTTTATTATTTATAATTAAAGAAAAATTTGTATAATATCTCTGAAATAAATCACAAGGAAAATAATGATGTTAGATTTAGCTATTATAGGCGGTGGCCCTGCTGGTTTAAGTGCGGGATTATATGCTACTAGAGGCGGATTAAAAAATGTTGTAATGTTTGAAAAAGGTACACCAGGTGGGCAAATAACTTCAAGTTCAGAAATTGAAAATTATCCTGGAGTTGCACAAGTTTTAGATGGAATTTCTTTTATGGCTCCATGGAATGAACAATGTATGCGTTTTGGTTTAAAACATGAAATGATAGGTGTAGAACAAATTAGCAAAAATACTGATGGTAGTTTTAATATCAAATTAGAAAATGGTAAAGTCGAACAAGCAAAGGCTGTTATTGTTTGTACAGGTTCTACTCCACGTCGTGCAGGTTTTAAAGGCGAGGATGAATTTTTTGGCAAAGGTGTAAGTACTTGTGCAACTTGCGATGGATTTTTTTATAAAAATAAAGAAGTAGCTGTTTTGGGTGGAGGAGATACAGCCTTAGAAGAGGCATTGTATCTAGCTAATATTTGCTCAAAAGTATATTTAATCCATAGAAGAGATGAGTTTAGAGCAGCGCCTTCAACGGTAGAAAAAGTAAGAAATAATGATAAAATAGAATTAATCACAAATGCAGTGGTTGATGAGGTTTGTGGTGATAATATGGGTGTTAATAAGGTAAAAATAGCATTTAATGATGGCTCTAAAAGAGATCTTGATGTGCCTGGAATTTTTACCTTTGTTGGATTGAATGTGAGAAATGAAATCTTAAAACAAGAAAATGGTGAGTTTTTATGTGCTATGGAAGAAGGTGGTCAAGTGAGTGTTGATCTTAAAATGCAAACTAATATAGCAGGGTTGTTTGCAGCAGGTGATTTAAGAAAAGATGCTCCAAAACAAGTAATATGTGCAGCAGGTGATGGAGCAGTAGCAGCACTTAGTGCTTTAGCATATATTGAAAATTTGCATTAATCTTCACATAAATTTCACAAAAATTAATTAAGATTCTCCTATAAAAAATCAAGGAGAATCTAAAATGAAAAAAATACTAATTCTAAGTACAACTTTAGCGCTAATGGCTAGTGCAAATATTACACAACAAAATACTAATTCATATCAACAAAATATGCCTCATATGCCTCAGCATAATCCTTATGCGCAAAATTATTATGGGCTTTCTAAACCTATTATGGATAAAATTCAAAGTTCTTTTCCTGGAGCTTTTATTGTAGATGTGGATTGGGAAGAATTTGGTTATGAAATTAAACTAAGTAATAATATGGAAATGTTTTTTGATAGAAATGGAAATTTTTTAGGGCAAAAATGGGATGATTAATTAAAAGCGTTATTTGCTTTTAAATAAATAAACGCTACAATTTTCCAAATTCTAAAAAGGCAGATTTAAAATGATTAATATTGGAATCCATGGAAGTAGTGGGCGTATGGGTACTCAAATAAGACTTTGCCTAGAAGATGATGAGCAGGCAAAGGCTAGTGCGTTTTTTGATCAAGGATCAAATTATGAAGATTTTTTTAATAAATGTGATGTAATTATTGATTTTTCTACTCCAAAGGGTTGTGAGGATTTACTTTTATATGCAAGAAGTAATCCCAAGCCTTTGGTAATAGGTACTACAGGCTTAGATGCTAAACAAAATGAATTAATGCAAAGCGCAAGTATTACTATGCCTATTCTTTATGCAACTAATATGTCTTTGGGTGTGGCGATTTTAAAAAAGCTTTCTTATTTAGCTAGTGAGACTTTGAGAGATTTTGATATAGAAATACTTGAAATGCATCATAATAAGAAAAAAGATGCTCCAAGTGGTACCGCAATGACTTTAGCACAAAATGTTGCTAAGGCTAGAAATTTAGACTTAGAAAAGGTCAGAGTAAGCGGTAGAGATGGGATTATTGGACAAAGAAGTAAAGATGAAATCGCAGTGATGAGTTTAAGAGGTGGTGATATAGTAGGTTCACATAGGGTTGGTTTTTACAATGAAGGTGAATTTATAGAATTAAATCATACGGCTACTTCAAGAGCTACTTTTGCAAAAGGTGCGATAAAATGTGCAAAATGGTTAGCTTCTCAAGAAAATGGCTTATATGATATAGATGATTGTTTAGGAATTTAAATGTGTGCAGTAGTTGGAGTAATTAATTCAAAAAATGCAAGTACGGTGGCTTATTATGCTTTATTTGCTATGCAACATCGCGGACAAGAAGCAAGTGGGATTAGCGTAAGTGATGGTTTGGGTATCAAAACACACAAAGCTAAAGGTGAAGTAGGGCAAATTTTTAATACACAAATTCTAGCAGGATTAAAAGGCGAGATAGCCATAGGACATAATCGTTATTCTACTGCAGGAAATTCTTCTTTGCATGATGCCCAACCTGTTGCAGCTACTTGTTCTTTGGGTGATATTTCTTTAGTGCATAATGGAAATTTGATTAATAAAGAAGAAGTTAGAAAAGAACTGATTAACAACGGGGCTATTTTTCATTCTAATATGGATACAGAAAATGTGGTACATTTAATAGCAAAAAGCAAAAAAGAAACTTTAAAAGATAGATTTATAGAAAGCTTGACTCAAAGCAAGGGAGCGTATTGCTTTATGCTTGCTAGTAAAAATCAACTTTTTGTAGTAAGAGATCCTTATGGGGTTAGACCTTTATCTTTGGGTAGATTAAAAGATGGTGGGTATATTGTAGCGAGTGAAACTTGCGCTTTTGATTTGATAGAGGCTGAATTTATCCGCGATGTAAAACCAGGTGAGATGTTGATTTTTACTCAAGGTAGTGATGAGTTTGAAAGCATTCAAGTATTTGATAAGACAGACCCAAGAATTTGTGCATTTGAGTATATTTATTTTGCTAGACCTGATAGTATTATAGAAGGTAAAAGCGTATATGAAGTGCGTAAAAAAATGGGTGAAGCCTTGGCTAAAAAATTTAAAGAAAAAGTGGATTTTGTAGTGCCAGTTCCAGATAGTGGTGTAAGTGCTGCTATAGGTTTTGCGCAATATTTAAAAATCCCACTTGAAATGGCAATAGTGAGAAATCACTATGTTGGAAGAACTTTCATAGAGCCAACTCAAGAAATGAGAAATTTGAAGGTAAAATTAAAACTCAATCCTATGAAAAAAGTCTTAGAAGGCAAAGATATAGTGGTGATTGATGATAGTGTGGTAAGAGGAACAACTTCTAAAAAAATTATTGCTCTTTTAAAACAAGCAGGTGCAAGGAAAATCCATTTAGCGATTGCATGTCCAGAAATTAAATTTCCTGATATTTATGGTATAGATACACCTACCTTTGAAGAATTAATCTCAGCTAATAAAAGCGTTGAAGAGGTTAGAGAGTATACAGGTGCAGATAGTTTGACTTTTTTGGATATTAATGAACTAGTTTCAAGTATAGGCGATGAAAGAAAATACTCTTTAATTAGTTTTGATGGGGATTATTTTATTAAATAATCCTTATCTGCATTTTAATTGTTTAAATACCTTATAGCTTTGAAAATGAGGCGGTAATCCCACTTCAAATGAAAAATCTTTATAAGTATGCCCTGGTAAATTTTTTGCAATATTGATATTATATGAAGCATCTCTTTGTTCTTGATTTGCTCTTTTTATGCTATCAAAATTTTGTTGATTAAAGATTTCACCACTTACCTCATGTTTTTTGTTATCATCAATTATCCTAAGTTCTAAAAAGCATTCAGAAATTTTAAAATTAGTATCATTAGTTACTCTACCTTTTACAATAATACTTTCTGTTGCTAAGCGTCTGTAGGTTGAAAAATTACTCAAACTTGCTTTTTTGGTATATTGATCTATAGTTAATAGTAATGAAATGGTTAAAATTAATGCTAGTATAAAACTCACTATGCAAAAAATAATCATATATTTTTTATTTTGAACTTTTAAGTAAAGCAAAACCCAAGTTAAACCTGTAGAAGCTAACATAATAACAATGATTAAAATATGAAAAAATGTAAAATATCCCATTAAAAACACTTTGAACTAATCTCAATGTCAAAATTTTGACCTTCTTTAAAATCGGAAAATTTGGTTTTTAAATTAATAGTTTGTTGTGGATTTATTGTTTTTTCTATCATGGTTGATTTGCTTCTTAGAGGTTTTATAGTATGTATTAAATTTTTAAAAGTACTATTATCATCACTTTTCTTAAAAACTTCTACTTTTAATTTGCAGTATCTAAAGCTTTTTTTGGAAGTATTTGTTAAGCTATAATCAACGCTGAGTGAGTTATCGTATACAAAAAATTGAGCATTATCTAAGCTGGTTATTCTTGATCTGACTTTAGTATCAATTAAAAAATATCCTAAATAAGCGATACCTGCTGAACATAAAATTCCTAAAAAAATCACCATAAAGGCAAAAGCAGGCTTATTTCTGATGATTAAAGCTAAAAATAAAGTGATAATGAAAAAAAATACAACCAAGGCCATTAATAAAAAATCTATTAAGTGTAAATGAGTAGTATAAAAAATCATTTGCTCTCGAATGTGTTGGGCATTCATTATCACTTCTTTAGTTTTTAATTTGCTACTGAGCTTGTTCTTTTACTATCTTTGCTATCAACCCAAATATTTGGCACAGCTCCACCAGGTGTTAAGAAAATTTTGGCATCTTTATTAACCTTAAGTGCTTCGTTAAACTGCTTTTGAGTTTCAATTTGTTTTAAATCAAGCAAAGGGTTATTTAAACTTTTTGCTATTTCTCTATTTGAATACGCTTGTGCATCAGCTTCTATTTTAACCGCACTTGCTCTACCTTTAGCACTAATTATGGTTGCATTTGCTTCCCCTTCAGCTAAAGCTGCTTTTTTAAGTGCTTCTTGATTAGCTCTTTCTACTTCGTATTTGGTTCTTTCAGCTTCTTGTTTAGCAATTTGTACTCTTTCAATTTGCTCTTTTACTTTTATAGGCAAGATAATCTCTCTAAGTTGAACTGCTTGAAGCTCAGCAGGCTCATTTGGTTGGCTTTCTATGGTTTTTCTAATGCCTTGATCAATTTGCACTGCTATGGTGTTGCGATTGGTCGGAAGCTCTTCTGCAGTATATTGACCTACCACATTTCTTACTACATCTCTTACAACCGGATCAATAATTTTATTTTCCCAATTAAGCCCCCAAGTAGCTATGGTTTGAGGAACCTGTAAAGGATTTAATCTATATTGAACAGTTACATCAATAGACACAGGCAAACCTCTTGAATCAAGCACCGAAATACTATTTTTATTTACAACCCCTGAACCTATTTGTAAATTTTCATTTACGCCTTCAATAGAAGCATAATTAATTTGTCTTACTCTAGTATCTACTATAGTGATTTTTTGTAATACTGGCATAAAAAAATGAAGTCCTGGCTCAAGCGGAGTAGGGCTGTATTTACCCGTGGTAGACTTGATCCCCATTTCCCCTGAATTAACTATTGCAAAAGGTTTAAAAAGTGCAAAGACTAAAACAATTGCAATCGCACTATAAATTAATGGAGAAAATTTTCCAAAACCTTTGAAATTAAATTCTGGGGCTTTGAAATTTAAATTTTGCTTATTGTTGTTTTGATTGTTTTTTTTATTAAAATAATCATTCAAATCAGCTGGCATTTAGTTCCTTTGTTAAATATAAGTTAGCATAGAAGCGTATTTTTCATTGCGTCCATAAACTATATCAAAATACGCATTTTGGAGCTTTGTTGTTAGCTCACCTCTTTTTCCATTTCCTATGATTCTTGCGTCAATATTATTTATTGGGGTTATTTCTGCTGCAGTTCCTGTGAAAAATGCCTCATCAGCCACATAAACTTCATCTCTTGAAATTCTTTGGCGCACTACGCTTATGCCCAAATCATGTGCAATTTTTAAAACAGTATCTTGGGTAATACTTTTTAATGAAAAATCATTTGGCGGGGTGATTAATTTCCCGTCTTTAACCATAAAAAAGCACTCGCCTGTCCCTTCTGCTACAAAACCTTCTTCATCAAGCATTAAAGCTTCTTCATATCCTGCTTCTATAGCTTCATATTTAGCCATTTGAGAATTTAAATAATTTGCACTTGCTTTGGCTTTACCTAGGCTAGATTTTACGCTATTTCTAGCAAAAGAAGAAATTTTAACCTTAATACCTTTTTCTAAGCCTTCTTCGCCCAAATAAGCACCCCATTCCCAAGCAGCAATAGCTGCTCTAACAGGAGCTTTAGCATGATAAACTCCCATAGTGCCATCACCTAAAAAGATCAATGGGCGCAAATAAGTGTTATTTTGAAAATCATTTGCTCTTAAAAGTTCAACTTGCGCATTTTCAAGTTCTTCTTGAGAAAAAGGTGAGTTGATTAAAGTGATTTTTGCAGACTCTAAAAGTCTTTTGGTGTGTTCTTTTAATCTAAAAATTGCTAAACCATTTTGTGTTTTATAAGCTCTTGTTCCTTCAAAAACTGCATTTGCATAATGTAATGAATGTGTTAAAACATGAATTTTTGCATCATCAAAATCAATGATTTTTCCATCCATCCAAATTTTTTTTGCCCTAATCATGAGTAAGCCTTTATTGAAAATAAAACTAATTTTATCAAAAATATACTAATAATTGCTAGAATATAGTAAAATTCTTTATTTAAAGCAAGGAAAAACAATGCCTATTATTAGTATCAAACTCGCTAAACCAGAATTTAGCAAAGTACAAAAAGAAGAGTTAATAGCAGATATTACAGAGCTTTTGTATACAAAATATAATAAACCAAAGCAAAATATAGTCATAATGCTAGAAGATATTGAGCCATATAATATTGCTTTTGGTGGTGAAAGTGTAGAAAAATTAAGATTGAAAGGTAAAAAATGAAAGAATTGCAAATTGGCGATAAAGCCCCAGTTTTTGAACTTTTAAATCAAGATAGGGTTAAAATTTCTCTAAGTGATTTTTTGGGTAAAAAAATTATTTTGTATTTTTATCCAAAAGATAATACCCCAGGTTGTACTACACAAGCTTGTGAATTTAGTCAAAATTATGAAGATTTTTTAGGGCAAAATGCTGTGGTTATAGGTATTAGTCCAGATAGTGTGAAATCACATGAAAATTTCATTAAAAAATATGATTTGAAACACACTTTATTAAGTGATAGTGAAAAAGAAATTTGCAAACTTTATGGCGCTTGGGGTTTAAAGAAAAATTATGGAAAAGAGTATGAAGGGCTTATAAGATCTACTTTTGTAGTTGATGAGGAAGGAAATATCGCAAAAATTTATAAAAATGTAAAAGCTAAAGATCATGCTTTTAAGGTGTTAAAAGAATTATGCTAGTACATATTTGTTGTAGTGTGGATAGTCATTATTTTATACAAGAATTAAGCAAAGCCTATCCTGAAGAAAAAATCATCGGGTATTTTTATGACCCAAATATTCATCCATATAGTGAGCATGAACTTAGATTTTTAGATGTTAAACGCAGTTGTGATAAGCTGGGTATTAAACTTTATAAGGGTGAATATGAGTATGAAAAATGGCTTGAGAGTGTAAAGGGTTATGAGGATGAGCCTGAAAAAGGTGCAAGATGTCAAATTTGTTTTGATTTTAGAATGTACAAAAGTGTTGAATTTGCTCAAAAAATAGGAGAAAAAAAACTTACAACAACTCTTTTAACATCTCCTAAAAAAGACCTAGAGCAACTAAAATTAGCTTTGCAAAAAGAATGTGATAAATTTGGCATAGAGTTTTTAGCGCCCGATTTTAGAAAAAATGGAGGTACGCAAAGACAATTTGCCCTAGCAAAGCAAGATATGCTTTATCATCAAAATTATTGTGGTTGTATTTATGCACTTTCTAAACAAAAAGGTCAAAAAGCCTTTATAGATGAGCTGATGAGTCCTATTAATAAACAAATATTGCCTTCAAGTATAGAAGAGAAAATTAAATTCTACAACCAAGTAAAAAATTTAGAAAAAAAGGGCATTAAATTTGAAATTCAAAGAGAGAAATTTTTAAATTATCGCTTGTTAAGGGCTTTGATAAAACAAAACAAGCAAGCTATAAGAACTCATGTTTTATTTTACTCACATTTTAAAAATTCTTACACTAAATTTAGTGTTTTAGATGAGGGTTTAAAGCATTATAAAAGTGCAAAGGATGAGATTAATTTATGGAGTTTTGATTATTTTAATAGCTTATGTAAAATGCGATTTAAAAATTACGAAGATTTTTTACAAAATCCTTTAAAAATAGAGCAAGAAATCAAAATAAGACAAAAGCATTTTGGTGCTTATGATCTTTCACCGGTGATTATTGTTGAAAATATTATTAAAGGTGCTTATGAATTTATGGCAAAAAGTGAAATTTATTTTGATAGCAAAGAAAAGATTGTGAAGTTATAAAACTTAATTAATTTATTAATATTTTTTTTGTAAAATCTGAATTTTGAATATATTTTAAGGCTAAATTTATGATAGATGTAATGCAAATTCAAAAAATTTTACCACATAGGTATCCATTTTTACTTGTAGATAAAATCGTAGAATTAAAAAACAAAGAAGTTGTTAGAGGTTATAAAAATATTAGTATAAGCGATCATGTTTTTATGGGACATTTTCCAGATCATCCAATTTATCCGGGTGTGTTAATTTTAGAAGGTATGGCACAAACCGGAGGGGTTTTAGCATTTGAAAGTATGGATGATAAAGTAGATCCAAGCACTAAGGTAGTGTATTTTACGGGTATTGATAATGCAAAATTTAGAAATCCAGTGCGTCCTGGTGATAGACTTGATTATGAGATGAGTGTAGTAAAAAATCGTGGAAATATGTGGATTTTCCAAGGAAAAGCTTTTGTAGATGGGCAATTAGTTGCAGAAGCTGAACTTAAAGCCATGATAGTAGATAAATGATGAGTAAAATTCATCCAAGTGCAGTTATAGAAGATGGAGCTATTATAGCAGACGATGTTGTAGTAGAAGCTTATACTTATATTGGTAAAAATGCTAACATAGGCGCAAATACCATCATCAAACAAGGTGCAAGAATTTTACCTAATGTAACTATAGGTGAGAATTCGAAAGTGTTTTCTTATGCTATAGTTGGAGATATCCCGCAAGATATATCTTATAAAGATGAGATAAGCTCAGGTGTTATCATAGGAAAGAATGCGGTTATTAGAGAATTTGTTACTATTAACTCAGGTACAGCTAAAGGCGATGGCTTCACAAGGATAGGCGATAATGCTTTTATCATGGCTTATTCTCATATTGCACATGATTGTACTTTAGGAGATCACATCATTTTAGCAAACAATGCTACTTTAGCAGGTCATGTAGAGCTTGGAGATTATACCGTAGTAGGTGGGCTTACTCCAATACATCAATTTGTAAAAGTAGGAGAAGGGTGTATGATAGCAGGTGCTAGCGCACTTTCTCAAGATGTGGTGCCATTTTGCTTGGCTGAGGGAAATCGTGCAAGCATTAGAAGTTTGAATTTAGTAGGCATTAGAAGACGCTTTGATAAAGAAGAAGTGGATGTTTTAAGCAAGGCTTTTAAATTTTTATTCAGACAAGGAAATTTAAAAGATAATGCTTTGAATTTATTAGAAAGTACTTCTAGTGAAAATGTTAAAAAAATGTGTAATTTTATCTTAGAAACAAAAAGAGGAATTCCTATATATAAGGAAAAAAACCATGGTTAAAAGATGTAGTTTTTGCAATGAAATAGAAACAAGTGAAAGAAGAATTTTAGTAAATGATTATAATAATGCCTTTATATGTGAGTATTGTGCTGAAAGTGCTTGTAATATTTTCTTTGGAGAGGAAAAAGAGCTAAAAAATAAAGAAGTTGATAAAGAAAATTTTAAAGACATAACCCCTAAAGAATTAAAAGCATATTTAGATAAATATGTCATCGGGCAAGATAGGGCTAAAAAAATCTTTAGCGTAGGTGTGTATAATCACTACAAAAGACTTTTTAGATCTGACTTAGAAGATGATGATACAGAATTAGCAAAATCAAATATTTTATTAGTAGGTCCAACAGGAAGTGGAAAAACTTTGTTAGCACAAACTTTAGCTAGATTTTTAGATGTGCCTATTGCAATTTGCGATGCGACTTCTTTAACTGAAGCAGGTTATGTGGGAGAAGATGTTGAAAATATCCTTACTCGTCTTTTACAAGCTGCTGATGGAGATGTGCAAAGAGCCCAAAAAGGGATTATATTTATCGATGAGATAGACAAAATCGCAAGAATGGGCGAAAATCGCTCTATTACAAGAGATGTGAGTGGTGAGGGCGTGCAACAAGCTTTGCTTAAAATCATTGAAGGATCTTTGGTAAATATCCCACCAAAAGGTGGTAGAAAACACCCAAATCAAGATTTTATACAAATAGATACGACTAATATTTTGTTTGTGTGTGGTGGAGCTTTTGATGGTATTAGTGATATCATTAAAAGAAAACTAGGCGATAATGTCATGGGCTTTTTTACTGATGATAAAAAAGATGAAAAAGAGGCCTTGCTTCAAAGATTAGAGCCTGATGATTTAGTGCATTTTGGGCTTATCCCTGAACTCATAGGAAGACTGCATGTACTTGCTTCTTTAGAAGAGCTTGATGAAGAAAGCATGGTGCGTATTTTAACTGAGCCAAAAAATGCCATTATTAAACAATATCAAAAACTTTTTGCTATTGATAATGTGGAGTTAAAATTTGAAGATGAGGCACTAAGAGAGATTGCTAAGCTTTCATTAGAGCGTAAAACGGGAGCTAGGGGTTTAAGAAGTATTATTGAAGAGATGATGGTAGATTTGATGTTTGATTTGCCAGAGTATAATGGATATAGCATAGTAATTACTAAAGAAGTGATCAAAGAAGGTGCAAAACCTTTATTTATAAAAAATAAAAAAGTTAAAGGCTGAGAATGATTTTAGATCAAATAATTGGATTTTTTTCAAGTGATATGGGGATTGATTTAGGTACTGCAAATACTTTAGTTTTAGTAAAAGATAAAGGTATAGTGATTGATGAACCTTCAGTTGTTGCAGTAGAGCGTGAAAGATATGGTAGGGTTAAAATTTTAGCTGTTGGAAAAGAAGCTAAGGAAATGGTAGGAAAAACCCCAGGTAATATCGAAGCAATCCGTCCTATGAAAGATGGTGTGATTGCTGATTTTGATATGACTGAAAAAATGATCCGTTATTTTATAGAAAAAACTCATAGAAGAAAATCTTTTTTAAGACCTAGAATTATCATTTCAGTACCTTATGGTTTAACTCAAGTTGAAAGAAAAGCAGTTAGAGAAAGTGCTTTAAGTGCGGGCGCTAGAGAAGTATTTTTGATAGAAGAGCCTATGGCAGCAGCTATTGGTGCAAATTTACCTATTAGAGAGCCTCAAGGGAGCTTGGTGGTAGATATTGGTGGTGGTACAACTGAGATTGGCGTTACTTCTTTAGGTGGACTTGTGATTTCAAAATCTATCCGCACAGCCGGCGATAAACTTGATACTAGTATAGTAAATTATGTAAAAGAAAAATACAATCTTGTCATAGGTGAAAGAACGGGTGAGGAAATTAAAATTGCTATTGGTTCAGCAGTTCAGCTTCCAAAAGAGCTTTCTATGGTGGTTAAAGGGCGCGATCAAGTAACAGGCTTGTTAAATAGAATCGAACTAACAAGTGAAGATGTAAGAGAAGCTATGCGCGAACATTTAAAAGAAATCGCTGATGCTTTAAAAATCGTTCTTGAAATGATGCCGCCTGATCTTGCAGCTGATATTGTTGAAAATGGTGTTGTTTTAACAGGAGGCGGAGCTTTAATACGCGGGCTTGATAAATATTTATCTGAAATTGTAAAACTTCCAGTATATGTAGCTGATGAGCCACTTTTAGCAGTTGCAAAAGGTACAGGTAAAGCTTTAGAAGAAATTTCATTATTACACCAGCTAACGAATGAAGAGTAAAATTCTTAGCGTTTTAATATTATCTTTTTTAGTATTTATTTCGTTTTATTATGGAGATATAATAAAACGAAATGTTTTAGATTTAAATATTGCTATTGTTAATCAATTTTCTCAAAGTATTGATCTTTTAAAAAACAAATTCAACGAACATTTTAACCAAGCTGAAGAAATTAGAACTTTAAGAGAAAGAAATGCCGAGCTTGAAAAAAATAATATCTACATGAAAAACTTTGCTAATGAGCTAAATAATATTTTAAGCGATAAAAACTCAAGTTTTTATTATCCTAATGTGAGTTTAGTTAAGGCAACTTCTTATGCGCAAATTAGTGATTATCATAAGGTTTGGCTTGATGTTGATTATAAAGGAAAAATCAAAGGTTTAATTTATAATGGCTATACAGCAGGCATAGTCATAGAAAAAAATGGTAGAGCTTTGGGGCTTTTGCAAGGTGATGAAGAATGTATTTTTTCTGTTTACATAGGTAAAGAACAAGCACCAGGTATAGCTCATGGAAGAAATGATTATATTTTAGTTAAGTATATTCCTAAATGGCTTGAGCTTAAAATGGGCGATAAGGTTTATACAAGTGGTTTGGATGAGATTTTCTTTTCAGGAATTCCAGTGGGAGAAATTTTTAAAATAGAAGAAGAGGGTGCTTATCAAAATGCTTATGTTAAACCCTATGCTAAGATGAAAGTACCAAGCTATTTTTATATGGTAGAAAATTTATAGTAAAAAATTATTTATTTTAATTAATATAAATTATTATTTATAATTAAATATTACAATAGCTTCTAAGTTTAAAACTAGGAGCTTTAATGAAAAAATATATCAGCAGTTGTTTGGCTATTTGTTGTTTAAGTGGTGCTATTTATGCAAACGAAGGAGAATATGATGCGCAAAAAATAGCAGATATTTTTTATCAACTTAATGCAGACCCTAAAAATCCAAAAGCAAAAGTTAATCATGCAAAGGGCTTTTGTGCTATGGGAACTTTTGAGCCAGCTTTGTCTATCAATAAAGAAGTTGATGTGCCTTTATTAACACAAAAAAGCTTGCCGATTCAAGTAAGATATTCTTTGGGCGGCGCTTTTAAAGATGATAAAAGTAAAACAAGGGGTATGGCTATTAGAATTATTGATCCTAAAGATTCTGCCTCTTGGACTATGGTTATGCTAAATACAGAAATAAATTTTGCAAAAAATCCTAAAGAGTTTGGTCAGTTTTTTGAAATGAGACTTCCTGTAAATGGTAAAGTCGATCAAGAAAAAATAAGCAAGATGTTGAAAGAGGTTGATTCTTATAGAAATTTTGCTGCATATACGGATAAAATTGGTATCAGTAAAAGCGTAGCAAATACTCCATTTTTTAGTATCCATACTTTTTATTTTAAACAAGCAAATGGAGAAAATTATCTACCAGCAAGATGGAAATTAGTTCCAAGCGAAGGTGTGGCGTATTTAAATGAGGCACAAATGAAAAGTGCAAGTAGTGATTTTTTAAAAGAAGATTTTCAAAATCGTATAGAGACTAATAAGCCAGTTGAGTATAAGATGTATTTAGTATATGCAAATAAAAATGATATTACCAATGATACAACGGCTTTGTGGAGTGGTAAACACAAAGAAAGTTTAGTTGGGACTTTTAAAGTTAATGCTTTGAGCAAGGAAGATTGTAATTTTGATGTATATTTTCCTTCAGATGTACCTCAAGGGGTTAATCCACCACAAGATCCTTTATTTGATGTAAGAAATGAAGCTTATGCTATAACTTTTGGTAAGCGTCAATAAAATTTAGCTCTTTAAGAGCTAAATTCTTTATTAATTTCAACTTCTAAAAAACTTATATTTGTTATAATTTTGCTAAAAATTCAGCTTAGGAAAATACATGCCAAAAAGAACAGATATAAAAAATATATTATTAATAGGCAGTGGGCCTATCGTTATAGGTCAAGCTTGCGAGTTTGATTACTCAGGAACTCAAGCAGCAAAAACCTTAAAAGAGCTAGGTTATAGAGTGGTTTTGATCAATTCTAATCCAGCTACTATTATGACAGATCCTGAATTTGCTGATGCAACTTATATAGAACCAATTACCAAAGAAAGTATTCTAAGTATAATCACAAAAGAAAAAATCGATGCGATTTTACCTACTATGGGTGGCCAAGTTGCTTTGAATGTTGCTATGGAAGTTTATGAAAGTGGCGAGCTTGCAGATGTAAAATTTTTAGGTGCAAATCCTGAAGCGATAAAAAAAGGTGAAGATAGACAAGTTTTTAAAGAATGTATGAAAAAAATTGGCATGGATTTGCCAAAATCTATGTATGCGTATAATTATGAAGAGGCTTTAAAAGCTGTTGATGAGATTGGTTTTCCTTTGATGATTAGAGCTTCTTTTACCTTAGGTGGTGCAGGAAGTGGCGTGGTGTATAATATGGATGAGTTTGCAGAACTTGCAAATACTGCTTTGGCACTAAGCCCTATCCATGAAATTTTAATTGAAGAAAGCTTGCTTGGTTGGAAAGAATACGAAATGGAAGTCATTAGAGATAAAAATGATAATTGTATTATCGTTTGCTCTATTGAAAATATTGATCCTATGGGGGTTCATACGGGCGATTCTATTACTATAGCTCCTGCTTTAACTTTGACTGATAAAGAATACCAAGCAATGCGTAATGCTTCTTTTGCTATTTTAAGAGAAATCGGAGTGGATACAGGCGGATCAAATGTGCAATTTGCTATCAATCCAACTAATGGTAGAATGATAGTTATTGAAATGAATCCTAGGGTTTCAAGATCTTCAGCCCTAGCTAGCAAAGCAACGGGTTATCCTATAGCTAAGGTAGCTACGCTTTTAGCGGTTGGATTTAGTTTAGATGAGATTAAAAATGATATCACAGGAACTCCTGCTTCATTTGAACCAGTAATTGATTATATCGTAACCAAAATTCCTCGTTTTACTTTTGAAAAATTCCCAAATGCAAACACAGAGCTAGGTACTGCTATGAAAAGCGTGGGTGAGGTTATGGCTATAGGGAGAACTTTTAAAGAAAGCATTCAAAAAGCACTTTGCTCACTTGAGAGAAATTTAAGCGGGTTTGATACTATAGAATGTGATAAAAATGAGCTTTTAGCAAAAATTCGCCAAGCTAATGAAAAACGCTTGCTTTATATAGCACAAGCTTTTAGAGAAGGTTTTAGCACACAAGAGCTTTTTGAGCTTTGCAAAATAGATCCTTGGTTTTTAAATCAAATCAAAGAAATAGTGGAATTTGAAAACCAAATAGATATGGATATTTTAAGCAATAAACAACTATTAAGAAAAGCCAAAACCTTAGGTTTTTCAGATAAAAAAATCGCTAGCTTAATTAATCAAAAAGATAATCTTGAGCTAAGCCAAAATGATATTTATTATGCAAGAATTAAACATAAAATCATTGCTCAATATAGCGAAGTAGATACTTGTGCAGGCGAATTTGAAGCACTAACCCCATATTTATACTCAAGTATTAATGCAAATGAAGCTACACAAGTAAAAGAAAGTAAAGATAAAAAAGATAAAAAAGTGATGATTATAGGTGGTGGACCAAATCGCATAGGACAAGGTATTGAGTTTGATTATGCTTGTGTGCATGCTTCTTTTGCTCTAAAAGATATGGGCGTAAAAACTATAATGTATAATTGTAACCCAGAAACGGTTTCAACAGATTATGATACAAGTGATATTTTATATTTTGAGCCGATTGATTTTGAGCATTTAAGAGCGGTTATTGATAGAGAAAGACCAGATGGAGTGATAGTGCATTTTGGTGGTCAAACTCCGCTTAAATTTGCAAAACGTCTTAGTGCTTTTGGAGCAAAGATTATTGGAACAAGTGCAAGGGTGATAGATTTAGCTGAAGATAGAAAGAAATTTGCGAAATTTATTGAAGATTTAGGCATAAATCAACCTAAAAATGGCACAGCTATAAGCGTTGAAGAAGCGATTATAAAAGCAAATGAGATAGGTTATCCTGTGCTTGTTAGACCAAGCTATGTTTTGGGTGGTCGTGCAATGCGTGTGGTGCATGATGAGAGCGAGCTTAGACTTTATATGCAAGAAGCAGTGGATGTGAGTGATAAATCTCCGGTATTAATCGATCAATTTTTAGACAATGCAACTGAGCTTGATGTAGATGCGATAAGCGATGGAAAAGAAGTTTATGTAGCAGGTATTATGGAGCATATTGAAGAAGCAGGAATTCACTCAGGTGATAGTGCTTGTTCTTTACCTGCTGTAAATATTGATGAAGCTATGCTTGAAATGATTGAGCAAAAAACAAAAGATATTGCTTTAAATTTAGGTGTAGTAGGGCTTTTAAATATACAATTTGCTATCCATGATAATAAACTTTATATGATAGAAGTAAATCCAAGAGCTAGTAGAACTGTGCCTTTTGTGAGTAAAGCTACAGGAATTCCTTTAGCTAAGGTTGCAACGCGCGTGATGTGGCAAGGAAATTTAAGAGAAAGTTTGAAATTTTATGATACTTTTAAAGTGGTAGAGGAAAAAAATGGAATTTTAAGAGCTAAAAAACCAAAACATATTAGTGTAAAATCAGTGGTATTTCCTTTTGCTAAACTTAGCGGAAGTGACCTTGAGCTTGGGCCTGAAATGCGCTCAACCGGCGAAGTTATGGGTGTAAGCAAAGACTTTGAAAACTCTTATGCAAAAAGCCAACTTGCTTCTTCAAATTTCTTACCAGAAAGTGGCAATGTATTTTTATCACTAAGAGAACAAGATAAAAAATACGCAGTAGATTTAGCTAATGAATACATTAAGCTAGGATTTAAAATCATTGCTACAAGTGGAACTTATAAAATTTTACAAGAAGCAGGTTTGGAGTGTGAATTTGTGCATAAAATTTCTGAAGGGCGCCCAAATGTAGAGGATAAGTTAAAAAATTCTCAAATTCAACTTGCTATTAATACTAGCGATGAGCATAGTTTTAAAGGTGATACTAAAAAAATTAGAGCAAATATTTTACGCTTTAAAACCCCATATTTTACCAACCTAAGAGCAGCGTATGCAGGTGCTAAAGCGATTAAAGCTATACAAAATAAATCATGCCTTGAAGTAAAGAGCTTACAAGAATACTTAAAAGCATGATTTATCTTGCTCAAACTGATACAACAGCAGGGTTTTTAAGCAAGGACTTAAAAACCCTTAATACTTTAAAGAAAAGACCTTTAAAGCAAGATTGTTTAATTACTACGGCTAAATTTAGTGAGCTTAAAAAACTTACAAGAGTACCAAGTCATTTTAAAAACACTATTAGAAAATCCAAAAAAACTACTTTTTTATATCCTAATTCTAAAGCAATACGCGTCGTGAAAGATTGTGCTCATGAGGAATTTTTAAAAGAGTTTGATTGGCTTTATTCTACTTCTGCAAATCTTCATGGAAAAAAATTTGATCTAAATTGGGCTATGCAAAATGCAGATCAAATAGTAGATGAAAAGTTTTTTGAAAGCGGAGCCTCAAAGATTTTTAAACTTCGAGGCATTAAAAAAGTTAAGTTGCGCTAATTATTTTCCAAGTGGCCAAAATACTTTTGGTTCTTCACCGATTTTTGCTTGTCCATGATACATTCCAAGTTTATCTTTAGTCCAAGCATAGCCAACTTTTCCATTTTTATCTATAGAGATGATTCCACCTGTGCCACCAAGTTTAGCTACTTGTTTGATAGTTTCTTCGGCTGCTTTTTGTACTGAAAGTTTTTTGTATTTATACAAAGACGCAACTTCATGAGCCACAGCCACTCTTATATAAATATCACCTGTTCCTGTGCAAGAAATCGCAACTGAGTCATTATTTGCATAATTTCCTGCCCCTATGATAGGAGAATCTCCAATGCGTCCTGTCATTTTATTTGTAGTGCCACCTGTGCTTGTGCCCGCTGCAAGATTGCCATTTTTATCTAAAGCTATCGCACCTACTGTGCCTAAATATGGCTCTGTGCTTACACCAAGATGAGCCTTTGCTTTATCACTATCTAGTAATACTTCTTTGCTTTTTTTAGCTTCTTGAAGTTGTTTGTATCTGTGCTCTGTGAAAAAATATTTTTGTCCTACTATTTCTAAACCATGTTTTTTGGCTAATTTATCAGCACCTTCTCCTGCTATTAAAGTATGAGGTGTTTTTTCCATAACAAGTCTTGCTGCCTCTATAGGATTTTTAATCGTCCTAGCCATAGCAATTGCACCTGCTCTTAAATTTTTTCCATCCATTATAGATGCATCAAGTTCGTTAAATCCATCGGAAGTAAAAACAGCACCTTTTCCAGCGTTAAATTCAGGACTATCTTCCATTACTTTAATGGCAGCTATAACTGCATCAACAGAGCTTCCACCTTTTTCAAGTATGCTTTGGCCCGCTTTTAAAGATTCTTTCATTACCTTTTCTCTTTTAGCAAATTCTTCTTTAGTAAGTCCTAAGCCACTTGTACCACCGTGTATCACGATGATAGGTTCAAAATCTTTTGCAAAAGTATTATTACTTGTTAAAAATGCTAAACTAGCTAATATTAATAAAGCCTTTTTACTATTTGTTAAAAAACTCATTTTTATCTCCTTTTTACAAGCTTTTGATTCTATAATAATAAAAATTAAATATAAATTAATATTATAAAAATATTTATAATAATGATATTTTTTATTATTATATGTTTAGTTTTTGATTAAAGTTTTATTTTTGTAATTTTAGCTATAATTTGCGCTTTTGAAAAAAGGTAGATTATGATAGAAAGAACAAAAATAAGCTCTAATTTTGGTTGGTTTATGGTGATTTTAGGTGGTTTGGTTGAGTGTTTTTGGGTGAGTGGTTTAAAATACTCTACTGAAATTTGGCATTATGCTTTAACAGCCATTGGGGTTTGCATATCTTTTACATGTTTTTTAAAAGCTTGTGAAAGACTTGAAGTAAGCATTGCTTATAGTGTTTTTGTAGGTATTGGCACGGTTGGGGTGGTGCTTAATGAGATGTTTATTTTCAATGAGCCAAGTTCTATTACCAAACTTACTTTAATAGCTATTTTACTTTTAAGTATCATAGGCCTTAAAATCATTAGCAAGGAAGCTAAATAATGGAATGGTTCTTTTTGTTTTTAGCGACTGCTTTTGAAATTTTTGGTGTGATTATCATGAAACAACTTGTAAGCACTAAAAATAAGCTTTATCTTTTAGCTTTGATAGTGTGTTTTGGTTTTTCTTTTGGATTTTTAAGTCTTAGCATGCAAAGTATTGCTATGAGTGTGGCTTATTCTATATGGACAGGAGCTGGAACTGCAGGTGGGGTTATCATTGGAGTGCTTTTTTATAAAGAAAGTAAAAGCTTTTTAAAGCTTTTTTTAATTGCTCTTATCATTGCTTGTACTGTGGGTTTAAAAATACTTTCATAGGTTTAAAATGAAAATATATATTAGCGGCATAGACACAGATGTTGGCAAAACTTATCTAAGTGCTAGACTTTGTAAAGAATTGGGTTTTGATTATTTTAAGCTTATCCAAGCAGGCGCGCCAAAAGATAGTGAGGTAGTAGCTGAGTTTAGTCCAAAAACTAAGATTTTTAAAGAAGGTGTGTTTTTACAAACTCCTGCTTCCCCGCACAAAGGCAGGATTTTAGAAAATTTAAGCTATAAAGCTTTTGATATACAAATTCCACAAAGTGAAAAACTCATTATCGAGCTAGCTGGTGGGCTTTTTTCTCCTCTTGATGATGAAAAAACGATGATTGATTATATGAGTGCGTTTAAGCACCCTACGATTTTAGTGGCAAAAGACTATCTAGGAAGTATCAATCACACGCTTTTAAGTATAGAAGCACTAAAACAAAGAGATATTAAAATCCTTGCTTTAATCTTAAAAACCCAAGATAATTTTAGCAAGGATTTTATAGGCAATTACGCTAAAATTCCTATCATAGAATTTGATGATAAAGTGTGCGAAAAGCTTTCAAAAATCCTTGAAAATCTCTCTTAAAGACTGCACTACATAAGCAATCTCATCTTCATTTATAACATATGGTGGCATGAAATAAATTGTATTTCCAAGTGGTCTTAAAAGTAAGCCTTTTTCTAAGGCTCTTTGAAAGACTTCAAGTCCTGCTCTTTGGTATTTGCTTTTTTGTATATCAAATGCACTTACCATACCTAAATTTCTAAAATTTCCTAAAAAGTCAAATTCTTTTAAACTATCCCATTGAGTTTTTATAAAAGCACTTTTGATTTTATTTTTTGCGATGATGTTTTCTTTTTCAAAAATATCCAAAGTCGCATTAGCCGCTGCACAAGCTAGGGCATTACCCGTGTAAGAGTGAGAGTGTAAAAAGGCCTTTTGGCTCTCATAACTATCATAAAATTTCTCATAAATTTCATCTTTAGTAAGCACCACTGAAAGTGGTAAATACCCACCCGTGATAGCTTTAGAAAGACATATATAATCAATGCTTTGCGAGCAATAATCAAGCGTAAACATTTCTCCTGTGCGTCCAAAACCTGTGGCTATCTCATCAAATACCACTTGCACACCATAATCTTTAGCAAGTTTAATCGCCTCATCTAAATACCCAAGCTCATACATGTGCATATTGCCCGCACATTGAAGCAAAGGCTCAAGTATAAAAGCACAAATTTCATGATGATGATTTTTTAAAATACTTTCTAAAATTTCGAGTTCTTTTGTATAGTCTTTGCTTGTTGGCACAGGTGTTGTGATACTTTTTAAAAGTAAAGGCTCATAGGTTTTTTTATAAAGAGCTACGTCGCCAACGCTTAATGCACCTAAGGTTTCTCCGTGGTAAGAATTGCTAAGTGATAAGAATTTATCCTTTTTAGAGCCATTGTTTAAGTGGTATTGAAAACTCATTTTTAAAGCCACTTCTATGGCTGAACTACCATTATCTGCAAAAAAGCATTTATTAAAAGGTAAAAGCTCACAAAGTCTTTGCGAAAGCTTTATGATAGGCTCATGTGAAAAACCAGCAAGCAAGACATGCTCTAAATTTTGAAGTTGATCTTTGATTTTTTCATTGATGTATTCATTACAATGACCAAAGATATTTACCCACCAAGAGCTAATGCAGTCTATGTAGGATTTTTCATCAAAATCATACAAATACACCCCCTTAGCCTTTTTTATAGGTATTAAAGGTAAAAACTCATGATCGCTCATTTGTGTGCAAGGGTGCCAAATGTGTTTTAAGTCTAGTTCTTTTAAATTCATTTTTACTTCTTTGATTTTTATTACTAATGATACTACAATTTTTACTCAAATTTATGCTTTAAAATGAAAAAGGATTATTTAGAAAATATTTATATAATTAGCTTTTATCTTAAATTTAGAGGTAAAGTATGAAAAAAGTATTGATTATCCTAACGATTTTATTTTCAAATTTTGCATACTCACAAGAGGATTTGTTTTTAAAAGGACTTGAAGCTTATGAGAGTGGTGATTATATAAAAGCTATGAAGTATTACAAACAAGCGTGTGATTTAAATAACGGGGACGGCTGTTCTAATCTTGGTGTCATGTATGAAGATGGAAAAGGTGTTGAAAAAGATAATTTCAAAGCAGTGGAATTTTATCAAAAAGCTTGCAAATTGAATGATAATGTAGGTTGCTCTCACCTTGGGTATATGTATGCAAATGGATATGGTGTAAAAAAAGATAATTTTAAAGCAATTAGTTTTTTTCAAAAGGCTTGTGATTTAAACAATGGTTTTGGTTGTAGTGCTACTGGTGTTATGTATGCAAATGGATATGGTGTAAAAAAAGATAATTTCAAAGCGGTAGAGTTTTATCAAAATGCTTGTGATTTAAATGATAACTTGGGTTGCTTTAATCTTGCTATTATGTATGAAAATGGCAAAGGTATTAGAAAGGATCTTTCTAAAGCTTTAGAATATTTTGGCAAGGCTTGTGATTTAAAAAATGATTTAGGTTGTCAAGCTTACGCAAGGCTTAAACAATAATGCAAATTGCACAAATTTTAGATGAGTTAAAACAACAAAATAATTTTAGAATTCTACGCTCATTAAAACATGAGGGAAAATATGTCGTTTATAATGGGCAAAAATTGCTGAATTTAGCGAGCAATGATTATCTAAATTTAAGTAATGAAAAAGCATTAAAGCAAGATTTTTTAACGCATTTAAAAGAATTTGAATTTTCTAGTTCAAGTTCAAGAAGCTTGAGTGGAAATTATGCGATTTTTGATGAATTTGAAAGCTTTTTAGAAGCTAAATTAGGCAAAAAAATTTTGCATTTTAACAACGGCTATGCCTTAAATGTTAGCTGTTTGCAAGCTTTAGCAAGCATTAAAAATACTTTGTTTTTAGCAGATAAACAAGTGCATGCAAGTATCATCGATGGTTTAAGGCTTGGCGGGGCTAAATTTATAAGATTTAAGCACAATGATATAAAGCATTTACAAAGCTTAGTGCAAAAGCATTATAAAGAATTTGAAAATATCATCATCGTAAGTGAAGCGTTATTTAGTATGGATGGAGATTTTGCACCTATAAAAGAATTCATAAATTTAAAAAAAGAGTTTAAAAATATCAAAATTTATATTGATGAAGCTCATAGCATAGGGTGTTTTAATGATGATGGTTTGGGTTATGTGAGATTTTTGGGCTTAGAAAAGGAAGTGGATTTTTTAGTTTTTACCTTTGGTAAGGCTATAGCTTCTATGGGGGCTTGCATGATAAGTAATGAAAAAGATTTTTTTATCAATAAAGCAAGAGCTTTTATATACTCAACTGCTATTGCACCTATCAATATAGCTTGGACTTTGCATGTTTTTAAGCATTTGCATGAATTTAATGCTCAAAGAAAAGAGCTTTTAGAGTTAAGCGCTTGGTTTAAAAATGCTTTAGCAAGTAAAGGTGTGGTTTTAGGCGAGGCTTATGTGATATCTTTTATTTTAGGGCAAAATGCGCTAGCTAGTGAAATTTCACAAAAGCTTTTAGAAAATGGTATTTTCGCACCTGCTATTAAAGAGCCAACCGTGGCTAAAAATACAGCTAGAATTCGCTTTTCTTTGCATGCTGGTTTAGTGAAAAAAGACTTAGAAAAGGTTTTGGAGGTACTTTGAAAACTCATTTTTTACATAAAAATGCAAATTCATCTGAGTTGATTTTATTTTTTTCAGGGTTTTGCTCACATTTTAGCCATTTTGCGCATTTAAAAAGTGATGTAAATGTTTTAATGGTGTATGATTATACGAGTTTTGGTTGGGAAATTAATCTTCATAAATTTGAAAAAATCACTCTTATTAGCTTTTCTATGGGAGTTTGCGTGGCGAGTAAAATTTTAAAAGATATGAAATTTGATAAAAAAATAGCCATAAATGGCACAAATTTACCTATAGATGATGAATTTGGGATTAAAAAAGCCATTTTTAAACTTACTATGAAAAGATTTGCTTTGGAAGATTTTAAAGTAAATTTGCTTGAAAAAAGAATGAATTTAAGTGATGGATTTTATTTTGAAAAAAACGAGCATTTAAAAGCAGAACTTCTAAGCTTATATGAGTTTTGCACTAAAGATTTAAACGAAAATTTCACTTGGGATAAAGCCATAATTAGCAAAGAGGATAAAATCTTTCCACCAAAGCATGTTTTGAATTTTTTCAAAGAAAAGGCAATGTTTGTTGATGAGCCACATTTTATATTTTTTAAATACCACACTTGGGAAGCACTTTGCAAACTTTCATAAGAGCAAAAGACACTTATAGCGCAAATACACCTGTGCAAAAAGAAATGGCTAAAGAGCTTTGTAAAATGCTTGTTGAGAATGATTTGAGCGATTTTGAAGCGGTGTTTGAATTTGGCTGTGGAGTAGGGATTTTTAGCAAGGCTTTGCAAGAGTGTATTAAATTTAAGCATTATTTTTTAAATGATATTTATCCTTTTGAAAATCCTTGTAAGTTTGATGAATTTGGTGTTTTTGATATGAATGAGCTTAAAAATCATCATTTTTATACGAAAAAATTTGATCTTATAGCTTCCAATGCTTGTATGCAGTGGCTAAAGATAGATGAGCTTTTAGAAAATCTTGCAAGCATGCTAAATAAAAATGGGATTTTGCTTTTTTCTACTTTTGGAGAAAAAAATTTCACTCAAATAAAGCAAAGCACTAATTTATCACTTAAATATTTAACTTTAGAGCAAATTGCACAAAAGCTTTCTAAAAATTTTAAGATTATAAAAGCAAAAGAAGAATTAAAAGAGCTAAGATTTGATGATACTTTAGAGCTTTTTAGGCATTTGAAATTAAGCGGGGTAAATGCTTTGAGTGAAAAATTTTTCATAGGCAAGGCATTTTTAAAAAACTATGAAAAAGAATTTCAAAATACCTTGACTTATCATCCTTTATTTTTTATGTGCCAAGTTTATTAAATTTGATAGATATTTTTTTGCTAATTCTTCTCTTAGATAAAGTTTGTTAAAATCACTTATATCCATACATAAAGCAAAAGCATAAATTTGATGAGTTTTTTTATCTTTTATAAAACCTACGATTTGTCCGTATTTTTCTTTACCCCAGCCTGTTTTTGCAAAAAACTCATAATGGTCGTTTTCACTAAGTTTTATTATATTTATAATTTCTTTTTGTATATTTTTAGGATAATCTAATTTTAGATTTGCTAGTTCAAAAAGTAAGTTTGCTTGTTCTTTAAGACTAATTTGTAAAGAATCATCTATCCAAAATTCATCGATTTTACTTATTTTTTGGTTGCCATAGTTGAGTTTATTTAGGTTTTTTTGCATTTTTTCTAAGCCGATTTTTCTAGCTAGTTCTTTATAGGCAGGTAGTTGTGATCTTTGCATAGCTAGGGCTAAATTTGCGTCATTTTTCCAAAAGGGTAAAAATACCTTTTCGCCTTTGTAATGATAAAAAATCTCATTAGTATTTTTCACAATACCTTCATTAAGTGCGATTAGGGTGTTGAAAATTTTAAAAGTGGAGGCAGGTAAAATGCGTTTGTTTGCTTTTTTAAAATCATTACTATAATAATCCTTGCCATCATAAGCTATAAAAGTCCCACTTTTGTTGTAATCTTTAAAAAGATCTTTTAAATTTTCATTTGCCAAAGTAAAAGAGCAAAAAAGACTAAAAAGTAAAAGTAATTTTTTCAATTTATTTCCTTTTTCATTAAAAAATTTTTCAATTCTTGTTGATCTCTTATAGCAATGTTTTCTTTGATGATTTTAAATCCTGCTTTTAAAAAGAAATTTTTAGCACTAAGGCTAGCAAAAGTATAAATTTCACTATAAGGATAGTTTTTAAGAGCAAATTCCAATAAAGCTTTGCCATAACCTTGATGAGCATAGTTTGCATGAGTAAAGCAAAGATCGAGTGTTTTTTCTTCTAAATTTATACTTATAAAAGATATGATTTGGCCTTTTTCTTCATAAACAAAACCTAGTTGATTTTGAAATTTTCTTTCCCAAGCTTTTTGGTCTATATTAATCCATGCATGAATTTGTTCTTTTGTGTAATCATTTTTACAAAGAGTGGATACGCTTTGCTTAAAAAGCTTGATGCAAGAAGTTAAGTCTTTTATATCAAGCTTTCTTATCAAGCACTTTCCTTAAAGCCAAAGAAGCTAAAGCAAGTCCAAAAGAGGCTGTCACACCCATAAATGAGCCAAGATCTTTACAATGAGCTTCTTCATCTGAAAATACCACATCAAAATCCCCTTTAAAGCCTGATTTTCTAAGCTCATAACGGAATTTTTTAGCTAGGGCATCGCCATGTGTTTTAAATATACTTGTCGTTTTAATACGCGTCGGATCAAGCTTTCTAGCTCCACCAGTTGATGAGATAAAAATTTGCTTTTTTAAATCAACTAAATTAGCCAAAGCAACCTTAGCAGGTATATCATCAATCGCATCGATGATTAAATCAAACTCACTTAGATCAAAACTTTTTAAAAACTCATCATCGATTTTACTAACTATGCCTTTGGCATTGTAAATGCGTTCAAAAACCTTAGCTTTTTCTACGCCTATATTTTCACTATGAAGTTGGCGGTTTTGATTAGTAGTTTCAAATTTATCTGCATCGATTAAAGTTAGATTGCTAAAGCCACTTCTAAAAAGCGCATCAACACAAATTCCACCAACTCCACCAAGTCCGCAAACTAAAACTTTGGTATTTTGAAATTTAATAAAATTTTCTTCATTAACAAGCCATTTTATACGCGTGTATCTATCCATTTTTCATCCATTTTTTGAGATTTTTCATTTGATTATAAGCTGTTAGATCAAGCATTATAGGTGTTATTGTGGCATAGCCTTGTTTTAAAAGTGCTATGTCTGAGTCTTTTTCATTTTCATGATCAAGATTAGCAGCAGCTAGCCAGTAGTATTCTACACCTCTTGGATTTGTATTTGAGTGTGCTTCATAACTATAAATTCTTTTACCTGCTTTGCAAATTTTTAAGCCTTGAAAGGCTGTTTTACTAGAAGGAAAGTTGATATTTAAAAATTCTTTTTTATCTAAAGGAAAGCCCTTTTCAAAGATATTTTTGACTATTTTTTTAGTAAGCTTTAAAGCAAGTTTATAATCAAGCTCTTTTTGGCTATCTTTGTAAAATTGTGATAAAGCAATTGCAGGAATTCCATGAAGCACTGCTTCCATAGCACCTGCGCAAGTTCCTGAGTAGGTTATATCCTCGCCTACATTAGCACCTTTGTTAATCCCACTTATGACAAGATCAGGCAAACGCTTTTTGTATAAAGCATGCAAAGCAAGATAAACACAATCTGCAGGTGTGCCATCATCAAGTTTATAAAATCTTTTTCCAACCTTGTGAAATCTTAAAGGTTTGGTTAGTGTTATGGAGTGCGAGCATGCTGATTTTTCACTAGCAGGAGCTACTATGGTGATTTTAGCTTTAAAATGCTTTCTTAGCATTTTAATAAGCTTTTTTAAGCCTTCGCTTTCATAGCCATCATCGTTTGTTATTAAAATTTCTTTCATATTTTTTCCTTTTTTTAAATTTTAACACAAGTGATAAAATATTTTTTAAAATAAAGAAAAATTATTAGTGGTGTTTTGTATTATAATTTATTTATAATTATGATAGTATATTTAAATTTAATTCAAGGAGGAAAAATGCAAAAAATTAAATTCATAATGATATTTAGTGCATTTGTAGCTTTTTTTATTGGATGTTCTTCTAAAGAGCAATTAAACCCTTTAGGACGTTCTTTGGGTGATGTAAATGATATTGATCCTTTAAAAATAGGTAAAAATCCAACGCCACCTGCTAAGCAAAAAACACCAGCTTTAATAGAAGGTAAGCATTTTCCTGCTATACCGCTTGTACCACCAATAGTTACTACAAATACTTTTAAAGGGGATAATCCCATAAAAGGACCCTTGCCAAGGTTAACTTCGGATAATAAATTTACTTCAAATGCTTTGTATGAAAATTCAAGCATTGCGAGTGATTTTGTAACTATCATGAATCCAAATGGTGCTGCGCTAACTGTTTGGGCGTTAAATCCAGGCAATTGGATATGGGGTTATAATTTATTTGATAGCAAACCTTTTGGTGATGCAAGAGTGTGGCAACTCATTGAATTTCCTAATAATAAAGTCATGATTAAAAACGCAAAAACTAACACTTGTTTAAATGCTTATGGAAATGGCATTGTGCATTATCCTTGTGATCAAAGTAATTTTGCACAATATTGGGGTCTTTTTCCTATGAGTAATGGTGCTTATCAAATTCAAAATTATGCTACCCAACAATGCATACAAACAACGGTTGGAAATGTAATGGAGGAGTTTTATTTTAACTATTATAGTATTTATTTGACACCTTGTTTGAAATCAAAAGAAAAAAATTTAGATAGACAATGGAGTATAAGTGCGCCTGCTTTTCAAACAAGATCACCTTATGTTGAAGGAGGGGTATTTTGAAAAAGATAATATTTTTAATTTTAGGTTTTAATTTATTGTTTGGAGCTTTAGAAAATTATAATAGCGGCACTTGGAATTTACAAGGCTCATCAGCTTCTACTGAAAGTAAATGGAATATTAGTATTAGACAGCTTGTAACGGGTGCTAATCCTATGGATATATTAGCTGTTCAAGAAGCAGGAGTTTTACCAAGCACAGCTATAATGACTCCAAGACAAGTTCAGCCTGTGGGAGTTGGAATTCCAATTCATGAGTATGAGTGGAATTTGGGCTCATCAAGCCGTCCAAATTCTGTTTTTATATATTATTCAAGAGTTGATGTTGGAGCAAACCGTGTGAATATGGCTATAGTAAGTAGAGTGCAAGCTGATGAGGTTTTTGTTTTACCACCTCCAACTGTTGCCTCAAGACCTATTATAGGAATTCGCATAGGAAATGACGCGTTTTTTAGCATACATGCTTTAGCAAGTGGGGGTAATGATGGTGGAGCTATTGTGAGTGCTGTGGATCAATTTTTTAGAAATAGACCAGAGATTAATTGGATGATTTTGGGTGATTTTAATAGAGAATCAGGAGCTTTGGTTTCTTTGCTTGATCCAGATTTAATAGCACGTACACGAGTGATCCCTCCAAATACTAATACTCAAACTAGCGGAAGGATTATTGATTATGCTATCACAGGAAATTCCAATACAGCTTCTTTGTACAATCCACCGCCAATCATTGCTCTTTTGGCTGTAGCAGGACTTAGGACTTTTTTAGCTTCTGATCATTTTCCTGTGAATTTTAGAAGACCTTAGGAGTAAATGATGAAAAAAATTTGTATTTTATTTTTTATGGTTTTGAGTTTTTTAAGAGCTGAGGTTAGTTTAGATGAATTAGAAGATTTTACACCCATGTTTGCCATAAGATCTTTAGAAACAGGAATCTCACTAAGTCCTTTTAGGTATAGTTCTGAAATATTAGAAGAGCAAAATTGGTTTTTAAAAGAAATAATACTTAGCGATGAGTTAAAGGAAAAAGACAGGTATGCTGTGCAACGCCCTTTTGGTTATGTGCAGTTTATAAACCCTAGAGGTGCTGATGTGTGTTTGGCTGCTTTGGATGAAAAAACTTTTGGAACAAAATCTTGCAAGCAAGATTTACAAGATGGACAAATGCAAACGGTTTTTTCTATCATGCCTACTACAAGTTCTGCTGTGCAAATTAGGTCTTTAACGCATGGTGGGGTAAAATGTATGAGTACTTTTTATGAAGCACGCGTGCCTATAGAAAATCGCTTTGGCTTAGATGATTGTACTGTAAATCCTTCTGTACCTATAGAATTAAAAGAATTATTTTTCTTCACTCCTGCTATCGTTGAAGCAACTCCGCTTTATTAAATTAAACCTGCTTTTGCAGGTTTAAACTCTAAGTTAAAATTTGTTAAAATGTCTTTGAAAATTGATATAAGGTAGGTTAATGAAAACCTTTTTAGTTTGTGCTTTAGAGCCTTCAGCAAATTTGCATTTAAAAGAAGTTTTAAAAGCTTATAAAAATGAATATAAAGAATTTGATTTAGTGGGAATTTATGATGAGAATTTATGTGAAGAATTTAGTCTAAATTCCAAGCCACTTTATAGCTCACATGAGTTTAGCGCTATGGGTTTTATAGAGGTTTTGCCACTCATTTTAAAAGCCAAAAAAGCTATAAAAGAGCTAGTAAATTTAAGTCTTACTCAAAAAATTGATGCGATTTTATGTATAGATTCACCTGCTTTTAACATACCTTTTGCAAAGGCTTTAAAAAAAGCAAATTCCAAAGAAAAAAGAATTTATTATATTTTACCTCAAGTTTGGGCATGGAAAAAAGGTCGCATACCCATCATAGAAAGTCATTTTGATGTGTTAGCTTCTATCTTGCCTTTTGATAGTGAGTTTTTTAGCAAAAGCACTTATGTAGGTCATCCGCTTTTAGATGAGATAAAAGAATTTAAAAATCAAGAAGATATAAATTCTATACTTTCAAAAAATGATAATGAAAAAGCAATCGCTTTCTTGCCAGGTTCAAGAAAAAGTGAAATAAAGCGTTTAATGCCTATTTTTAGAGAATTAAGCACTAAATTTAAAGGTAAAAAAATCCTTTGTGTGCCTGAGTTTAATTTAAAAAGACTAGAAATTTACGGGGATGTGAGTAATTTTGAAATTCAAACTAACACCCCAAAAGTGCTTAAAAATGCTGATTTTGCTTTTATTTGTAGTGGCACAGCTACACTTGAAGCAGCTTTGGTCGGCACGCCTTTTGTGCTTGCTTATAAGGCTAAAGCTATTGATGTATTTATCGCAAGATGTTTTGTAAAACTCAAACATATAGGCCTTGCAAATATCTTTTTGGACTTTGCAGGAAAAAGCGAGCTTAATCCTGAATTTTTACAAGAGCAAGTGAATGTGGAAAATTTGTATCAAGCTTATCTTAAATACGATTATAAGGCATTTTTTGATAAAGTAGATTTTTTAAAAGAATATTTGCAATTTGCAAGTGCAAAAAATTTGGCTAAAATACTTTATGAAATCAAATAAGGATAAATCATGCAAAAAGAACCTATGAGTAAATATGGCTATGAGAAATTAGAAAAAGAATTAGAACATTTAAAAAAAGTTGAACGCCCAAAAGTAGTAGAAGAAATAGATATAGCAAGAAGCCATGGAGATTTAAAAGAAAATGCAGAATATCACGCGGCTAGAGAAAAACAAGCTTTTATAGAAGGTAAGATAGCTGAACTTGGGGATTTGATCTCAAGAGCGCAAATCATCGATCCATCTTCTTATGAGCATGATAGCGTGAAATTTGGCTCAACTGTTGTTGTAGAGGATTTAGAAAGTGAAAAGCAAAGCACTTATACTTTGGTAGGGGTAAATGAGGGAAATTTAGAAAAAGGCTATATTTCCATTAGTTCGCCTATTGCTAAAGCAATGCTTGGTAAAAAAGAGGGTGATGATTTTAAAGTGCGTTTACCAAAAGGCGAGAGTGAATTTGAAATCATTTCTATAGAATACAAAGCTTTGGAATTTTAATTTTTGCAAAAAATAATTATAAAAGAAAATGCTATTTTTATTGCCGATGCGCATGAAAATAAAAATAGGCGTGGTTTTTGGGAGTTTTTACAAGCCTTAAAAGATAAAAAAATTCAAGCCCCACAGCTTTTTTTAATGGGTGATATTTTTGATCTTTTAATTTATGAAGTAAAAGCTACTCATGGTTTTGCAAAAGCTTATATAGACTTACTTGAAGAGCTTACTGATGAGATTGAAATCATTTATTTAGAAGGTAATCATGATTTTAATTTAGCTAAATTTTTTAAAAAAGTGAAGGTTTTTAGTATAAAACAACAGCCTTTGCTTTGCGAATTTCAAGATAAAACCTTGGTAAAATTAGCCCATGGAGATATTTTTTTAAAACCTTTTTTGCAATTTTGCTTAAAAAGTTTGAGAAATCATTATTTACTACTTTTTTTAAATTTTTTAAATGTTACTAGTAAAGAAAAAATTACTCAAAAAATTTTAAAAAATCAAAATAAAAAACAACTTATTAGAAAAATTCCTCAATTTGCTACTTTAGTAAAAGAGCGTATAAAGCACTACAATGTAAAATTTATAATAGAAGGACATTATCATCAAGATGTATTTTTAGAATTTGAGGATACAAAATATTTAAATTTACCTACTTTTGCATACAAGGAAAGTTTTTTTGTAGTAAAATATGAACCAGAAATCAGATTTCACAAAATAGAACTTAAGGAGGCATAATGTTTGATGAGAATGTCGTTAAAACAGGTTCAAATGAAATGGAGCTTGTTGATTTTCGCATCTTTAAGCAAGGCCAAGATAAAGTCTATGAGGGAATTTATGGTGTAAATGTTTCTAAGGTTAGAGAAATCATAAAAATTCCTTTTTTGACTGAAATTCCAGGGGTGCCTGAGTATGTTGAAGGTATTTTTGATCTTCGTGGTGTGGTGATTCCTGTGATTAATCTAGCTAAATGGATGCAAATTCAAGAGCCAGAAATGACAAATATAAAACCTAGAGTTATTATTACTGAATTTAGTAATGTATTAATCGGTTTTATCGTACATGAGGCAAAAAGAATTCGTAGAATTAATTGGAAAAATATCGAGCCAGCTAATTTTGCTACAAGTGCAGGTAGCTTGGATAAAAGTAAAATAACAGGTGTAACTAGAATCGAGGGTGATGAGGTTTTACTTATCCTAGATTTAGAAAGTATAGTGCAAGAGCTTGGAATTTATACTCCACAAACTGATATTGAAGATGATAAGATTCAAAAAATTGAAGGTATAGCTTTAGCACTTGATGATAGTTCTACTGCAAGAAAACTTGTTAAAGATTTACTTAATAAAATCGGCTTAAAAGTTGTAGAAGCAAAAGATGGGGTTGAAGGTTTACAAAAACTTCAAGAACTATATGGGGCATATGGTGATGATTTAAATAAACATCTAAAAATCATTGTAAGTGATGTTGAAATGCCTCAAATGGATGGATTCCATTTTGCAGCTAAAGTAAGAGATGATGAGAGATTTAAAAATATTCCTATCGTGTTTAACTCTTCTTTATCAAATGAGTTTATGAGCGATAAAGGTGTTAAAGAAGCAGGTGGTGAGGGATATTTGGTTAAATTTAACGCAAGTGATTTCTTTGCTGAAATTTCTCGTGTTATTAAAAAACATGAAAAAGGTGAGGAGTAAAAATGGAAGATATTCAAGAAATACTTGAGGATTTTTTAGTTGAAGCCTTTGAACTAGTTGAGCAAATTGACCATGATCTGGTTGAATTAGAAGCAAATCCTGAAGACTTAGAACTATTAAATAGAATTTTCCGTGTCGCACATACTGTTAAAGGTTCATCAAGCTTTTTAAATTTTGATGTTTTAACAAAACTTACTCATCACATGGAAGATGTTTTAAATAAAGCAAGACACAATGAGCTTAAAATTACTCCTGAAGTAATGGATGTGGTTTTAGAGTCTATTGATATGATGAAAACCTTATTAAATTCTATTAGAGATAATGGAAATGATACAGCAATAGGGCTTGATATAGCTCCAATTTGTACAAGATTAACCGCTATTTCAGAGGGTGAAAGTTTAGAGTCTGTTGCACCGGCTAAAACTGAAGAGCCAAAAGAAGAAGTAAAAGAAGAGCCAAAGGCTGAAGAACCTGAAGTTGATGTAAATAAACTCAGTGATGATGAGGTTGAGGCTGAAATTGAAAGACTTTTAAAAGTAAGAAAAGCTGAAGACCAAGCAAGACGTGCTGAAAAGAAAAAAACACAAGAAGCTAATCCAGCTCCAAGTAAACCAGCTGTTCAAGCACAAAATGCAACTACTGAGAAAAAAGTTCCTGCAGCAGGTGGTGGAAGTAGTGGTGCAAATATGGATCAAACCATTAGGGTTGAAGTAAAAAGACTTGATCATTTGATGAACTTAATTGGTGAGCTTGTTCTTGGTAAAAACCGCTTATTAAAAATTTATGATGATGTTGAAGAAAGATATGATGGGGAAAAATTCTTAGAAGAATTAAACCAAGTAGTATCGCAACTTAGCATTGTTACTACAGATATTCAATTAGCAGTTATGAAAACAAGAATGCAGCCTATTGCAAAAGTTTTCAACAAATTCCCAAGAGTTGTACGTGATTTGGGTCGTGAACTTGGCAAGCAAATGGAGCTTGAAATTTCAGGGGAAGAAACTGAACTTGATAAGTCTATTGTGGAAGAAATTGGCGATCCTATTATGCATATGATTAGAAACTCGTGTGATCATGGTATAGAAGATCCAGCAACACGTGTGGCTAATGGTAAACCAGAAAAAGGAACCGTTAATCTTAAAGCATACAATGAAGGAAACCACATTGTAGTGGAAATTGCTGATGATGGTAAAGGGCTTGATGCGGATGCTTTAAAATCAAAAGCTATAGAGAAAAACTTAATCACAGAGCGCGAAGCTGATCAAATGAGCGATAAAGAAGCGTTTGCATTGATTTTCAAACCAGGTTTTTCAACTGCTGCTAAAATCACTAATGTTTCAGGTCGTGGTGTTGGAATGGACGTTGTTAAAACTAATATTGAAAAACTAAATGGTGTGATTGAGATTGACAGTGAACTTGGTAAAGGCACTGTGATGAAGCTTAAAATCCCACTTACTTTAGCAATTATTCAATCATTGCTTGTAGGTACACAAGAAGAGTTTTATGCTATTCCTCTTGCAAGTGTTCTTGAGACGGTTAGAGTGCCAATTGATGATATTTATACCATTGAAGGTAAAAACGTACTTCGCTTAAGAGATGAGGTTTTATCTTTAGTAAGACTTTCAGATGTATTTGGTGTAAAACAAGTGCTTGAAAATACTGATCAAACTTATGTAGTTGTTATAGGTGTAGCAGAAAGTAAGCTTGGTATTATAGTAGATACTTTAGTAGGTCAAGAAGAAATCGTTATTAAGTCTATGGGTGAATATTTACAAAACATCCAAGGTATAGCAGGAGCGACGATTCGTGGTGATGGTAGAGTTACTTTGATTATTGATGTTGCTGCTATGATGGATATAGCTAAAGAGATCAAAGTAGATATTAAAGCACAAATTGAAGCGCAAGCTAAAAAAGTTGTGAAAGAAAAACCAAGCGATTATACAGTACTTATAGTGGATGATTCTAAGATGGATAGAAATATCATGCAAAAATCGCTAGAACCACTAGGTGTGAGTATTATAGAAGCAACTAACGGCGTTGAGGCATTAAATACAATTAAATCAGGTGAGCATGATATTGATGCAGTGTTGATTGATATTGAAATGCCAAGAATGGATGGTTATACCTTAGCAGGTGAAATTAGAAAATATTCTAAATACAAAAACCTTCCACTTGTTGCGGTAACTTCAAGAACTAGTAAATCAGACCGTCTAAGAGGTGTGGAAGTAGGAATGACTGAGTATATTACTAAGCCTTACTCTCCAGAGTACTTAGAAAATGTAGTTAGAAAAAATTTAAAACTAGGATAAGAAGATGAATGATAAATTAAGCCAGGTTTTGCAAAAACAACAAGCGCAAATTGCAGAACCAGATGTGGATAAAGAAGAGGATATTATTCAGCTTGTTGGTTTTGTGGTAGGAGATGAGGAATATGCTATTCCTATTCTTAATATTCAAGAAATTATTAAACCTATAGAATATACTAGGGTTCCAAGTGTACCTGATTATGTTTTAGGTGTGTTTAATATGAGGGGTAATGTTATGCCTTTGATAGATCTTGCAAAAAGATTTAATCAAGGTAGTTCTAAAATGACACCTCAAACTAGATATATTGTTTTAAAAGGCGTAGCAAATGGAAATCAAACTCCTGCAGGTAATGCGGGTTTTGTGATAGATAGATTAACAGAGGCCATCAAAATTCACAGAAGCAGAATTGATCCGCCACCTGAAACTTTACTAAAAGAAAAAGGTATGATTTTTGGTATAGGTAAAAGAGAGGAAAATATTTTAACTATATTAAAAGCCGAAGCTTTATTAAAGCGTGAGTTTTAATGATAAAGCTTTGTGCCTTTGACTTTGACTCTACGCTAATGGATGGGGAAACCATCGATATTTTAGCACAAGAGTATAATGTCGGTGATGCTGTTAAAAGTATCACCGATAAAGCAATGAATGGTGAGCTTGATTTTTTTGAAAGCTTGAGTGCTAGAGTAGCCTTGCTTGAGGGAATGCCAGTTGATCAAGTAAGAAAGTGCTGTGAAAATTTACCTTTGATGAATGGTGCTAAAGAATTATGCGAGTATTTAAAAAATAAAAATATAAAAATTATTGTTTTTAGCGGTGGATTTCATGAGGGAATTGACTTAATACAAAATAAACTTCATTTTGATTTCGGTTTTGCTAACTTTTTGCATAGTAAAAACGGTGTTTTAACGGGAAAAGTTGGTGGAGAAATTATGTTTAACAACTCAAAAGGTATTATACTACAAAGACTTAAGAAATTTTTAAATTTAAAAACAGAAGAAATTATGTGTGTGGGCGATGGAGCTAATGATATTTCTATGTTTAAAGAATGTGGATTAAAAATAGCTTTTTGTGCCAAAGAAATTTTAAGATCTCATGCAGATATTTGTGTAGATAAAAAAGATTTAAAAGAAATAATAAAGGTAATACAATGAAAAAATTTTCACTATGGTGTGATTTTATAGAAAATGAATTTTTAGATCATGAATTTTTGGATTTAATATACTCAAGAATAATCAATGGTGCTACTTCAAATCCTGCTATTTTTAAAAATGCGATTTTAAACTCAGCTATCTATAAAGAAAAAATCAAAAAATCAAATCTCAAAGATAAAAAAGCCTTATATGAGTATCTTGCGATAGAAGATATAGCTAAGGCCGCAGATAAATTAGCTATTAATTATTATGAAAATAATGATGGTTTTATTAGTATTGAAATTGACCCAAGATTAAAAGATAATACTAGCTTATCTTTGGCTGAGGCAAAAAGATTATACACGCAAATTGCAAAAGAAAATGTGATGATGAAAATTCCTGCCACAGAAGCTTCTTATGAAGTAATGCAAGAATTAATGAAAAATGGTATTAGTGTAAATGCTACTTTGATTTTTGATTTTGAGCAAACTAAAAAATGCTTTGAAGCTTTAAATTTAGGTTTAAAAGAATTTAGAAAAAATAATACCGCAGTCAAAAAAGAGCCTCGAGCAGTTATTAGTATTTTTGTAAGCCGTTTTGATAGATTATTAAATAATCAAGTTTTAGATAAAAATTATATAGGAATTCTTACTGCAACAAAGGCTTATAATTATATCATTAAACAAAATGAAGCAAATATTAGAGCTTTATTTGCAAGTACGGGTGTTAAGGGTGATGATTTAGAAAAAGATTATTATATTAAAGAATTACTCTATGATAAAGCTATTAATACTGCACCACTAGATGCTATTAAGGCTTTTAAAGGTAAGCAAATCGTATTTAAAGAGCCTTTAAAAGATGAGTGTATAGAGAAAAAATTGAATGCAAATATTTCAAAAGATGCTTTAAGTAAAGCTTGTAAAGATTTGCTTGATGATGGTTTAGAGCAATTTTGCATAGCTTATGAAGATATTTTAAAATCTTTATAAACTTATTTAGCTATAATTAGCGTTTATTTTTTTAGAAAGGAAACAGATGTTAGAAGGTATCGTTAGAGAGAGTATCGGTAGAAAAGCTGCTAAAGCTTTAAAAAGAGATGGTTATCTAATCGCAAACATCTACGGAAAAGGATTAGAAAACATCAATGCTGCTTTTAAAGTAAATGAATTTATTAAAGAAGTACGCAAAAAAACTACTTTAGCTTTTGATGTAAAAGTAGCAGATAAAGTATTAAATGTTGTGGTAGTTGATTATCAAAAAGATCCTGTAACTGCAGAATTAAAACACGTAGATTTAAAAGTAGCACAAAAAGGTGTTATTTCTAAATATATGGTTCCTGTAAAAATCGTAGGAACAGCTATGGGTCTTAAAAATAAAGGTGTTTTAATCCAATCAAAAAGAAGATTAAAAGTAAAATGTGCAGCTGAAAACTTACCAAATTATTTTGAATTAGATGTAACCAAACTTGATGTTGGTGATGCACTTTTAATCCGCGATGTAGTTGTACCCGAGGGTGTAACTATGGTTGATGCTGATAGAGTAGCTGTAGTTGGCGTAGAAAAAGCAAGATAAAATGACCTTAGTCGTAGGACTTGGTAATATAGGAGAACAATACGCCCAAACCCGTCATAATGTAGGGTTTATGCTAATTGACTTAATTTTGAAAGACTTGCAAACAACAAAGCTTTCAAATACTAAATTTAAAGGAGAGCTTTTTAAAAGCTCTTCTACTCTTTTTTTAAAACCTTCCACTTATATGAATTTATCCGGAGAAAGCGTAAAAGCTGTTAGTGAATACTATAAATGCGATAGAATTATTGTAATCCATGATGATATAGATTTAAATTTAGGTGCTTTGAAATTTAAAATAGGTGGATCAAGTGGTGGGCATAATGGACTTAAAAGTATAGATAATCTTTGTGGTAATGCTTATGAGAGAGTACGTATAGGAGTAGGAAAAGGACAAGATGTAATTTCTCATGTTTTGGGGAAATTTAAGCAAGAAGAGCAAGAAAGTTTAACTAAGGTTTTAGAACATAGTAAAAAAGCCTTATTTGAGCTTTTAAATTCTGATATAGAAAAAATCGCTTCAAAATATTCTTTAAAAAGTTAAACGATGAGTATATTTTTTCGCTATATTTCATCTTTGTATTTAAAATCATTTTTTATTTTATTTTTTTCTTTGACTTTTTTCTTTGTAGCGATTGATTTTTTGCTCAATTTCAATAGGCTACCAAAAAGTGCAAATTTAGAGCTTTTATATATATTTTTCTTAACATGCTCAGCGGCTTCTTATATACTACCTTTAGCTATAGTCCTTGCTTTGGTTTTATGTATTTTTAATATGATACGCTCGAATGAATTTGTTAGCTTATATGCTTTGGGTTTAAGTAAAAATCAAGTGATTTTTTATCCTTTTTTATGGGCTATGTTTTTTTGTTGTGTTTATGTTGGACTTAATTTTAGCTCCTTTGCTTATGCAGATGAATATAAAAGTAATATTCTTAAGCGTGGCGTTGTAGATAGAGAGGGTGGGGAAGTTTTGATTAAATATAATGATAAATTTATTTATATACAAAAAACAAGTTCTCAAACCCTATATAATGTAAAAATCTTTGATGTAAAAAATTTAGACATTCAAAGCATAATCCATGCAAAAACTGCTAAATTTAATGGAGATTCTTGGGATTTAAATGATGCTAAAGCTACTAATGTACCACAAAATTTGATTGTTTCAAAAGAGGGTTTAAGTATAGAAGAATTTAAAAATATTAAAGGTTTAGAAGACTTTTCTCCAAAAATTTTAAAAAGAATTTCTTTAGTAGAGAGCAATCCTTCTTATTCTATTTTAGACGCACTAGAAAGTATGGTAATTTTTGCAAAACAAAATATTTCTACTAATACACTTAGAACAAGCTTGTATTCTTTAGTTCTTACACCATTTTTTGCACCATTTTTAATGCTTATTGTGTATTATTATTTCCCTTTAACAGCAAGATTTTTTAATCTCGCACTTTTAGCTTTTGTATTTTTTGTGTGCATACTTTTGGTTTGGGGCTTGTTGTTTTTATTAACAAGATTGAGTGAAAATGAAATTTTACTTCCAGAGCTTGGTATAATGTTACCAGTATTTATTTTAATGAGTATAGGAAGTTTTTATTATTTTAAACACAAATAACTACAAGTGAGGTTTTTATGGATTATTTAAAACTAGCAAAAGAATATAACACACCATTTTATATTTATGATTTTGATAAAATCAAAGAACGCTTTACAATGTTAAAAGATGCTTTTAAAGCAAGAAAATCACAAATTTTTTATGCAGTTAAAGCAAATTCTAATTTAAGTGTTTTAAAACTTTTAGCTTCTTTAGATAGTGGGTTTGATTGTGTTAGTGCGGGTGAGATTTATAGAGCTTTAAAAGCAGGGGCTAAAAATTATAAAATTATTTTTAGTGGGGTAGGTAAAAGTGCTGATGAGTTAAAATATGCTTTAGAGCAAAACATACTTTATGTAAATTTAGAAAGCTATGAAGAAATGCTTCTTTTAGAACAAATTGCTAAAGAAAGTCAAAAGATAGCTCGTATAAGCATAAGAGTAAATCCAAATGTAGACGCTAAAACACATCCTTACATTTCTACAGGTTTGCATGAAAATAAATTTGGCGTAGATATAGAAAGTGCTAAAAAAATGTATCTTTATGCTAAAAACTCACAATTTTTAGAGCCAGTTGGTGTGCATTTTCACATAGGCTCGCAAATTCTTGATATAAGCAGTATTCATGAAGCTTCTGCGATTGTTGCAAAATTAGTAAAAGAACTTTTGGCTTTAAAAATTAATATTAAATTCTTTGATATAGGTGGGGGTTTAGGGGTTTGTTATAAAGATGAGCAAGAACCAAATTTATATGATTATGCTCAAGGAATTTTAGCAAGTTTACAAGGTCTTGATGTGTGTATAGGTATGGAACCTGGTAGATTTTTAGTGGCAAATGCAGGTGAGTTTGTTACTAAAGTTTTATATGAAAAATTTAATGATAAAAAGCGTTTTGTGATTGTTGATGGGGCGATGAATGATTTATTACGTCCAAGTTTATATAGTGCTTATCATGAAATTAAGCTTTTGGGTGAAAATAAAGAAGAGAGCCTTTGTGATATTGTTGGTGGGGTTTGTGAGAGTGGAGATTTTTTAGCTAAAGATAGAAAACTAGCTAAGACAAAAGCAGGAGATTTGATCATAGTTAAAAGTGCAGGTGCGTATGGTTTTAGCATGAGTAGCAATTATAATACTCGCAATAGAGTATGTGAGCTAGCTTGTGAAAACGGCACAGTAAGAATGATTAGAAAAAGAGAAAGTTATGAGGATCAAATTGCTTTAGAGCTTGATTTTTTAAAGGATTGAAATGTTATTTTTAGATGTACAAGGGACTTTGATTTCAGATCATGATAAAAGTCCTATAGATGGTGCTTTAGAACTCATTAAATCTTTAAATAAAGAAAAAATTCCTTATGTGATTATTACCAATAATACCAAAAAATTAGATTTTTTAAATTATTTGCAAAATTTGGGTTTTGAAATTAATGAAAAAGTTTATATTGATCCTTTTTGTGTTTTAAAAGATCATTTAAAGCCTTGTAAAATAGTAGCTTTTGGAGCAAAAGAATTTTTAGATTCACTTCAAGAGTTAGGCTATGAGCTTGATTATAAAAACCCAAAAGCATTTTTACTAGCAAGTTATGATGATTTTAAATTTCAAGATTTTGCTAGTATGATAGAGTATCTTAAAAATGGTGTGCAAGCTATAGCAATGCATGAAAGTAGTATTTATAAGAAAAACTCAAGGCTTTACCCAGGTGTTGGAAGTATTATGTCTATGCTTAAAAATGCATGCGAGTTTGATTATAAAGTAATAGGAAAACCTAGTAAGGCTTTTTATGAAAGTGCTTTAAATTTATTAAAACAGCAAGATTGTAATGTAAGTTTTGAAAAGACTTTAATCATTAGTGATGATTTTAAAGGCGATTTGCTTGGTGCTTATGAGCTTGGCATGCAAACAGCCTTAGTTTTAAGCGGTAAAATTTCTAACACTCAAGGTCTTGATACAACTAAACTTAATTTTGTATATGATAGCATTAAGGATTACTACATATCGAGGTTTAAATGAAAGAGATAGAAAAATTACGCAATAAAATCGATACTATCGATGATAAAATTTTGGCTTTGCTTAATGAAAGAATGCTTCATGTTAAAGATATAGGAGTTATTAAGCAAAATTTAGGTGGAAGTATTTATAGACCTGAGCGTGAAAGAGCTATTATAAATAGACTTAAAAATTATAATCATGGTTTATTAGATCAAAATGCAATCGAAGCAATTTATCAAGAAATTTTTGCTGTATCAAGAAATTTAGAAATGCCTCAAAGTATAGCTTATTTAGGACCTGAGGGAAGCTATACGCATCAAGTAGCAAGAACGCGTTTTGGTGCTATGAGTCGTTATACTCCACTTGCAAATATAGAAGATGTTTTTAAAGAATTAGCTCACAAAGAAGCAAAATATGGAGTAGTACCTATAGAAAATAATACAGCAGGTGCAGTGGGTGTGACGCTTGATTGTCTTGGAAAATATGAAGATGTAAAGATTTTTGCTGAAATTTATATGGATATTCATCATTCTTTTGTAAGTATGAGTGAAAATTTAAAAGATATTAAACGCATATATTCTCATCCACAAGGCTATAATCAATGTAGAAATTTTTTAGAAAGTCATGATTTAAGTGAAGTAGAATTTGTAGCAAGCAAATCCACAGCTCATGCAGCTTATTTAGCTTCGCAAGATGTTACTTCAGCTGCGATTTGCTCTAAGATTGCAGCAAAACTTTATAATGTGCCTATATTATTTGAAACGATTGAGGATAATTTGGCAAATCGCACTAGGTTTTTGATTTTAAGTGATATAAAAATACCTCAAATGCCTCATTGTAAAACTTCTATTTTAGCACTTGCTGCACATAAACCAGGTGGGCTTAGTGATTTATTATATGAGTTTAAAAAAGAGGGGATAAATTTAACAAAACTTGAATCACGCCCTATAAAAACAAGAGAATTTGTACATAGTTTTTATATAGATTTTGAAGGACATATTGATGATGAAAATGTCCAAAGAGTATTAAAAAAAGCTGAGCATATAAAATGGCTTGGATCGTATTTATCAGGAGAAAGTAATGAAATTTAATCCTTTTTTAGAAGCTATTAAAACTTATGAAAGTGGCAAGGATATGGATTTAATTGCTAAAGAATATGGTTTAAAAGAAGTTATTAAACTAGCGAGTAATGAAAATCCTTATGGTACAAGCAAAAAAGCTAAAGAAGCCATTATAAATAATGCGCATTTAGCTCATTTGTATCCTGATGATACTATGAGTGAATTAAAACAAGCTTTAGCACAAAAATATGATATCTTAAAAGAAAATCTCATCATAGGTAGTGGGAGTGATCAAATCATAGAATATATAGTGCATGCAAAACTTGATCATTCTAAGGCTTATTTGCAATGCGGGGTTAGCTTTGCTATGTATGAAATTTATGCAAAACAACTAGGAGTTAAGGTTTATAAAACCCCAAGCTTAACCCATGATTTAAATGAGTTGTATGAGTTATATCAAAAGCATAAAAATAAAATCAAAGTAATTTTTTTATGCTTGCCTAATAATCCTTTAGGTGAGTGTTTAGACGCAAGTGAGGTTTTTGAGTTTTTAGAAAAAATTGATGAGGATTGTTTGGTAGCCATTGATGGAGCTTATAATGAATTTGCTTCATTTAAAGATAGCAAAAAACATATCAATCCTAAGGAATTAATCCATAAATTTCAAAATACAGTATATCTAGGAACCTTTTCTAAGCTTTATGGTTTGGGTGGCATGAGAGTAGGTTATGGTATAGCTTGCAAGGAAATTATCAATGCGTTTTATAAATTAAGAGCACCTTTTAATGTGACTAATTTGAGTTTAAAAGCTGCTGTTGCTGCATTAGATGATGATGAGTTTGTGCAAAAAACTTTGGAAAATAATTTTTCACAAATGAAACTTTATGAAGATTTTGCTAAAAATTATAAAATTCGATACATTCCAAGCTATACAAATTTTATTACTTATTTTTTTGATGAAAAAAATAGCACAGATTTATCTGAAAAATTGCTTAAAAACGGTATAATAATAAGAAATTTACAAAGTTATGGTTTAAATGCTGTGCGTATAAGTATAGGTACAGAGTATGAAAATTCAAGGTTTTTTGAAGAGTTTTCTAAAAATTTTTAGTTTGTAGGAAATAAATGGATTATAAAACTATACTGCACCAAGTAGGTCAGCTTTATCAAAATTTAAGTTTAAGACAGCGTATTATCATTGCTGCTTCTATTGTTGTTGTAGTTGGATTTTTAGTATTTTTAACCCTTTTTAGAAGTGGTTCTACAGTAGCTAGTGAGGCTGGATATTCAGTATTGTTTGAAAATGCTAATACTAGTGATTCAGCGATGATAGTAACGCAACTTGAAAAAAGCGGGGTTCCTTATATTTTGCGTGATGAGGGAACTATTTTAGTACCTAATGAACAAGTGTATAAACAGCGTTTGGCTATTGCTTCTGCAGGGTTATTGCCAAAAGATAATAAAGTAGGTTTTGAGCTTTTTGATAAACAAGAATTTGGCGCAACAGAAGCTGAGCAAAAGGTAAAATACCAAAGAGCATTAGAAGGTGAACTTGCTAGAACAATTGAAAGTTTAGAGCCTATTCATAGCGCCACAGTGCATATTGCTTTTGCTAAAGATACACTTTTTACTCAACAACAAGTCCCACCAACTGCTTCAGTAGCTTTGACGATAAAAGAAGGCTTAAAGCTTAATAAAAAGCAAATTATGGGGATTAAAAACTTAATTGCTTCTTCAGTGACAAAACTTACCCCTGAAAATGTAAAAATCATGGATCAAAAAGGTATTCCTTTAGATGATGAGGGTGCTTTTGAAAGTGATTTAATTGCTGCTCAAATTAAATATAAAAGAGATCAAGAATATGAATTAGAGCAAAAAATTGTTGCTTCTATTGCTCCATTTGCAGGTGGCTATGATAGGGTAGTAGCAAAGGTTAGTATTGATTATGATTTTTCTAAAGAAGAATCACAAAGTGAAGTATATGATCCAAATACCGTTGTGCGTAGTGAGCAAACCTTGGAAGAGCATAGAGAAGGCTATAAAGATAAAGAAATTCAAGGTGTACCAGGTGCTGTTTCAAACATCGGTCCTGTGGAAGGTTTGGATGATAAAGGTGCGCGCGAGGTTTATACTAAAAATCAAACTACAACTAATAATGAAATTTCTAAAAAAATTACCAACACCACTAAGCAATTTGCAACCATTAAAAGAATTTCTGCAGCTGTTGTGGTAGATGGAAAGTATAAAGTAATTACTGATGATCAGGGAAATATTACTAATGAATATATTCCTTTGAGTGATAAAGAAATTAAAGCGATTGAAAATCTTACTAAAGGTGCCATAGGATTTAATCTTGCTAGAGGTGATGCGGTTGAAGTAAATAATTTGGAATTTCATAGAACAGCTAAAGTTGAAAATAAGGTTCAAACTTTTTATTCAAGATTTGTTGAGCCTTTTATTCCACCTGTTAAGTATGTATTTGCCGCGATTTTGCTTTTTATCTTTTACAAAAAAGTTATTGTGCCATTTTCTCAAAAAATGCTTGCAGATATTAAGCTTGAAGAAGAGATGGAAGGAAAAGACGGGCAAATCATTGACGAGGCTGAAGATGCTATTGAAAAATTCAACGCAGCACGTAAGAAAGTTGAAGAACAACTTGGCTTTGGGGATAATTTTGATGAAGATGCGCTTCAATATGATGTCTTGCTCGAAAAATTAAGAGCAGTGGCTAATGAAAAAGGTGAAGAAGTGGCATTATTGTTACAAAAACTTGTTGAAAATGAAGCTGAATTTGGTGAGAAGGATATCTGATGATAAAGCTTAGTGAAGAACAAAAAATGGTCTATGATGACCTTTCTATGCCAGAAAAGGTCGCAATTTTTTTAATTCAACTTGGAGAAGATGTAACGACAGTTTTATTTTCTCATATGGATATTAATGTCATCACTGAAATTTCTCGCTATATCGCTTTAGCAAAAAATGTTGACAAACCAGTTGCTACTGCAGTTTTAGAAGAATTTTATACTTTATTACAATCAAACCAATATCTAAAAAGTGGCGGTTTGGAATATGCAAAAGAAATTTTATTTAGAACTTTTGGTCCTGAAATTGCCAATAAAATTTTGGAAAAACTTACCAAAAGTATGGAAAATAACCAAAATTTTGCTTATCTTTCTCAAATCAAACCACAACAGCTTGCTGACTTTATCATTAAAGAGCACCCTCAAACTATAGCTTTGATTTTAGCTCATATGGATACTACTCAAGCTGCTGAAACTTTGGAGTATTTTAGTGATGAATTAAGGGCTGAGGTTGTAATAAGAATGGCAAATCTTGGGGATATTTCACCTTCAATTATCAAAAGAGTATCTGCTGTACTTGAAAGTAAACTTGAAAGTCTTACTTCTTATAAAGTTGAAGTGGGTGGTCCAAGAGCGGTTGCTGAAGTGCTTAATCGCTTGGGTCAAAAAGCATCCAAAACAACACTTTCTTATATTGAGCAAAGTGATGAAAAACTTGCTACAACCATTAAAGATTTAATGTTTACTTTTGATGATATTTCTCAGCTTAGTACTAATGCGATTAGAGAAGTTTTAAAAGCTGCTGATAAACGTGATTTGATGATAGGTTTAAAGGGTGCAAGTGAGGATTTAAAACAAAAATTTATGGCAAATATGTCAACGCGTGCTGCTGAAGCTTTTGTAGAAGAAATGGGCTTTTTGGGTGCTGTACGTGTAAAAGATGTTGAAGAGGCTCAAAGAAAAGTTGTAGAAGTGGTGCAAAAACTTGCAGAACAAGGTCTTATCCAAGTGGGTGAGGCCGATGAGATGATAGAGTAAGATTATGGCTAAATTAACTAATGTAATTTCACCTGAAAACATTTCTGCTCATGTAGTTGAGGGATATCATTTTAAAGTTATGAGTGAAATGTTTTCTAATGAAGAGCAAAAACAAGAAGAAACTCAAACTATAAATCAAACTCCTCTGGCTCAAAATGCTACTCAGCAAGCAGTGGAAAATCAAACAGTAGAAACTACCCCACAAGTCCCACAACCACAAATCCAACCTGACTTTGTAGAAGATTTGCTTAAAAAAACTGATGAAATGTCAGGAAATATTATTAAATTACAAATGCAAATAGAAAGCCAAGAGGCTGAATTTAACAATCGCTTAAATACAGAATTAGAACATGCAAAAGAAAAATTTACCAAAGAAGGTTATGAGCAAGCTCAAAAAAATTTTGAAAGTGAATTAGAAGCTTTAAAAGAAAAATACTTAAAAAGTGTAGAAAAACTTGAAAATACAGTGCAAAATTTAAATGAGTTTTTATCTAAAAATGAAAAAGAATTAGCCGATACAGCTGTAATTATCGCAAAAGAAGTGATTGCAAAAGAACTTGAGGAAAATTCCTCACTTATAGCATTAAATTTAGCAAAAGAGCTTATGAATGAGCTTAAAAATGCTACTAAAATAGAATTAAAACTTAGCCCTGATGATTTTGAATATGTAAAATCACATTTAGAACAAGAGCAAAGTAATATCAAATTTAGTCTTGATGATGCGATTAATAAGGGGAGTATTTTAATATTAAGTGATGCAGGCAATATAGAATCAAACCTTAATAATCGTTTGCAAAAAATCAAAAATATGGTTAATGAATGATAGACTTAAATAACTTAAATATTAAAAATATGCAAATTAAAGAGTTAGAAAATTTAGCTAACAATTTGCGTGAAGTTATTATAGACACAGTGAGTAAAAATGGTGGACATTTAAGTTCAAATTTAGGTGTAGTTGAGCTTAGTATAGCCATGCATTATGTTTTTGATGTAAAAAAAGATCCTTTTATTTTTGATGTTTCACACCAATCTTATCCACACAAGCTTTTAAGTGGTAAAATAAATAATTTTCAAACTCTAAGGCAATTTAATGGTTTAAGTGGTTATACAAAGCCTGATGAGGGAGATTATTTTGTAGCAGGACATTCAAGCACTTCTATATCTTTAGCAGTTGGAGCTTGCAAGGCTATAAGATTAAAAAACGAAGATCGTTTACCTGTTGTATTAATAGGCGATGGAGCGCTAAGTGCAGGTATGGCTTATGAAGCTTTAAATGAACTTGGTGATAGAGAATACCCTTGTGTGATCATTTTAAATGATAATGAAATGAGTATATCAAGGCCAATTGGAGCTATTTCAAAATACCTTTCTCAGGCAATGGCAACGCAGTTTTATCAAAAATTTAAAAAACGCATAGAAAATCTTTTAGAATACTTTCCTCAAGGCGCTTCTTATATGGCAAAGCGTTTTGAAGAGGGTTTAAGGCTTATCACACCTGGACTTTTGTTTGAGGAATTAGGGCTTGAGTATATTGGTCCCATTGATGGACATAATTTAAATGAGGTTATTAATGCGCTCAATCAAGCAAAAGCTATGAAAAAACCTTGCGTTGTGCATGCGCAAACTATCAAAGGTAAAGGTTATACATTAGCCGAGGGAAAAAATGCTAAATGGCATGGAGTAGGTGCTTTTGATAGAAGTAGCGGGGAGAGTTTAAAGGCAAATATAAGCAAAAAAAGCGCCACAGAAATTTTTTCAAATACCCTATTGAATTTAGCTCAAAAATATGAAAATATAGTGGGTGTAACTGCTGCTATGCCAAGTGGTACTGGACTTGATAAATTAATAGAAAAATATCCTGAACGTTTTTGGGATGTCGCAATTGCAGAACAACATGCAGTTACTTCTATGGCTGCTATGGCAAAAGAAGGTTTTAAACCTTTTATAGCAATTTATAGCACTTTTATGCAAAGAGCTTATGATCAAGTAATTCATGATTGTGCTATTATGAATTTAAATGTAGTTATAGCTATGGATAGAGCAGGAATTGTAGGAGAAGATGGAGAAACTCATCAAGGTGTTTTTGATGTTAGCTTTTTAAGTGCTATACCAAATATTACTCTAGCAGCTCCAAGAGATGAGGCTATGATGGAAAATATTATGGAATATGCATATTTTCATCAAGGAGTTTTTGCTTTTCGCTATCCTAGGGGTAATTTTTTATTAAATGATGATTTTAATCCATGTGAGATAAAACTTGCTAAAGCTCAAATTTTATCTAAAGTACAAAGCGATAAAGTATTTTTAGGTTTTGGTCAAGGTGTGGCTAAGGCAAAATTAGCTTTAGATAAACTTGGACTAGATTATGCGAGCTTAATAGATTTGATTTTTGCAAAGCCTTTAGATGAAGAGCTTTTAAAAGAGTTGGCAAAAGATACAAAAACTTGGTTTGTTTTTTCAGATAGTGCTAAAATAGGTGGAGTGGGAAGTTTGATTGCAAATTTTTTACAAAAAGAAAATCTTTATCATATAAAACTAGTAAGTTTTGAATTTGAAGATCAATTTATAGCCCATGGCAAAACAAGTGAAGTGGAAAAATTTTTAGAGCTTGATATTGATTCATTGTGTCAAAAAGTTAAAATTTATTAAAAGATAAAAAATATCTTTTAATATAATCATTTTTTTATAAAAAAAGAGTTATACTATAAGTAAAAATATTTGGAGAATAGACTATGGAACTTATTCAAATGCTTAAAAACTGTGATTTAAAAGCTACTCCACAAAGACTTTGTATTTTAAAAATTTTAAAACGCCACGAGCATCCTAATATAGAATCTTTGTATGAAAGTATTAAAGAAGAATATCCTTCTATCTCATTAGCTACGGTATATAAAAATTTAAATACCTTAAAAGAACAAGGTTTGGTAGTAGAAATTAATACTCCAAATCAAAAAACTTGTTATGATATTTATGAATATCCACATATTCATGTAATTTGTAGTAAATGCAATCACATAGAAGATGTGCGCTATGAAGATAGCGGGATTAACAAATACCAAGAAGATCTTGAGAAAAAGATTGGTAATATTATTGACTATCTTGGCGTGTTTGCTTATGTGAATGGTTGTAAATTTTGCAAGTAAAATGATTTGTGCAGTACAAAGACGCTTTTTAATTGAAAACGATGATTTTATCAAAATTTTAAAAGAAGAAAAACTTGCTTATTCTAAGGATAAAATACGTGTATTTTTTACACGTATAAATCCTTTTTGTGATATCAAATATAAAAAAATCAATCAAGATTATTATCAATTTACATTTTATAAATTACATGATATTTTAGATAAAAAAACTCATAAAATATCTAAAAAAGAATTTAAACATCAAAAAAGTAAAAATGCTATAGCCAATATAATAAAAAAAACAAGAATTAGTTTTGAGATTGATAATACCCAATTTTTCCTTTATAAATTTAAAAACAATTTAAAAAATTTGGTCATTTTAAAAGTGATTTTTTCCACCGTTGAAGAAGCAAAGCAGTTTAATTTACCTCATTTTTTTAAAAATTATAAAGAAATTACAGATGATGAGAATTTTTATAGTAAAAATTTAGCATTATATGGGGATCTTTCTAAAATTTTTGATAGTGCTAGATGTATTAAAATTTTAGATAAACAAAAAGATATCAACTTGCATTTTCCAAATCAAATTCAAAGTTTTTCAGCTGGTAAAATTTTACTTTTTGTTCTTTTAAAAAACTTAAAAAATGACAGATTAAATTTTTTAAAAAATTCAAGTGAAAAAAACTTGGAACAATGTTTTATAAGCCTTAAACAAATTTGTTTTTGTCTTGATGTTTTTGATTCTCTTTTTGAAAAAAATATTCAAAATAAGCTAAAACAACAATTTTCATTTTTGATAAATCAAATTAATATGAAAAAATACCATGAGTTTGAATTAGAAAAATATATTTTTATTTTAAGCGATGAAAAAATTAATGATATTTTTCTTGATATGGATTTTATTTTAAAAAATGATTATGAATTTTATCAAGGAAAAAATCAAATTTTAAAGTCTTTAATAGCTTTTAAACTAAGAAAAGAATTAGTTTTTTTAAAGAAAAAAATTGTAAAATCTCAAACAAATCTTGAAGAAGAATTAGAAAAAATAAAATTTTTATTATGCTATTTTGCAACTATGTTTGAAGAAAAAAGCATTAAAAAGTTGAAAAATTATTTTAAGTATAAGCATTTAGATCAAAATTCTTATGATGAAAATATAATAAAACAAATTGAAAAAAGCATCAAAAAATTAAAAATATATAGTTAGGAAAAACATGCAAAAACAAGAAAAAATAGTTAAAATGTTTGATGATATAGCACCAACTTATGATAAGGCTAATAGAATTTTAAGTTTTGGAAGTGATGTGAGTTGGAGAAAAAAAGCTTGTTTGGATGTTTTTAAATTTTCTAATGATGAACTTGATATTATCGATGTAGCTTGTGGTACGGGCGATATGATTGTAGAATGGCAAAATCAAGCCTTAAGAGCAAATAAAAATATCATTAGTATAAAAGGGGTTGATCCAAGTGCGGGCATGCTTGAAGTGGCTAGGAAAAAAATTCCTGATGCGACTTTTGTACAAGCAAAAGCACAAGTACTTCCACTCGAAAATGAAAGTGCAGACATCATAAGTATAAGTTATGGCATACGCAATGTGGTAGATAGGAAAGAAGCTATAAAAGAATTTGCAAGAGTGTTAAAAAAGGATGGGATTTTACTTGTGCTTGAATTTACCAAAAGAGAGCAGGGTGGTTTTATAGCTGCTTGTAGAGATTTTTACTTAAAAAATATTTTGCCAAAAGTGGGTGGATTTATTAGTAAAAATTATAGTGCTTATGAGTATTTACCAAATTCTATAGAAGATTTTTTAAGCAAAGAAGAATTTATTAAAGAATTGAGTGTGCACTTTGAAATGTTAGAGTATAAAAGCTTTAGCTTTGGTGTTTGTTCTATGTTTATTGCAAGAAAAAAATGAAAGTTTCAGAACTTAATCTAAAAGCTAAAAGCTTATTAGAATTTCATCTTGATGATATAGAGCTTAGTGGAGAAATTTCTAAAATTACCATTCATAGTTCAGGACATTGGTATTTTGATTTAAAAGATGAAAAATCAAGCATAGCTTGCGTGATGTTTAAAGGCTTTAATCAATTTGTTCAAGCTAAACCTAAGGTTGGCGATATGCTTGATCTAAGAGGTTATGTGAGTTTGTATGAAGCAAGTGGTAGGTATCAATTTATCGCTAAAAGTATGCAAAAAACAAGCCTTGGGGATTTAGAAGCTAAATTTTTAGCCCTAAAAGAAAAGCTTGAAAAAGAAGGTTTGTTTGATACAAATGCTAAAAAAAGCATTGTTAAATTTCCTAAAAAAATAGGCATAATCACTTCTTTTACTTCAGCTGCTTTGCAAGATATGTTAAAGTTAATTTCACAAAAAGAATACAATCTTTGCAAAATAACTATTTTTAATGCCCTCACTCAAGGACAAAGCGCTCCAAATTCTTTGATAAATGCTTTAAAAAAAGCTGATGAGTTTAATTTAGATGCGATTATTTTAGCAAGAGGTGGTGGAAGCAGAGAAGATTTGTTTTGTTTTAATGATGAAGAACTTGCAAGATGTATTTTTTCTTTAAAAACGCCTATTGTTTCTGCTATTGGACATGAGATTGATTATGTTATTAGTGACTTTGTAGCAGATTTAAGAGCACCAACTCCAAGTGCGGCTATTGATATGATTTTTCCAAATAAACTAAGCTTAGAACAAGGACTTGATGAACTTGCTATGCGTTTTAAAAACCAAATGTTAAATCATCTTAAGTTTTATCAAAATAAAATCGATCATTTACAAAATTTAGCCAAAGCGAAATCTTTAGAAAATGCTTTTTTTCTTAGAAAACAAAAGCTTGATTTTTTACAAAGTCAACTAAAGAGCGTTTTAAATTTAAAATTATTAAATTATGAAAACAAACTTAATAATTTTGAAGAGCTTTTAACTCAGCATAAAAATTTCTTTGATAAAAGTAAAAATTTGATAAATTTACAAAAAGATGGCAAAAATATCTCTCTTGAAAAACTAAAAAAAGGAGATATTATAAAACTTTGCTCAATAAATGAGAGTAAAGAAGCCCAAATACTATAAAAAGGAGACAAAATGAGAGTAATGAATTTTAGTGCAGGTCCTTCAAATCTGCCTGATGAGGTTTTAAAAGAAGCACAGGAGCATTTGTTTGATTATCATGGTAAAGGCTTTTCTATTATGGAAGTTTCTCATCGTGGAAAGGTTTTTGAAGAAGTGCATTTTGAAGCTATTAAAATGGCAAAAGAGCTTTATGGTGTAAATGATGATTATGAAGTGCTTTTAATGCAAGGTGGGGCTAGTTTGCAATTTGCTATGATACCTATGAATTTATATATGGGTGGAGTTTGTGAATTTGCTAATACTGGTGTTTGGACTAAAAAAGCTATTAAAGAGGCTGAAATTTTAGGAGTAAATACAAAAATAGTAGCAAGTAGCCAAGAAAGTGAGTTTGATCATATCCCACAATTTGAATTTAGTGATAATGCAGATTATGCTTATATATGCTCTAATAATACCATTTATGGAACTCAGTATAAAAGCTATCCAAAGACTAAAAGTCCTTTGATAATTGATGCTTCTAGTGATTTTTTCTCTAAAAAGATAGATTTTTCTAATGTTGCTATGCTTTTTGGTGGAGTGCAAAAAAATGCAGGAATTTCCGGACTTGCTTGTGCATTTATCCGCAAAGATATGATAGAGCGTAGTAAAAACAAAAATATACCTAGTATGTTAAAATACAGTGTTTATGCTGAAAATAATTCTTTATTTAATACTCCAGCAACCTTTGCTATATATATGTTTAATCTTGAAATGAAATGGCTTTTAAATCAAGGTGGCTTAGATAAAATCAATGAGCAAAACATACAAAAGGCTAAAATTTTATACGATGTGATTGATGAGAGTAATGGTTTTTATAAAGGTCATGCTAAAAAAGAAGATAGATCGTTAATGAATGTCAGTTTTAATATAGCTTGTGATAAAAACTTAGAACCAGTTTTTGTAAAAGAAGCTGAAGAAAATGGTATGATAGGTCTTAAGGGGCATAAAATTTTAGGTGGAATTCGCGCTAGTATTTATAATTCTATCAGCATTGAAAAGGTTCAAAAGTTAAGTGAATTCATGAAAGATTTTGCTAAAAAACATGCTTGATTAGGTAAAAAGAGGATTTTTATGAATAATGACAAAATAAGTATCATTGGTGCTAAAGAGAATAACCTTAAAAATATCAACCTAGAAATTCCTAAAAATAAACTCATAGTTTTTACAGGACTTAGTGGAAGTGGTAAATCCACTTTAGCTTTTGGTACGCTTTATGCAGAAGGACAACGTCGCTATATTGAGAGTTTAAGTGCTTATGCAAGGCAGTTTTTAGATAAAGTGGGTAAACCAAATGTTGATAAAATAGAAGGTTTAACTCCTGCTATTGCTATTGATCAAAAAACAACTTCTAAAAATCCTCGATCAACTGTTGGGACTATTACTGAAATTTATGATTATTTAAGACTTTTATATGCAAGGATTGGCTCACAACACTGTCATCAATGTGGTCAAAAAATTTCATCTATGAGTGCAGCAGATATCGTAGGTGAAATCTTAAAGCTTCCAAAAGGGGCAAAAATCATCATTTATGCGCCGTTGATTAAAGAAAAAAAAGGAACTTTTGCAGATCTTTTGGAAAATTTAGTCGCAAAAGGCTATGTTAGAGCACAAATTGATGGGGTTTTAACGCGTCTTGATGAGGATATTGAGCTTGCTAAAACCAAAAAACATACAATAAAACTTGTAATAGATAGACTCCAAGTGCAAGATGATATGCTAGCAAGACTTGCAAGCGATATAGAAAAAGGGCTTAGCGAGAGCTTTGGTGAGGTGGAAATCGAAGTTTTAAATAATGAAGAATTAAACATAGCAAAACATTTTCATTATAGTGAGCATAATGCTTGTTTTGATTGTAAAATTTCTTTTCCTTTGCTTGAGCCTTTGAGTTTTTCTTTTAATTCTCCAAAAGGCGCTTGTCCAAGTTGTGATGGTCTTGGTATAAGATACACACTTGATATGAAAAAGCTTATCAATGAAGAATTAAGCTTAGAAGCAGGAGCTATAAAGCTTTTATATGGGTTTAATAAAAGTTATTATTATAAGTTTTTAATGGCCTTTTGCGAGCAAAATGATATCAGGGTAAAAATTCCATATAATGAGTTAAGTGAAGAAGAAAAGCGTCTAGTGCTTTATGGTAATGCCAAGGAAATTAACTTTTTATGGAAAAGACATCGTTTAAATCGCAAATTTGAAGGTGCGGTTAAATATGCCTATGAAATGCTAAAAGATGAAAAAGATTTAAGCGAGTATATGAGCGAAAAAACTTGCAAAGATTGCAATGGTCATCGTTTAAGAGCTGAAAGTTTAGCTGTAAAAGTAGCTGAAAAAAATTTGGGTGAAATTTTAGATATGAGCATAGAAAATACCACTGCATTTTTTTCAAAAGAAGCTAATTTTGCGTATTTAAGTGAGCAAGAAAGATTGATAGCTAAACCTATTTTTAAAGAAATTAATGAAAGATTATTTTTTCTTTATGATGTAGGACTTGGGTATTTATCTTTAGGGCGTGATGCAAGAACCATTAGTGGGGGTGAGGCTCAAAGAATTCGTATAGCATCTCAAATTGGTAGTGGTTTAAGTGGAGTGATGTATGTTTTGGACGAGCCTAGCATTGGTTTACATGAGCGAGATACGGCAAAACTCATTAAAACTTTAAGAAATCTTCAGCAAAAGGGTAATACTTTAATCGTAGTTGAGCATGATAAAATGACTATAGAAGAAGCAGATTTTATCGTAGATATTGGTCCAAATGCTGGTAAATTTGGTGGTGAGGTTGTATTTAGTGGAACTTATAAAGAATTGTTAAAAAGCAAAAGCCAAACCGCCCTTTATATGAGTGGCAAAAAGCAAATTGCTCATCAAAAAAATAGAGAACAAAAAGATTTTATTAGTTTAAAAGATGTGAGTATTAATAATATTCAAAATTTAAGTGTAGATTTTCCATTACGTAACCTTGTGGCAATTACAGGCGTTTCAGGAAGTGGTAAAAGCTCATTAATTTTACAAACTTTGCTTCCATTTGCAAAAGAAGAGCTTAACCGTGCTAAAAAAGTTAAAAAACTAAGCGGGGCTAAAATAGAAGGTTTAGAAAAACTTGATAAGGTGATTTATCTTGATCAAAGTCCTATAGGTCGTACCCCGCGTTCAAATCCTGCTACTTATACAGGCGCTATGGATGAAATTCGTAATCTTTTTGCAGCTACTAAAGAAGCTAAAATACGAGGTTATAAAGCAGGACGTTTTTCTTTTAATGTTAAAGGTGGAAGATGTGAAAAGTGTAGCGGCGATGGTGAGATTAAAATCGAAATGCACTTTTTGCCTGATGTGATGGTAACTTGTGATGTTTGTAATGGCAAAAGATACAATGATGCAACTTTAGAGATTAAATATAAAGGTAAAAGCATAGCCGATGTTTTAAATATGAGTATTATTGAGGCAAGCGAGTTTTTTACTTCTGTGCCAAAGATAAAGCAAAAGCTTGATACTTTGGTAAAAGTTGGGCTTGATTATCTTACCTTAGGACAAAATGCAACTACTTTAAGTGGTGGGGAGGCTCAGCGTATTAAGCTAGCTAAAGAATTAAGCAGAAGCGATACAGGAAAAACTCTTTATATTTTAGATGAGCCTACAACAGGACTTCATTTTGAAGATGTTAATAAGCTTATTTTAGTTTTGCAACATTTAGTTGATCTTGGAAATAGTGTGTTTGTGATAGAGCATAATTTAGATGTGATTAAAAATGCTGATTATATCATCGATATGGGACCTGAAGGTGGAGTTAAAGGTGGTAAGGTTATAGCTAAAGGTAGCGTTGAAGAGCTTGCTAAGAATCATGAAAAAAGTGGTTCTTATACGGGGTATTATCTAAATTTAGAGCTAAAAAGCACAAAAAAATAAATTGGTTGAAGTTATCCTTCAACCATAAATTTCACCTTTTTTATACTCATAAATACTTTGCATATCTTTATCGCCTCTTCCTGAAAGATTTACAACTATCACACTTTTTTTCTTTAAAGTAGGGCAAAGTTTTTCTAGATAAGCTAATGCATGTGAGCTTTCAATAGCGGGTATAATACCTTCTTCTTTACATAATAATTTTAAAGCATTAATACACTCATCATCGCTAATAGCATGATAACTTGCTCTTTTACTTTCTTGTAAATATGCGTGCAAAGGACCTATGCCAGGGTAATCAAGCCCAGCAGAGATGCTAAAAGTATGAGCAATATTGCCTTTATCATCTTGTAAAACCTTAGTTTTCATACCATGGATAATACCCTCTTTACCTTTAGTAAGTGTAGCTGCATGATAAGGTGTATCTTTTCCTAAACCTGCTGCTTCAACACCTATGAGCTTAACTTTTTCATCTTTTAAAAATGCATGAAAAATTCCAGCAGCATTGCTACCACCTCCAGCTGCTGCTATGATGTAATCTACTTTTTTATTTAATTTTCTAAGTTGCATTTTGCATTCTTTACCTATAATACTTTGAAAATGCGTAACAATTTGCGGATAAGGATAAGGCCCCACTGCACTTCCTACTACATAAAATACTTCTTTAGTATTTTTAACCCAAAAATTTAAAGCCTCATCTACCGCATCACTTAAAGTTTTACTTCCACTTTCTACTGCGTGAACTTTTGCTCCTAAAAGCTCCATTTTATAGACATTTAAGGCTTGTCTTTTTACATCAATAGCTCCCATAAATATCTCACATTCAAGTCCTAAAAGTGCTGCTGCAGTAGCGGTTGCAAGCCCGTGTTGTCCTGCTCCGGTTTCTGCAATAATTTTTTTCTTATTCATTTTCTTTGCCATTAAGGCTTGAGCTATGGCATTGTTGATCTTATGAGCTCCTGTGTGAGTTAAGTCTTCTCTTTTTAAATAAATTTCATGATTATAAAGCTTGCTTAAATTTTTAGCATGGTATAAAGGTGTAGGTCTTCCTACATAATTAACTAAGAGTTCTTTTAATTCTGTGTTAAAATCTTTATCTTTTTTGAGTTTTAAAAAAGCTTTTTCTACTTCATCTAATGCTATTTTTACTTCATTTGGTACAAATTGCCCACCAAATTTTCCATAATATTTTTTCATAGTATTTCCTTAAAATAATTAATAATATAAAATCAAAAATGATCAACTAAAACTAAAAATGTAAAATAAAAAATGATTGAAAATGTAGTAGTAGGCTTAACGCCAAGAAAAAGAAGCTTTGTTAAATGAGTATTCTAAATTTAGTTTAGAAAATTTTTTCCTTTCCATAGTTTTTCCTTTTAAAAAATTGCCAAATGACTTTACATTCTAAGATAATTATTATTAAAAATTCTTTAAAATGATAATTTGGAAAATAAATACTAAGAAAATTTGTAATGTTTGATTTTTTATATAATGACATAAGCTATATAGGGCTTTTTATAGTATGTTTTCTCTCTAGCACACTTTTGCCTATGGCAAGTGAGGCTTTTGTGCTTGCTTTTGTGAAATTAGATTTTAATGCTTATATGGTTTTATTTGTCGCAAGTTTGGGAAATACTTTGGGTAGTTTAAGTACTTATGCATTAGCTTATTTTGGAGAGAGTCAAATTTTAGAAAAATATTTTAAAGGCTCTTTGCGTAAATTAGAAAAAATCAATGCAAACTTTAAAAAATTTGGCTCTTTGTATGCTTTTTTTACTTTTTTACCCATAGCGGGAGATATTTTTGCGCTAGGGCTTGGATTTGCTAAGTATTCTTTTTTAAAAGCAAGTATTTTTATAGCCTTGGGTAAATTAAGCCGTTATGCTTTTGTAATTTTCATAGCAAATTCCATTTAAAAGTCTTGATTTTAAAAGATTTAAAAGTCTAGCATTATCAATATCTTTTAAAACTTTTATAGTGTTTTTTAATTCATGATTTTTCATAGGCATTTTAGCATCTTTAAAACACCTTATCGTGCTTCCTCTAGCAAAAGTACTATCACAAATGACATCTACTAAATACTCATCAAAATTTGCTAAATTAGGATCAAGCATATAAGCAATAGTTAATGCATCATGTATCCATGTGCCATTTGTACCTCTTGTTTTGCTTGCATAATCAATCCAAACTCTTAAAGTCTGTACTAAAAAATCACAAAGAGGATTTTGATTTTCTAAAGCATTTAAATCTTCATGTGTGAGCATAGTTTGCATTGTTGCATTATAAGGAACAAGTGTGATTTTAGCTCTTGAGTTTAAAACTATACTAGCAGCTTCAGGATCAAAACCAAAATTTGTATCTTTGATATGATAAGGCATATCAAAACTTCCACCCATGATAAAAATTTCTTTCACATTTTTATCAAAGTCTTTAAAAAGCTTCATCGCTATGGCTATATTTGTTAAAGGTCCTATAGCGCAAATTGAAATTTCACCTGGGTTTTGCATAACAAGTTCGCCCATTTTCATACAAGCATTTGGGCTTATGTTTTCTAAGATTTTTATAGGTTTTATATGATCCCAAAGATGAGTAAGCTTAAACTCTTCTACGCTTTTATCTAGCCTTTGTCTCCAAAAATGACTATCTTCACATAAAGCTTCATGAGCACCTAGATACAAAGGTATGTCTAGATTAAGCTTATTTAATAAATCTTTAGCAACGCTATAAGCGGTTAAAGCTTGTACATTACCACTTAAAGTGCTAATCATTTCAAGTTTGATTTCTTTAGAGGCTAAAATAAGCCCAAGGGCTAAACCATCATCGGTATTAGCCCCTGCTATTCCATTACCTATATCAGTATCTAAAATAAGGCGTATCATATCGCATCTTCTATTAAATTTAAATCCCTACCTCTAGTTTCTGGTGCAAAGAAAGTTGTGATAAAACCAATTCCTGCGGTGATAACAAAATACAAGGCTATTGGCCACCAAGTGCCATAATAAGCAAGCAAAGCTGAAGCTATCATGGGAGCAGTTCCTCCTGAAAGTATAGAGCCAAATTCTTTTGCTAGTGCCATTTTGGTATAGCGATTTTTTGCTCCAAAAAGTTCTACACCCCACGCAGCTTGCACACCAAAAATTCCTAAAGATGCCAAAGACATACCTACGATGATAGTTAAAATCACGATAATTTCATTTTTACTATCAAGTAACATAAAAGCAGGGAAGGCATAAAGCATTAAAAGTAAGCAAAAGGTTCTATAAGTAATACGTCTTCCAAATTTATCACTTAAATATCCTGCTAAAGGTATAACTAAAAATCCCACCAAAGAAGCGATAACAACAGCAGTTGTGGCTACTGATTTATCAAGAAGTAAAATTTTAGTTACATAGCCTACTATAAAGCCTTGTGCAAGATAAGATGGCCCATTTTCTCCTATCCTTATACCCACCATAGTCCAAAATGCGCGACTTTTTTGCCAAAAAGTTCTTTCATCTTTTTTCATATGTACTTCATTTTCATGACGAATTTTTAGCATTAATTCTTTTTGTTTTTCAAAAACAGGAGTTTCTTTTACATTTAAACGCATATAAACAGCAAAAAGTGCTATGAAGATACTTCCTATAAAAGGAATTCTCCATCCCCATTCTTTAAAACTATCATCATCCATGCTTGTAACTAAAAGCCATACAAAAGCTGCAAGTAAGGTTCCACTATTTGATCCAAGAGCGATGATAGAAGAGATTAAACCTCTATGCTTACTAGGAGCATATTCTCCAAGCATGACAGTTCCACCTGAAAGCTCAGCGCCTGCGCCAAAGCCTTGCATAAAACGCAAAATAACCAAACATATAGGAGCCCAAATTCCAATTACTGCATAACTTGGTATAAAACCAATTAAAGTAGTTGAAATACCCATTAATGCAATGGTGCTCATCAATACATTTTTTCTTCCGTATTTATCTCCTAAATATCCAAAAAATAAAGCTCCAATAGGTCTAGCAATAAAACCTATACCATAAGTAACAAAACTAAGCAATAATGCTATAACAGGAGTTTGCTCAGGAAAGAAAACTTCTGAAAAAACAGTAGCTGCAGCTAAGCCATAAAGTGCAAAATCTGCATATTCCATAGCAGTTCCTAGCCAACATGAAAACACAGCCTTTTTAAAGGCCTTTTTTCCTTGTGGAGTTTGAAAATTTTCATCCGCGATTGATTTTGTTTGCAAGATTAAACCTTTATTTTGAAATTTCAAAATGATAATTTTATCTAAAATGCTTAAAATGGAAATTTAATACTTTTTACCGACTTTTAAATAATTTTGGGCGATAATTATTATTATTATTTTTTAATATAGGAAAAAAATGAAAACTTTAACCATAATTGATACTTTTGGCTTTTTCTTTAGGCTTTTTTATGCTTTAAAGGGTTTGAAAAATTCAAAAGGCGAACCTAGTAATATGATAAGCGGTTTTGCTAATTTTATTTATAGTTTGAAAAATGATCATCCTAGTGATATGATTATTTTTGCTCTTGATAGTAAAGGAAAAACTTTTAGAAGTGAAATTGATCCAAATTATAAAATCAACCGCACTCCACCTCCACCTGATTTATTAGCTCAAATTCCAATTTGCATTCAAATGATAGAAAAAATGGGTTTTTCAAGTTTTTCTTGCGAAGGATATGAGGCTGATGATATCATCGCATCTTTGGTTAAAGAGTGTGAAAATAAGGATATTTTTATAAGAATTATTACTCAAGATAAAGATTTATATCAACTTATAAAAGATGATAAAGTTAGTATTTATAGTCCTATTTCAAAAAATGATTATAATGAAGCAGGGTGTTTAGAAAAATATGGGGTAAAACCTAGCCAAATAAGAGATTTTTTAGCTCTATGTGGAGATAGCTCAGATAATATCCCAGGTGTAAAAGGAATTGGTGCTAAGGGTGCTAAGAATTTACTTGATGAGTTTGAAAGTATTGAAGGAATTTATGAAAACTTAACACTAGTGCGTAATGAAAGAAACAGAAATTTGCTTCTTGAAGGTAAAGAAAATGCCTTTTTGAGCAAAAAACTTGCTTCTTTGTACGAAGATTTAGATGTGAAAAATATGCTTTTAAACTGTGAGTATCCAAAAGATGAACCTTTGCTTAAGATTATGGATATTTTAGAGTATTATGAATTAAATGCTTTGTTAAAAAAACTACGCACTAATCCTACTAATAAAGATAAAAATTTAGGATTTAATGCAAGATTAATTTTAGATGAGAAAGAATTATTTGAAATTTTAGAAAAAATTGATGATCAAAGCATTGTTGCTTTTGACACTGAAACTACGGGCTTAGATACTAAAGAAGCTAAGATAGTAGGGTTTAGTTTTTGTTTTCATGAAAGTGAAGCCTTTTATGTACCACTTGCACATGATTATTTAGGTGTTTGTAAGCAAATTTCTATGCAAGTGGCTAAAAAGGGTATAGAAAAAATCTATCAAAGCATGGTTATAGGTCATAATCTTAAATATGATTTTGAGATTATAAAAAACAATTTTAATTTACTTCCTCCAAAAAACTATGCTGATACTATGATACTTGCATGGCTTAAAGAGCCAAGTTTGCGTGTAAATATGGATGATTTAGCAAAAAGATTGTTTGATTATGAGACTTTGCATTTTGAAGACTTGGTAAAAAAAGGAGAAAGCTTTGCAGGAGTGGATGTAGAAAAAGCTTGTAAATATGCAGCCGAGGATGCTTATGTTACTTTAAGATTTTATTTGTATTTTTTAAAAAATTTAGAAAAGCCTTTGTTTGAGCTTGCGCAAAAAAGTGAGTTTGAATTTATCAAAGTGCTTATTATGATGGAAAATAATGGCATTAAACTTGATACTCAAAAGCTTGAAAGCCTAATGCAAAGTTTTAATCAAGATATAAAAATACTTAGTGAAAAAATATATGATTTAGCGGGTGAAAAATTTAATATTAACTCTCCTAAACAAGTAGGGGATATTTTATTTGAAAAACTAAAGCTACCAAGTGGTAAAAAAAGCAAAACAGGGTATTCTACTGATGAAAAGGTTTTAAATGCTATTTTAGATGAACATCCGATTGTGAAAGAAATTTTAGCTTATAGAGAGCTTGCAAAATTAGTTTCTACTTATTGCGAACCTTTGTTAAAATTAGCTAAAAAAGATGAAAACTCAAGAATTTATTCTAGCTTTTTACAAACAGGAACAGCCACGGGACGCCTTTCATCAAAAGATCCAAATTTGCAAAATATCCCTGCACATGGTCAATATGCTAAAGATTATAAATCCTGTTTTGTAGCAAAAGAAGGATTTAGTTTTATCTCACTTGATTATTCACAAATTGAGCTTAGAATGCTAGCGCATTTTAGTGAAGATGAGAAATTATTAGAAGCGTTTTCAAACAATGAGGATATTCATGCAAAAACTGCTATTATGATTTTTAACCGTAGTGATTATGAGACAAGAAGTATTGCGAAAAGCATAAATTTTGGTCTTATTTATGGTATGGGTTATAAGACTTTGAGTCAAAATTTAAAAATAGAAGCAAAGTTAGCTAAAGAATATATTGAAAAATATTTTGAGAATTTTACTAGTATAAAAACTTATTTTGAAAAGGTAAAAAATGAAGCTAAGCAAAATGGTTTTATAAAGACTTTACTAGGCCGTAAGCGTTATTTTGACTTTGAAAATGCAAAGCCTATGCATGTGGCAATGTATGAAAGAGAGAGCATTAACTCTACACTTCAAGGTTCTGCTGCCGATATAATAAAACTTGCAATGATAGAAATTGCAAAAGATTTAGATGAAAATAAACGCTTGATTTTACAAATCCATGATGAGCTTATTTTTGAAGTAAAAGATGAACTTTGTGAGGAATTTGCAAAAAATGCTAGTGATATTATGGAAAATATTGTAAAATTAAAAGTTAAATTAAAAACTTCATCAAGTATTGCCAAAAATTGGGGCGCATTAAAATAAGGAGAATAATTAATGGATCTTTCAACCATACTTGGGATGGTATTAGCTGTTGTTAGTATTTCTGTGGGGGATATTTTAGAGGGTGGTAACCCTTTACATGTTTTGCACTTAAGTTCGTTTTTGATCGTGGTTCCAACTGCGGCTTTTTGTGCGATGACAGCAACGCATAAAAAATTTGTTAAAGCAGCTTATAAAGAATTAAAACTTGCCTTTAAAGGTGCAGGGGTAAATTTAAGTCAAAGGATAGCTGAGCTTGTAGAATACTCTATCATAGCAAGAAGAGATGGGCTTTTGGCTTTAGAATCAAAAACTAATGAAATTGATAATGAGTTTTTAAAAGAAACCATGATGATGATGGTTGATGGTAAGAGTGTAGAAGAGATTAAAGAAAGCATGGAAATCCAAATAGAAGAAATGGAAGAATACTATAAAGAAACTGCTGAATATTGGATACGCTTTGGTGAGACTTGTCCTACTATGGGTCTTGTTGGTGCGGTTATGGGGCTTATGCTTGCTTTGCAACTTTTAGATGATCCTCAAGCTATGGCAGCAGGTATTGCAGGAGCATTTACTGCAACGGTAACTGGAATTTTTGGTGCTTATGCTTTATTTGGACCTTGGGGTCATAAAATCAAAGCTAATGCTCATGAGCTCATTAAAGAAAGGATAGTTATCTCGCATGCTATAGTAAGTATTGCAGAGGGAGCTAACCCTAGAGATTTAGAGGCTAAATTGTTTAATTACCTTGGACAAGGTGAGCCTAGAATTTCTCAATTTGATAAGTAAGAGTTAAAAAATGGGAAAAAAACATAAATGTCCAGAATGTCCAGCAGGTGAAAAATGGGCTGTGCCTTATGCAGACTTTTTAAGTTTGCTTTTGGCGCTTTTTATTGCTCTTTGGGCGATTTCTGAAAGTAACCCCGCTAAAACTGAGGCTTTAAAAACTGAATTTGTTAAAATTTTTGAATTTACTGCTTCAAATCCTTTGGAAAAAGAAAGTGAAGTGCATAATAAATATAGTGCGCCATCTAATGCAAATGTTGAAGAGCTTGAAAAGCTTAAAAAATTAAGTATCACCCAACAAGAAAATATAGAAAAATTAAAAGCAGCATTAGATCAAAGAGAAAATAATATAGTTTTAAATTTGCCTGCAAGGGTTGAATTTGCTAGGGGTAGTACACAAATTGATTCAGCTGATGTGCAAGATTTTCTAAAACGTATTAGCGAAGTTTTAAAAAGAATGCCAAAACAAGCTCAAATAGAACTTAGAGGTTATACTGATGCAAGTGATAAAGATCCTAAAAGAAATTTTGATTTAGCAAGTAAAAGAGCTCAAGTTGTGGCTGATTATTTGATTGCTAGAGGAATTAATCCAGCTCAACTTATAGTGGTTAGTTTTGGTGAAAATTATCCTTTGAGTGCAAACAAAGAAGATGAAATAAACAATAGAGTTGAATTTTATATCCGCGTAGATTCTTCAGATAATCAAACTAGAAAGTCAGTGTTAGATCAAATTGGAGCTTTTAATAACAAATAAGTTTTTACTTATTTGTTATTTTCTCCACCAAAACGAAGTAATACTGAACCCCAAGTAAAGCCTCCGCCAAAAGCATCAAGCAATATTAGTGAGCCTTGTTTTAAGCGACCTTGCTCGTAAGCATCATTCATTGCCATAGGAATTGAAGCAGCTGAGGTATTGCCATATTTTTGGACAGTAACTACGCATTGTTCATCTGTAAAATTTAATTTTTCTTGTACAGCCTTGATAATTCTTAAATTAGCTTGATGAGGTATAAAAAGATCAATTTCTTTGCTTTTTATATTATTTTTTGCAAGAATTTCAATAACATCATTACTTAGAGTATTCACCGCGATTTTAAATACTTCATTTCCTTTCATTTGCATGGAAAGTGGAGAGCAGATACTACTTTTTTGAGCTCTTTGAGTCATTAATAAATCTCCAAATTCCCCATCACTTGCAGTATGAGTATCTATAATAGGAAAATTATCATCTAATGACACAACTCCAGCCCCAGCTCCATCACCAAATAGCACGCAAATGCTTCTATCAGTATAATCCATAATAGAACTAATTTTTTCAGCCCCTATGATTAATACATTTTTTTTAGTACCACTTTCAACCATAGATTTTGCAAGCTCTAAAAGATAAATAAATCCCGAGCATGCGGCAGAAATATCAAAAGCGGTGATATTTTTTAAGCCCAAATTATGAGCGATTTTACATGCAGTTGATGGCATGGTAAAATAATCAGGGCTTAAAGTAGCTACGATGATCGCATCTATATCTTGAGGATTTAAATTAGCTCTTTGTATGGCTTTAATAGCTGCTTTAGTACCAAGATCGCTTGTATTCTCATCATCATTTGCTATGTGTCTTTGTTCTATACCAGTTCTTCTTAATATCCATTCATTACTAGTTTGAACCATTTTTTCTAAGTCAAAATTACTCAGAGTTTTTGTAGGGATATAAGAAGCTATACTTTTTAAGGAAGCTTTAGTTGATTTCATAATTAGAAAGTTCTTTTTCTATAGTTTGATTTATATTTGATTGTGTGAAATTTAATGCTTGAAAAATAGCATTTTTTATAGCTTTTGGACCACTTTTTCCATGACTTATAATGACACATTCTTTTACACCCAAAAGCGGAGCTCCACCGTATTCTTCATAGTCAATATGAGTTTTTAGTTCATTAAAAGCTGGTTTTGCTAAAAGATAGCCTAGTTTTGCTAAAAAAGATTTTTGAATTTCTTGTTTTAGAAGCTTTGTGATAACACTTGCTACACCTTCGCCGGTTTTAAGTAAAATATTCCCATTAAATCCATCACATACTAATACATCTATAGTACCATTAAAGATATCTCTACCTTCGGCATTCCCGACAAAATTTGGAAGTTGCTTTAAGAGTTGATGAGTTTCTTTGGTAAGCTCATTTCCCTTACATTCTTCTTCGCCATTTGATAGCAAAGCAACTCTAGGTTTGGTAATTTTTAAAATCTCTTTAGCATAGGCTTCACCCATAATAGCAAATTGAAATAAATGCTCACTTTTACAATCAACATTTGCTCCAACATCTAGTACAAGTGTTCTTGAATGGATATTTGGCATTAAAGTAGCAATTGCAGGTCTAGCAATATTTGCTAATCTTCCAAGCCTTAATGTAGCTAAACTCATAGTAGCTCCACTATGCCCAGCAGAAACAACAGCTTTTGCTTTTTGATTTCTTACTAAATCAATGGCTTTGTAAATAGTACTATCTTTTCTTTTTAGTGCATCTGTGGAATTTTCATCCATAGCAAACACATCAAAAGCTTCTTCGTATTCTATGTATGAGTTTAATTCTTGAGGAATCAAGGTTTTTAGTTTTTGAGGATCCCCTACCAAGATAGCTTTAAATTCACGCTCTTTTAGAGCTTGAATCACACCTTCTATAATAGGTTTTTCCCCAAAATCACCACCCATTGCATCAATAGCAATGCTTGTCATCGTTATTAATATTCCTTAGTTACTGGATTTACACGGTGAGGCATTTTATAGCTACCATCTTTGTCTTTTATAGGCATAGGTAAGGTAACTTTATAATGAGTTCTGCGTTTTGCTGCACGAGTTTTACTTACTCTTCTCTTAGGTACTGCCATTTTTTACTCCTTTATTAATTTAAACATTTATTACAATAAAAATAATCACTTAAATAAGATTGTAACTCACTTGTGGCAAGTTCTATTAAATCTATATGAGAGTCAAAAAACTCCATAGTATCACTTAAAGTATTATTTTCATCTTTAAAAATTCCATCGCTTGCAAAAAGCTCTATATTTTGATCGATTTCAAGCTCCATTTCATCGCCACATCGATCACAGTTTCTATAAGTAAATCCTTTGAAATTAGCTTTTATTTTTGCTAATTTTGGATTAACTTTTGTAATAGTTCCTTCAAAAACTATATTATCAAGATCTAGCTTAAAAGGATAAGCCACAGAGCTAAGTTTTGCAAAGGCAATTTTCATTATAAAATTTCAGTTTTTGAAAAGAAAAATTCTATTTCAATTTTTGCATTTTCTAAGCTATCACTTCCATGAACTGCATTTGCATCAATACTATCTGCAAAATCTGCTCTAATAGTACCAGGAGCTGCTTCTTTTGGATTTGTAGCACCCATTAATTCTCTGTTTTTTAATACTGCATTTTCGCCTTCTAAAACAGAAACCACAACCGGACCGCTGATCATAAATTCAACTAAATCTTTAAAAAAAGGTCTGTCTTTGTGTACAGCATAAAATTCTTGCGCTTCTTTTTCTGAAAGCTGTATTTTTTTTGTTGCTGCTATTCTTAGACCATTGTTTTCAAAGCGTGTTAAAATTTGACCAATAACACCTTTTTTTACTGCATCAGGTTTAATAATAGAAAGTGTTTTTTCCAAAATCGTCCCCTTAATTTAAATAAGTTTTATATTTATAAAAGAGCTAATTATACCAAAAAATGCTTTAAATTTATATAAAAGTTTAGAGTTATTGAAGGGTTTGTAAGTAACTTGAAATCAAGATACTTACATTAAAATTTATTAAGCAAATACTGGAGTTGAACCGTCTCTTAAATCACTACCGATGTTATCACGACTTGGTTGACCACCTACTACATCACTCCATACAATACAACCATCGGTTGGGCAAGCACTTGCACAGGCTGGTTGATCATTGTGTCCTACACACTCAACACATTTATCTGCATAAACATAATATCTGTCTTCGCCCTCAGGATTATTTGCATCATCTACGATCGCACTTACTGGGCATTCATCTATACAAGAACCACATGCTATACAAATATCAGTAATTTTAACTGCCATTTTTTACTCCTTAATATTAATGTTGAATGCAAGATTATCAAAATTGTGTTAATTTTATTCTTAAAATCTATTAATTTTGATAATAAAATTAAATTATGGATAATTTTACACAATTAATAAATTTTTAAATTTACAAATGATATTATTTTGTTACAAATAAAATTTATTAATTAGGAGATAAAAAATGATAGTTACTAAAAAAGCTATTGATTTTACAGCACCAGCTGTATTAGGAAATAACCAAATAGTTGAAGATTTTAATCTTTATAAAAATATAGGACCAAAAGGCGCGGTAGTATTTTTCTATCCAAAAGACTTTACTTTTGTTTGCCCGTCTGAAATCATTGCTTTTGATAAAAGATATCAAGATTTTAAAGATAGAGGTATTGAAGTAATCGGCGTATCTTGCGATAATGAATTTTCTCACTTTGCATGGAAAAATATGCCAGTAAATCAAGGTGGTATAGGTCAAGTTAAATTTCCTTTAGTAGCTGATTTAACTAAACAAATTGCTAGAAATTTTGATGTTTTATTTGAAGAGGCAGTTGCTTTAAGAGGTTCTTTCTTACTTGATGCTGATGGAACAATTCGTCATGCAGTGATCAATGACTTACCACTTGGAAGAAACATTGATGAGATGATTAGAATGGTTGATACTATGTTATTTACTAATGAACATGGTGAAGTTTGCCCAGCTGGCTGGAACAAAGGTGATGAAGGTATGAAAGCTGACCCTAAAGGTGTTGCTGATTATCTAAGCAAAAACGAAAGTAAACTATAATTTTATAGCAGTGAAGTCTTACTTCACTGCTATTTTACTAAAAAATTTCTACATCTATCACTTTATTTTACATTTTTAAAAAATATTTTGTTTTTTTATGAATTTTTAAAATTATTATTATAATTTTTTGATAGAATTATTAATATAATGATAATAAAATTCAAGGAAAATAAATGCTTTTTAAAAATAGTTTTATTAGTGTAAAAAATAAACTTTCTTATACTACAGGGATTATAGTTGCTTTAGCTTTGTTTATAGTAACGGCAATGGCTTTTTATTCAAGTAGAGAAAATCTTATTATAAATAGTAAAAATGCAAATAAAGATTATTTATTAGTAACTACTGCTCAAGTGGAAACTTATATTGAAAGTTATGTTGAAATTCTATTATCTATAAAAAAATATATAGATTCATTACCAAAATATCAGACAGAAAATTTTGATAAATTAGGGGAATATTTTGCTAAGGATTTGAAAGTATTTAAAGACGGTTCAAATACTTTAGCAGTATATCTTGGTTTTCCTGATGGAACCATGCTTGTTAGTGATGCAGAATCAGATAAGAAAGGAATACCTTTTAGAAAAAGAGGTGGTGGTATAAGTTATTATGATGATCCTCAATATAATGCGACTACGCGAGATTGGTACAAGGGAGCATTAAAAAATAAAGGTGTTTTTGTAAGTGATGTGTACGAAGATTCAGTAACAAAATTCCCTAGTTTTACTTATTCTGTACCTATTGAAAAAAATGGAAAACTTATAGCTGTTTTGGGTGTTGATTTACTTTTAACATCTCTACAAAAAACATTTGAAAAATTACCAGGAAGTGTATTTGTTTTTGACAATACTAGTTCAATACCTTTTGCATCTAACGATAAGTCTTTAATATTAAAATCATACCCAAACATCGATGAGATTAAAAATCACCATAAAATAGTAGGTGATTATAAGACTTTTGAATATACTGGGATAAATAGTAGAGAAAAAAGATTTGGAGTTTGTGCAAATATTAATAATTCAAATGCTCATGTTAACTATGTAGCGTGTGCAATTCAAAAACAAGATGATTTAGATAAATTAGTTATTGAAGATGTATTTGATCAAATTATAACATCTATTGTGATTTTAATTTTATCATGTCTTATTGTTTATTTTATTTCATCAAGATTGTTATCACCTTTACAAGCTATACAAAA
>NZ_JANQCX010000008.1:0-77685 GCF_024723575.1 Campylobacter sp. 2352 PW
CACCACTTTCTTCTATGCTTTTTGGCAAAGGAAAAAATCCAAAATAAGCATACTTCACAATCCATCCTATAATCACACTATAAAAAGAAACAATCAAAATAGCGCCTATTAAAGAAAAGCCGACTATAGACCAAGCTCTTTTGTGTTTTGGTGCTAAAGTATAATAAGCATTTACAGGATCTTTTTCACTAAGTTTTCCTATGCTAAGTTCTGCTAAAAATATCACAAAACCTACACCCAAAGTCAAAAATAAATACAAAAGTACAAAGGCTGAGCCTCCATTTTGCCCTACTAAAGTTGGAAATTTCCAAGCATTTCCAAGCCCAACGGCTGAACCTGCCACTGCTAATACAAAGCCTATTTTAGAAAATTTATCATTCATAAAAATAACCTTAAATTTTATAAACACATAAAAAACATTTAATGTAGCTAAAAAAAACTTTAATTTATTTTAAATTATGCTTATTAATTTAAATTTCAATAATTTTAAAGCTATATTAATATATAATTTCGCTTTTATAAATCACGAGTAGGGATACGCAAGCCGAAAGGATTTAAATTTTATATCGAGGGAATACTATGAAAAAAATCGTATTTTTAATGCTAGCTTTAAGTGGTTTTGCATTCGCGGCTGAAGGTTCTATGAATCAATGGTTAGCTTCTTTTTCTATCTTAGCAGCAGGTTTAGGACTTGGTGTTGCAGCTTTAGGTGGTGCTATTGGTATGGGTAATACTGCAGCAGCAACTATAGCAGGTACTGCTAGAAACCCTGGTCTTGGTGGTAAATTAATGACTACTATGTTTATTGCTTTAGCGATGATTGAAGCTCAGGTTATTTATGCACTTGTTATTGCTCTTATCGCTCTTTATGCTAATCCATTCCAAGCATTAGTAGCAGCTTAATTATAAAAGCCCTTTTAGGGCTTTATGCGGTTATGGTGGAACTGGTAGACACGCCATCTTGAGGGGGTGGTGCGCTCAGCGTGTGCGAGTTCAAATCTCGCTAACCGCACCATTTAAGGAATTTTAAAAAATGGTTTTTTATCTCTTAATTAGCGCAATAGCTTTTTTAATTCTTTTTTTTGCTATTAAAAAATATACACTAAAATTAGATGAGCAAGCCTTACTTGAACCCATTAAAAATGATATCTATCCTGAATTTTGTGATCTTATTAACGAAGAAATAAGAAATATCAAAAACAATCTTTTACAAAACACTTTTACACTTCAAAATGAAAATAATAAAGATGATTTTTTGGAAAATTTAAGCGATATGAGCAGAAAGCTTAACCATATTCAAACTATGAATTTAAGTAAAAAAAGCAATGCTTTGTGGGAAGAAGCTCTTTTTGACTTTTTAAAAGAGCTCGAAAAGCTTAATGAACAATACTTAAAGAATAGTGATGAGATTAATGATTCAATCAGAACTTCTTTGCAAGAAAAATTTTCTAATTTAACAAAAAACTAACACAAACAAATTATTTATTTCAAAAAACACTTTATAATTTTAAGCTATTTTTATAAAGGAAATTCATGTTTGTCAATAAGAAAAAAATCAATGAGCAAATTATTCAATTAGAACAATCTAATCAAGCTTTTCAAGATATACTTAATGCTGTTAGCAAAACTATGGCGATGATAGAATTTCAAACAGATGGGACCATCATTAGCGCTAATGAAAATTTTCTAAAAACTATGAATTACTCTCTAGATGAAATTAAAGGAAAACACCATAGTATGTTTTGCTTACCTGAAGTAGTAAAGTCTCAACGCTATGTTGATTTTTGGAGAGATTTAAAAGATGGTAAATCAAGAAATGGTCTTTTTAGACGCATCGCAAAAGGTGGAAAAGACATTTATCTTGAAGCTAATTATCTTCCTATTTTAGATCAAAATAACAGAGTATATAAGGTTATTAAATTCGCCAATGACATTACTCAAAGGCACTATGAAATGCTTGATTTAAAAAACACCATAGATGCAGCTAATCGTTCTATGGCTATTATTGAATTTAATCCTTATGGAGAGATTTTAAATGCTAATGAAAACTTCACTCAAACTATGGGTTATTCACTAAATGAAATCAAAGGAAAACACCATAGTATGTTTTGCGAAGAAAAGTTTAGAAACTCAAAAGAATATACAATTTTTTGGGAAGAATTAAGAAGTGGTAAATTCCAATCAGGAAAATTTATACGCTTTGGTAAAAACAATAAACTAATCCACCTAGAAGCAAGTTATAATCCTATCAAAAATGATGATGGAGAAATTTATAAAGTTATTAAATTTGCAACAGATATTACCGAGCAAGTTGTAAGAGATGAGGAAAAACTAAAGCTCATTAGCGAGCTAGCAGAACAGAATGATAATTTAACTCAAGAAGGCGATAGTGTTATAGAAAATACTGTTCAAAATATTCAAAATATTGCCGAGATGATGAATAATAGCAGTAATTTAGTTTCATCATTAAATGAACAATCAGAAGAAATCAAAAATATCATTCAAACTATTAGTGATATAGCAGATCAAACCAATCTTTTAGCGCTAAATGCTGCCATAGAAGCAGCGCGTGCTGGAGAACATGGACGTGGTTTTGCTGTGGTTGCTGATGAAGTTAGAAATCTAGCTGAAAGAACTGGACATTCAGTAAATGAAATTACTACCACCATTAATTCTATCAGAAATGTAACAGCTGAAGTTGTACAAAGCATTAAAGATGGTTTAAGTGGTGTAAATCAAAGTGTGGATTTAGCCAAAGAAGCTAGAGAATGTATGGAAAAAATTAGAAATAGCTCAGCTCAAGTAGCACAAGCTATGCAAAATAAATAAGAGTTTTTAGCTCAAAAGCTAAAAACTTTTCCTGCTATAAAGCTTTTTTCTACCTTACCTTGCAAGGTATCATTTGCATATAAACCCTCCCCTTTAAAAGAAAGATTTTCTTCAAATACAACTAAATCAGCATCAAAACCAAGTTCTATTTTACCTTTGTTTAATCCTAAAAATTGCGCTTGATTATAACTTGTAAAATCACATAATTCTTTCCAAGTTAAAATACCTTCTTTTACTAAATATGTAAAACATAAACTCATATACATAGCTATGGCATTAATTCCAAAGTCTGCTTCATCAAAAGCTAAATCTTTTTTAGTGCTAGGAGTATGCAAAGAGCTTAAGAAAGTAATTTTTTTATCTTGAAGTAATTTTTTAAGACCTGTTAATTCATTTTTTGCTCTTAGTGGAGGTAAAATTTTTGCTTGAGTATTGAAATTTTCACAAGCGTTTTCATCTTTGATTAAATGATGGATTGAAATTTCACTATATTGATCATGTAGCAATTCAAATGATCTTGTAATTGCTAAAGAGTTAAAACAAGCTTTGTTTTTATAAAACTCCACTAATTCTTTCATTTTTACTACTTCACTAGTCTCAGCTATATCGCTAATTCCTATAAGTCCTAATTCAAAACTTGTTTGTCCATCATTCATCACTCCATGATCATCAAAACTCTCATCAAAACACTTTAAAAACACCGGAGTTGATTTCATATTAGCATATTGCATACACTGTCTTAAATAATTTGCACCTAAAGTACTTGAAAGTTCCAAGCCTTTTGCACCCATATCAATTAAGGTGGCGATATTTTTTAATTTTTCTGTTTTATCTAATACATTAATAGTGGGTAAAACATTAATATCTAAAGATTTTAATTTATCAAAATAAAGTGCATAGCCTTGAGTGTTAGCTTCTAAACTATCTTTTAAAACAATAGTCCCTACCCCGCCTTTTAAGCATGCTTTTTCAAGATCATATAATTTATCTATACTAAATTCATTATCAAGCAAACTAACATTTAAATCAATAAACGAAGGAAGCAAAGTTTTGCCTTTTATATCAACAATATGCTCATCATCTTTTAAATCATTAGCAATTTGAGTGATTTTTCCATCTTCTATTTTAAGATCAAGTACTTGTTCACCATAAATTTTTGCATTTTTAATAATCATGATATTTCCTCCTTTGATGACATCAAATCTTTCAAAGATTCCCAAGCATTTTTACCCTCTAGCATTAAAACCACTTCATTGACAATCGGGGTATAAATTTGAAATTGCTTTGATAAGGCATGTATAGCATAAGCAGTTTGCACTCCTTCGGCTACCTCTCCAAGCTCCATTAAAATATCTTTTATATTTTTGCCACTAGCCAAACTCAAACCTACTCTATAATTTCTTGATAGATTGCTTGAAGCTGTTAAAAATAAATCTCCAGCTCCACTAAGTCCTAAAAATGTTTCTTCTTTAGCATTAAAAAACTGCCCAAAACGGTGCATTTCCACTAAACCTCTTGAGACTAAAGAAGCTCTTGCATTATTGCCTAAATTTAAGCCATCGCAAACTCCACTTGCAATTGCTAAAACATTCTTATAAGCACCACAAATTTCAGCACCTTTAACATCAGAACTTGTATAGGTTTTAATATAGTTTGGAAAAAAACTCGCAAATTGATTACAAAGTTCTTGATTTTTACCACTAATAACCAAAGCACAAGGTTTTTTCTCTAGCACTTCACTTGCAAAAGAAGGTCCACTTAAAAAACAAAGTCTATCACTACTTATGAACTCACCAAAAACCTCATCCATAAATTTTAAACTTTTGCAATCAATGCCCTTAGAAGCTACAAGAATTTTTTGATTTAAATCTTTAAAATTATTTACAAGCCACTCATGTATTCCTTGAGCATATAAAGCAAAAACCAAATATTCATACTCTAAAGCTTCTTTGGTGCTAACAAAATAAGAAAGATCTTTTTCATGAAAAGAAGTTATCACGCATTCATTTTTAACACTCAATGCATCATATAAAGCGCTTCCCCATTTTCCTGCACCAACAACTGCTATTTTCATATTTAACCAAGTTTTGCTTTTAAAATTTCATTCACTTTAGCAGGATTAAACGCGCCCTTGCCTGCTTTCATTGCTTGCCCAACAAAGAAACCAAAAAGTTTATCTTTACCACTTTTATATTCAGCTACTTTATCTTCATTGTTTGCTAAAATTTCATCAACAATCTTTTCAATAGCACCATCATCGCTTACTTGTTTTAAACCAAGTTTTTCAATAGCATCATCAATTTCAACTTCTGTATTTTCAAACACATAAGCTAAAATATCCTTACCTGCTTTAGCACTAATAACACCTTCTTCTATGCGTTTGATTAAAACAGCTAATTTTTCTTGTTTTATAGGTGAGTTTTCTATAGTTAATTCACCTTTTAAAAGTCCCATTAACTCAGTTGTAAGCCAAGTAACACAAAGTTTTGGATTTAATTTTTGATCAATTAAATACTCAAAATATCTACAAAGCTCTAATGAAGAAACAATCACTTCACTATCGCTTTCTTTAATACCTAACTCACTAACAAATCTAGCTTTTTTCTCATCAGGAAGTTCAGGTATATCTTGACTTAGCATTTCATCATCTAAAATTACAGGTAAAAGATCAGGATCAGGAAAATATCTATATTCAGCAGAATCTTCCTTGCCTCTCATACTTCTAGTAACTAAATTAACCGTATCAAATAATCTTGTTTCTTGCACAACTTCTTGATCGTATTTTCCATCTTCCCAAGCTTCACTTTGGCGTTTTACTTCATACTCAATCGCCTTTTGGATAAAACGGAATGAATTTAAATTTTTAATCTCCACTCTAGTATAAAGCTTATCATCACCCTTTGGACGAATACTAACATTGGCATCACATCTAAAACTACCTTCTTGCATATTTGCATCTGAAATATCTAAAAATCTTATAATAGAATGAAGCTTTTTCAAATAAGCCACTGCTTCATCAGAACTTCTAAGTTCAGGCTCGCTAACGATTTCAAGCAAAGGTGTACCTGCTCTATTTAAATCTACTTTTGAAAAATTACTTTCATGTATATTTTTCCCCGCATCTTCTTCTAAATGAGCTCTAGTAATACCTATGCGTTTATTTTCTCCATTTACATTAATAAACAACTCGCCATTTTCTACTATAGGAATGTCAAATTGCGAAATTTGATAAGCCTTTGGTAAATCGGGATAAAAATAATTTTTTCTATTAAAAATACTTTTTTTATTTATAGTTGCATTAACTGCTTTTCCAAATGCTATAGCTTTTTTCACTGCTTCTTGATTTAATACAGGCAAAGCACCTGGTAAAGCTAAACATGTTGGGCATACATTAGTATTTGATTTTTCTCCAAAAGAAGTCGCACATGAGCAAAAGATTTTTGTTTTGGCATTTAATTGCGCATGAACTTCAAGTCCTATAACAACTTCAAACATTAAAATTTTCCTTAGAATTTTTTGTTTATTCTAGCGTTTTTTATTTCAAAAAGAGTTTAAAAAAGAATAAAAGAGGAATATTAAAAAAGAAAAAAGCAAAAAATATTTTTTGCTTTTTAAAAATTAATGATGTTCATCAACTACAGTTGCACCTGCTAAATAAACATAAGTTAAAATCATAAAAATAAAAGATTGTAAAAATGCCATAAAAGTTAGAAGCATATAAGCAGGTAGTGGTGCAACCCAAGGCACAAGAGCTAAAATAACTGCTAAGAATAAATCATCTCCTTTGATATTACCAAATAAACGGAAAGATAAAGAAATAACTCTTGAAAAATGAGAAACCACTTCTATAGGAAACATTAAAGGTGCTAGAATTTTAACAGGTCCCATAAAATGTGCAAAATACTTAAAAAATCCTTGAGTTCTAATGCCTTCAAAATGATAATATACAAATACTATAATAGCTAAAGAAGCACTAAAATTTAAACTAGCACTTGGAGCTTCAAAACCTGGGATAATTCCTATGATATTACTAAAAAACACCATAAAACCTATAGTTGCAACCAAAGGTAAATATTTTCTAGCAGCTTCATCACTACCCATGGTATCTCTACCCATGCTTAAAATGCCTTCCATATAAGCCTCAGCTAAATTCTGACTACCTCTTGGGACAATTTGCATGGATCTTGTAGCAAGTTTTGCTAAAATCAAAGAAATCACAACCACTATACCCAAATGAAAAAAGTATGCAAAGGTGTGACTAGAATCTATAAAAGAACTAAATAAAAATAAATCTTTCATTAAAAATCCTTAGCAGAATAAATATTTCAAAGCTAATATTATAAAAAAAAATTGCTTATATTTTAATGAAAATTCATTTTATTAGCGCAAAAATATCCTCCTAAAATCGCACCTGTAAAACCACCGCCAGGAAATATAAAAGCATTAGCAAAATATAAATTTTCTATACTTTTACTTTTATAATGCAATCTATATTTAACCCCTTCTTGATCTTGAGAAAATCCATAAATTGCACCCTCATAAGCTTTAGTATATCTTTGTATAGTTTTTGGCGTAGCTAATTCTTGATGGATTAAGTGTGAGCTTAAATTTGGAAATATCTCATCTAGTCTTTGCACTATAGCTTTTAATACCTCTTCTTTTTTAGCTTTATAATCTTGTTTATTTAAATCCCATTCACTATAATTTGAACTAAAAGCTACAACACCTATGTATCTATCGCTAGCTAAACCACTATCAATTTTAGAATAATTCACAAAAGCCATAGGTCTTTTTTTGATATCTAGTTTTAAAATATTAGTATTTTCATATGAACTATTTAAAAAATCATCTTCAAATATAAAATTGCAATAATCCATATTTTCATAAATTTTAGAAATATCTTTATCATAAATAAAATAAGCACTTACCAAAGAACAAGCACGCTTTTTAGACTCTATTGCTTTGATTTCTTGGGTTAAATTTAAATCTTTAAGCAAGTCTTTATATACGATTAAAGGATCACAATTTGCAATGATATTTTGCGCATAGATGGTGTGTTTTTGATTATTTTGAATGTATTCTACTCCATAAGCTTTTTGATCTTTTGTGAGTATTTTAACAACTTCAGCCTTAGCTAAAACCTGTCCTTGATTTTCTTTTATAACCTCAGCCAAAGCATCACTTAAAGCTTGTGAACCACCTTTAATATATACCCCACCATCATAATAATGCTTTTGAGCAATGCCATGAAAACTAAAAATAAATTCCTTACTATCATGATGATAATAGCTCATATTTGCATTTAAAATCTTTTTTAACTTATCATTTTTAATATAAGCATTTAAAACATCATAAACTTTTTTATTAAACAATCTGTTTTTGATAAATATCCAAGAAGTGCTAAATGGAAATAACAATAATTCACTTAATTTTAAATCCCAAGGAAACCTTCGAATAGCATAAGCTTGTAATCTTATAGCTTTAAAATATTTATCAATGCCTTTGCATTCTTGTGGAAATTCTTTTTTCAAAACCTCTTTTACTTTTTCTATGCCATGAGGTAAAGTTAGATTATAATTTTTACTTTTAATACTCCATGCACTTGGTAAAGGTAAAATTTCAATTTTATTCTTTATACCAAGTTTTTCAAAAATCAAATGCTTCATGTCAGTTTTTGCTTCACCTAGATCCATTTCATGAAGCCCCGCATCAATCAAAGCACCTTTTCTTTTAAAACAAGTAGCACAACCACCGATTAAAGAATGCTGTTCTAAAACTAAAACTTTTTTACCATTTCTAGCTAAAAAAACACCCGCACTTAAGCCTCCAAGACCTGAACCTATAATGATTACATCAAATTTTACATCCATTCTAAAACCTCACGTAATTCTTTGGCTACAAAACATTTTAAACCAAGTTCTTCCATAGGTTTAACCGGCACTATGGCATTTTTAAATTTTTGCATTTTAGCTTCTTTTAAACGCACATCAAGAGAAAATACTTCTTTAATCTCACCATTTAAACTAAGCTCACCCACAAAAACACTATCTTTGCTTAAAGGGCGGTTTTTAAAACTTGAAATAATCGCTGCAACCACCGCTAAATCTGCCGCAGTTTCACTAATTTTCACCCCACCACTTACATTAATAAACACATCATAATGCCCCAAAGGAATTTCAAGCTTTCTCTCAAGTAAAGCTATGAGCATATCTAAACGATTTTTTTCATAGCCTGTTGCACTGCGTTTTGGGTATGCACTCTCACAAACTAGGGCTTGAATTTCTAGTACTAAAGCTCTGCTTCCTTCCATCACTACACTCAAAGCGCTACCACTTACTGCCTTGCCACGCGTAAAAAATCTATTAGCTATGTCTTTAGCACTAATTAAACCCTTAGAAGTCATTTCAAAAATACCAACTTCGGAAATATTTCCAAAACGATTTTTAAAACCTCTTAAAATCCTTATTTCTTTATTAGCATCACCTTCAAAATAAAGCACCACATCTACCATATGCTCTAAAATTCTAGGTCCAGCTATAGCTCCATCTTTAGTAATATGACCTATGATAAAAGTGCTAATATTATTAGCCTTAGAATAGCGCATTAACTCAAAAGTAATTTCTCTAACTTGAGTGATACTACCTGCCGCTGAAGTAATTTTATTAGAATATAAAGTTTGTATAGAATCAATAATTAAAATTTCATAATCTTTTTTAGAAAGCTCACTTAAAATATCTTCCAAGCAAAGTTCAGTAAGTAAAAATAAATTCTCGCAATTTGCATTCAAACGATCTGCACGCAGTTTGATTTGAGATTTACTCTCCTCTCCACTTACATAAAGTACTTTTTTACCACTTTTTGCCAAATTAGAAGCAATTTTTAATAAAAGTGTGGATTTTCCAACCCCAGGTGAACCCCCAATTAACACCAAAGAGCCCACAACAAGCCCGCCACCTAAAACCAAATCAAGCTCATTATCATCAGTGCTAATGCGAGTGAAATTTTCTGCTATAACATCATTTATACATACTGCAGAACTTGGAGTGTTTGAGAGCGAATTTAACTCTTTTAAAACCTTAATTTGCTCTTGCTTTAGCTCAATAAAACTATCCCAAGAACCACATTCAGGACATTTGCCTAGCCATTTACTTTGCTGATTTCCACAAGCTTGACATTCAAATAAAATATGTTTTTTAGCCATAAATTATGCAAAAATCTCTTCAGCTAAAGTTTTAACGTATTCATTAGGATTAAACTCATGAATTTGTCCTAGTTGCTCCCCTACTCCTACATATAAAATAGGAAGCTCAAGTTCTCTTGCTATACTAAACAAAGCCCCACCTTTAGCGGTTCCATCAAGTTTTGTAATAATCACTCCATCAAGTTTTACTAAATCATTAAAAGCTTTTGCTTGCAAAATTCCTGCCACACCTTGAGTGCCATCAAGTACAAGGATTTTTCTATGAGGAGCTCCCTGCATTGCTTTATCGCTTATGCGGACAATTTTTTCAAGCTCATTAGCAAGATTTTTTTGATTTTGCAAGCGTCCTGCTGTATCTAAAATAACCCTATCATAGTTTTTTGCTAAAGCTTTAGAAATAGCATCATAAGCAACTGCCGAAGGATCATGCCCTTGTGAAGTAGCTATGATATCTATATCTAATTTTTGCGCCCATAATTTTAACTGCTCTATAGCTCCTGCCCTAAAAGTATCACAAGCTCCAAGTATAACCTTTTCACCATTTTCTTTATACAAATGTGCCATTTTAGCAATGCTTGTGGTCTTACCCACTCCATTTACACCTAAAATCAAATCCACAAAAGGTTTGGCATTAGCAAGTTCTGGCTTATCATAAATAAAATAAGTTCCCATAACACGCTCTAAATCAGCCTTTTTAACCTCATCATTTGGAGGAAGATAGTAAATAATCTCTTCAACTATTTCATACGCCACATCAGCTTCTAAAAGCATTTCTTCAAGCAAATCTTTAGTAATGATTTTATTTGAAGCCTTAACTAAATGAATACTTTCTAAGGTTTTTTTCAAACCATTTTTTAAAAATCCAAACATCACATTATCGCTTTTTGTATATCTATATCTAACATTTCTTCAGGGATTACCCCTAAATACTCTTTAATCTTTTCACCTTTTGTATTAAATAACACCATTGTTGGTACAGAACTGACATTTAAAACTTTAGAAAAAACAAAATTATTCTCTCCTATAGCTACTGGAAATTTAATTTTTTCATCTTTTATAAAAGTTAATATTTCTTGCTCCTTATTCTCTTCCAAAAAAAGCGCTATTACTTCAAATCTATCTTGATATTTATTATTTAAATTATTTAAATGTGGAATTTGAGCCTTACAAGGTGCACACCAAGTCGTAAAAAAAACAAACAACTTAGCTTTAGCTGTATCATCAAAATTAAATGCTTGCTCATGATATTTCACATACATTTTTCTACCATCTAAAAATTTTAAAGTAAAATCAGTATTTTCACTTTGAGTTAAACTTGCATTGTCTATATTTTCAGTGCTAGAATTTTCTTTATCACTCGAACATGAAGTAAAAAATATCATAATAAAAATTACTAAAAAAATTTTAAATTTCAAGTCTTATCCTTATGATTTTTTAAGCTTAAAAGTATAACATAAAAAGTTAAAAACTTTAAGGAAAGCCTTGATAAAAAACAATTTTAGAATAAAACAAAAATCCAAAATGCATTTAAAATTAAAGTATCAATACAAAAGGGATTTTTTGGTCTTTCAAGAAATAAAGAAAATTCTAATTTTATGCAAAAATTGTAGAAATATCCTTATATATATCCCTTTAAAATATGAAATTAATCTTTATAAATTCAGGCATTTTCTAACAAAAAAATATCAAATTTTCGTCCCATTTATGCAAGATAAAAGTTTAAAGGTAGTAAAATTAAGATTAGCTCTTGAAAAAAAGAGCTTTGGGGTGTATGAGCCAAAAGATTCTTTTTTGCAAACTCGCATTGATGTTGCGATTATCCCTGTAATAGGCGTAGATGCAAAGTTAGGAAGAATCGGTCATGGTCAAGGTTTTTACGATAGGTTTTTTGAAAGCATTTCTTATAAAAAGCCTTTGGTTATTTTTACGCAAATGATCGATGCAAAATCTGATCAATTTTTTAGCCAAGATCATGATATAAAAGGAAATTTTTATATAAACCCTTATAAAAAATATTTTAGGAAAGTTAAAAACAATGATAGAAATATTAGTCGCATTAATAGCCGTTTTTATAGGCGGAGGGATTGGGTATATAGTCGCCAAAAAGATTAATGATGCAAATTTCAATATCTTTTTAGAGCAAGCAAAAGCAAAAGCAAAAGCCATTGAATATGAAGCTGAACTAACACTTAAAGATGCTAAAAATTCAGTTGCTGAAGCTGAATTTGCGGCAAAGAAAAAATTTGATGAAAAAATTCAAAAACTTCAAAAAGAACATTCTATTAAGCTAGAAGAGCTTAATAAAAAAGAACAAAATCTTCATTATCAAGAAAAACTTCATGAGGAAAATAAAAACAAGTTAGCAAAAGAACAGCAAGCTATAAAAGCTTTACATGAGGAAAATGAAAATTTAAAACAAAATTATGAAACAAAGCTTAGTGAAGTATTAAAAATTCTTGAACATTCAGCTGGTCTTACACAAGAAGAAGCAAAAAATATAGTTTTACAAAAAGTAGAAGAAAACTCAAGAGCTGAAATTGCTCATATTGTTAGAAAATACGAAGAAGAAGCTAGAAATGAAGCCAAAAGAAAAGCTAATTTTATCTTAGCGCAAGCTACTTCAAGATTTGCAGGGGAATTTGCTGCTGAAAGATTAATTAATGTGGTAAATATCAAAAATGATGAGCTAAAAGGTCGTATTATAGGTAAAGAAGGAAGAAATGTTAAAACCTTAGAAATGGTTTTGGGTGTTGATATTATCATCGATGATACACCTGGAGCAATTATAGTAAGTTGTTTTAATCTATATAGACGCGCCATTGCTACAAAGGTGATTGAACTTTTAGTTGAAGATGGCAGAATTCAACCTGCAAAAATAGAAGAAATTCATGAAAAAGTTTGCAAAGAATTTGAAGATAATATCTTAGAAGAAGGTCAAACTATAGTAATGGATTTAGGACTTAATAATATACATCCTGAAATTGTCAAATTAATAGGAAAATTAAGATATAGAGCAAGTTATGGCCAAAATGCTCTAGCACATTCTTTAGAAGTGGCACATTTAGCTGGAATCATAGCAGCTGAGTGTGGCGGGGATGAAAAATTAGCAAGAAGAGCTGGGATTTTACACGATATAGGCAAGGCTTTAACACATGAATTTGAAGGCTCTCATGTGGATTTAGGAGCTGAACTTTGCAAAAGATACAAAGAACATCCTATTGTGATTAATGCAATTTATGCTCATCATGGGCATGAAGAAGCTATTAGCATAGAATCAGCTGCAGTTTGTACAGCAGATACACTAAGTGCTGCACGCCCTGGAGCAAGACGTGAAGTTTTAGAAGCTTTTTTAAAAAGAGTGAGCGAACTTGAAGATATAGCAAAGAGCAAAGAAGGGGTTAAAAAAGCTTATGCTATTAATGCTGGTAGGGAAATTAGAGTTATTGTTAATGCAAAATTAGTCAATGATGATGAATCTGTGCTTTTAGCTAAAGAAATAGCTGAAGAGATTCAAGAAAAAGTTCAATACCCTGGCGAAATAAAAGTCAATGTCATCAGAGAGCTTAGAGCGATTGATTTTGCAAGATAAGGTTTTTCATGCAAGAAATGATAAATAATCTAAGTACTTATGGCTATTTGATTTTATTTTTTTATTCTTTTGGTGGAGGTATGGTTGCTATACTTGCTGCAGGAGTGCTTTGTGCAAGTTCTACTAAACTTGATTTGCATTTATGTATATTTTTAGCCTTTTTAGCTAATACCATAGGCTCAACCTTGTTGTTTATCTTGGGAAAATACTATAAAAAAGACATAATGCCTTATTTTAAAAATCATAGAAGAAAAATCGCTCTTGCTATGATGAAAATCAAAAAATACGGTGATTTGCTTTTAGTGGTGCAAAAATTTATCTATGGAGTAAAAACCATCATTCCTATAGCAGCAGGTCTTTGTAAATTTAGCTTTGTAAGATTTTTTATCATCAACACCTTAGCTAGTTTGATTTGGGCTGTTATTTTAGGTTATGCTGGTTTTATTTTTGGAAATACCCTAAAAGAAGCTTTTGAAGCATTTGCCAACTATCCTTACATAGCTCCTGTTTTTATAATCACTTTAATTTTTATTATATGGTTATATTTATCACGCTTTTCTAAGAAAAAATGAGTTTAAAATTCTCTATAAAAGAAACTTATAGAGAATTTTTTATTTTATTATTGTGTTTTTTAGCAATTTTTAGTTTAAATCTCATCTATGAGTATAAAAAATATCAAAATTTTAAACTTACTAAGCATTTATTACTTAAAGATAACATCGTTTTATCTTCTTATGAAAAAACTAATAAAAAAGGTAAAAAATATCAAGTTTTAAAACTCAAAAATTCTGATTTTATTTTTTACACCACTAGCTTTAAAGATCTCAATTTAAGTAAAAATGACATGATAAATCTTAGAATTATCACTAAAAATATTAACTTTAAAGATTATCTTAGTAAAAGTTTTTATGTGCCAAGTTATGATTTTAACAAAACCAAAACACAAAAAGAAAATACCTTAATAAAGTATTTTCTAAATCAACATCATAATGAAAAAATCAAAGAATTTTATGGGGCTTTATTTTTTGCCAAAAATGTATCAAGTGAGCTTAGAAATGATGTAAATTTTTACAATATCGCACATTTAATTGCTATTAGTGGATATCATTTGGGCTTGTTATTTAGTTTTTGCTTTTTGATTTTTGCTCCTTTATATGCTTTTTTTCATAAACGATACTTCCCTTATAGAAGTTTAAAACTTGATATTAGTATTTTTGCTTTCTTGCTTTTAATTTTTTATATATTTTTAATAGATTTTAGCCCTTCTTATACAAGAGCTTTACTGATGAGTCTTTTTGCTTTTTATTTATTTAGTAAAAATATTAAAATACTAAGTTTTAAATTTTTATTTTTAAGTATAGCATTTTGTATTAGCATTTTTCCAAAACTTCTTTTTAGTGTTGGGTTTTTATTTTCTATTTTGGGAGTTTTTTATATTTATTTATATCTTCATCATTTTAAAGATCAATTTTCAAATTTTACTCATGTTTTTTTGCTAAATATTTGGACCTTTTTAGCAATGATTATCCCTGTCTTATACTTTTTTCCTCTACTTAGCTTTCAGCAATTTTTAGCCATACCTTTAAGCTTAGCCTTTGTGGTATTTTATCCTTTGGTTTTAATCTTGCATATTTTTTCTTATGGAAATTTATTAGATTTATATTTAATGCATTTTTTTGAGTTTAAAATGCACGCGATTAATCTATCAATACCTTTTGTGTTTTATTGTATTTATTTAATTTTATCTTTAATCGCTATATTTAATAAATACTTAGCTCTTTTTGTAGTTTCTCTTGGGTTTACTCCCTTTATTTTCTTGATTTAAAAGCAAATAAGCCTTTAATCCCAAAAGATAAATAATCCAAGAAATGTAAATCCACAAAAAGAAAAATAATATTACAGAAAAAGAACCATATACATTTAAATAGGTTTTATTATATACAGCATAATACACAAAAATCATCTTGGAAATATACCAAATTACAGAAGCACCAAAAGAACTAATAAGTAAGGTTTTTAAATCACCTTTTTTGCTTACTGAACTTGAATAAGAGACAAAAAATAAAGCCCATATAATCACATAGGGTAAAATCTCAAAAAAATTTAAAGCAATATTAAAATCATCTAAGGTTTTTTGTATAAAACCTGAAATATAAAAACTCACACCAAGTCCAAGCGGAGTTAAAGTTGCTAAAGTCCAATAAGAACTTATACTGTGCCAAAGACTTTTAGAATCTTCCTCTAAAAGCTTATTAATCACATAATCATAACCTGAAAAAAAAGCCAAAGAAGTCAAAGCCATAGCCAAAAGCCCTATAAGACCTAAATTTACGCTGTTTTTTAAAAAGGTATTGATATATTGTATGATTAATTCTTGTTGAGTTGGGATTAAAAAAGTAAAAATTAAATTTTTAATTCTTTCTTGATACATTTCAAAACTTGGAATTTGGGTAAAAACCCAAAAACATAAAAACAAAAGTGGTATTAAAGATAAGATAGTATAAAAACTCAAAGCCGCAGCATAATTTAAAATTTCTTTATCTCTTAAAGCTAAAAGAATTTTAAATAAGTTTTTAAAACTCATCAAAGTCCCATTTTGAAAGGATTGAGTATATTATTCGGATCAAATGCTTTTTTGATATTTCTCATTAAGTCCATTTCAGCTTCACTAAAAGCAAGCTTCATAAAAGGAGCTTTTGAAATGCCTATGCCATGCTCTCCACTTAAAGTCCCACCTAAAGAGACCGTAAGCTTAAACACCTCTTCCACAGCTTCATAACCTTTTTTAACTAATTCAGGATTGTTTTTGTCACTTACCATTACATTAGTATGTACATTCCCATCGCCAGTATGACCAAAACAAGGGATTTTAAAACCATATTTTTTAGAAATTTCAGCTATGCCTTTTAAAAGATCAGGCAGTTTTGAACGCGGTACTGTAATATCTTCATTAAGTTTTAAATTTCCATACATTGCTATGCTTTGAGAACAATTTCTTCTAGCAAACCAAATATTAGCTGCTTCTTGATCATCTTTTGCTATTTTAAACTCTCTTACGCCAGATTCATAAAAACTTTCTTGCAAGATTTTTAAATCTGCTTCCAAAGCCTCTTCTACATTACCATCTACATCAGCGATTAAAATCGCACCTGCATCCATAGGCAAGCCTTTTTGAAATTTTTGCTCTAATGCTTGTATGCTTAGTTGATCTAAAAATTCCATAGATACAGGAGTTGCACCTTTAGCTAAAGTTTTATAAACTGCATTCATCGCTTCATCAATGCTATTAAAAATCCCCATAGCTGTCTTTTTAAACTTTGGCAAAGCTACTAGTTTTAAAGTAATCTCGCTAAGCACAGCCAAAGATCCCTCACTTGCTATTAAAATTCCAGCTAGATTATAACCCGCTACATCTTTTATGGTTTTTTTGCCTGCCCTAATGATTTCTCCATTAGGTAAAACAGCTCTTAAAGCCATTACATAATCTTTAGTTATACCATACTTAGCAGCCCTCATACCCCCTGCATTTTCGCTTACATTGCCCCCTAAAGAAGAATACTCCATACTAGCAGGATCAGGTGGATAAAATAAGCCATATTCTTTTACTTTTTCTTGCAAAGCCATATTTATCACACCAGGTTGTACCACTGCAACTAAATTTTCAAGATCAATTTCTAAAATCTTATTCATATGCTTTTCAAAGCTTAGCACCACTCCGCCATTAACAGCCAAGCTTCCACCGGTAAATCCGCTGCCTGAGCCCCTAGGAATGACGATGATTTTATTTTTATTGCAGTATTTTAGAATTTGACTAATATCATTTTCATCTCTTGGGAAAAGCACTCCATCGGGTAAGTAATGCTTTTTAGTGGCATCATAACTATACGCTCTTTTATGGATAGGATCAAAATGCGCATTTTCAACCCCTAAAAGATCTTGAAAGAATTTTTGATGAATTTCTTGCATTATTTTTCTCTAGTTAAGCTAATTAGTTTTTCATAATATACATAATAATTTCCAATAGCCTCATCATTTAAACTAAAAATATCACTTTTATAACCTGTAATTCTTGAATAAAATGGAATTTGCAAACTTTGAGCTTGTGGTATGGCAAATTCTTCTATCTTGCCAAAATCTTGACAATCAACTATTTCAGCTTTATTTTCTAAAGCTACTACTAAAAGCCCTGCAGCATTTTTTGAACAAAAAGATCTAAAATCTGATCTTCTTGGAGTTTGGCGGTATTCTTGTATCATATGTGCACCAAATAAATCAGGATGTAAAAAATAAATTCCATTTAATTTTTGAGCTATAAAATCATACACACTTTTATCAGGAGCTATAATCAAAGCTCTATCGTATAAATAATTTAAAACTATTTTATCGCCTACTTGTGGTAATACATTTGGCAAAGGCATAGCATCTTGAGCTAGCATATCAAAAACTTTAAATTGTAATTTAACCAAGCCATTTTCACGCCCTATCACACTAGCTCTTGCAATGATAGATTTTTGTGTATCAATTTCATGCACAACTATACCACTTGAGTGCAATAAAATTCTAGGATCATCTTTTATATAACCATAAATATCATCTACTTTTTCAAGTTTTGTTTGTATTAAATCAAAATTTTTAGCTTGCAAAAATGCTAAAAAACAGCAAAGCATTAAGATAATTCTTGACAATTTATACTCCTTAAAAAGTGTAAAAAATAAATTATATTGTTTTTTCCTTACAAAATTGTAAGAAAAATTAAGTAGAATACAAATTTATGTTTAAAATTTAGAAGGCTTTAGATTATCATGAAAAAAATTTTCATATCTTTACTTATATCTATAAAACTTTTTGCTATTTCAAGTATTGAAGAACTTTCTTGGGAAAATGGCAAAACTTTACTTGATTTTTTACAAGATCATTCTATACCACTTAATTTATATTATAATCTTGATACCGAAGATAAAGAACTAAGCGCAGAAATTGCAAGTGGCATTAAATACCAAATGCTAAAAGATGAGCAAGGTGAGCTCGAGCAAGTTTTAATCCCAATTAGTGATGATTTACAAATTCATATTTACAAAAATATAGAAAATAAATTCGTATTGAGTTTTACCCCTATTTCTTACACTAAAGAAAAAAGAACCATTCGCGTAGCTATTAACAACTCAGCTTATCAAGATGTTTATGATGAAAGTGGCAGTGTAACCTTAGCAAGAGCTATGGTGAGAGCTTTTAAAAATAGTGTTAATTTTAAAAATGTCAGAAAAGGCGATAGCGTAGTATTAATTTATGAGCAAAAAAGAAGACTAGGAAGACTTTTTGGCGATATTAATATCCAAGCAGCTTTAGCTAACATTAGAGGTAAAGAATATTCTGTGTTTTTATATAAAGATTCTTATTATAATGCTCAAGGAAAAGAGCTTGAAAATTTCTTTTTAACCAAACCTGTTAAATACACAAGAATTTCAGATCGCTTTACTAGGGCAAGATATCATCCTATCTTAAAACGCTATAGGGCGCATTTAGGTATTGACTATGCTGCTCCAACGGGTACTCCAGTTAAGAGCGCAGGAGATGGAACGATTAGTTTTGTTGGGACAAAAGGTGGCTATGGTAAGGTTGTACAAGTAAAACATGTATCAGGCTATATGACTTTATATGCTCACCTTAGCCGTTTTGCAAAAATCAAACGTGGTCAAAAAGTCAAACAAGGTCAAGTGATTGCCTATGTAGGCTCTACTGGTATGAGTACTGGGCCACATTTGCATTTTGGACTTTATCTAAATAACAAAGCAATTAATCCTGAAACCATAGTGAAAATTCCAAAATCAAGCCTAAGCGGTAAAAATAAAGAAGAATTTTTAAAAATGGCAAAAGAGTATGAAAATCGCTTGCAAAGCATTGATGAAAACTATAAAAATCCACCAAAAGAACAAAATATAGAAAATTCTATGGAGCTTTGAGATGATGAATGATTTTTTAGAAGCACAAGAACTTTTAAAAAATATTTCCAAAGATCAAAGCACCTATGAAACCAATGAAGCCCTAAAGACTATCAAAAGATATAACGAAGAGCTTTATTTGCAAACCCTTAAATCTTTTGATACTTACACACTTGCAAATGTAGCTACTATAACACCTGAACATATCTTAGAAGATATTTTAGAACACTTAAGCATTATAAAGATTGCAAAAGCAGTAGAAGAGCTTGAAAGTGATGATGCAACAGACTTAATTAAGCGTTTTGAAGAGCTAAATCCGCAAAAAACTTTAGCTATTTTAAACCGCTTAAGCTCTGAAGATAAAGAAGAAATTTTACGCCTTAAAAATTATGATGAAAATACTGCTGGTGCTTATATGCAAACAGAAATTTTCACAGCTTCTATTGATGAGAGTATAGAAAAAGCTATTAAAAGATATAGAATTTTAAAACATTCAGGACAAGTAGATCAAATTTTTCAAGTTTATATCATAGATAATCAAGGAAAGCTTTGCAATGCTATCAACCTAAGCGATCTTTTGCTTTGGGATTTTAAACTAAGTTTTGCAGATATTATTAAAAACAATAATGAAAGATATAAAAGCTATAGCGTAAAAGATCATGAGGATATACAAAAGGCTATTGATATAGTAGAAGATTATGATTTGAGTGTTTTAGCGGTTGTAAATGATGATGGAGTGCTTTTAGGTAGAATTACTTATGATGATATCCATGATTTAATCCAAGAAAACGCAACAGAACAAATTTATAACTTAGCTGGAGTCGATGCAGATGTTGAGGAAGAAAGTGCTTTTAAAGCGGCTAAAGCTAGAGCTTTTTGGCTTATGATTAATCTTACTACTTCATTAATCTCAGCTAATATCATCAGTCTTTTTTCAGGTGAAATAGAACAACTTGTAGCCCTAGCAGTACTTATGCCTATTGTGGCTTCCATGGGAGGCAATACAGGCTCACAAGCTTTAGCAGTAACAGTTAGAAAACTTTCACTCAATGAAGTAGAATTTAAAGATGCTAAAAAAGTTATATTAAGAGAGAGTGGAATTTCTTTACTCAATGGATTTATATTTGCTAGTATTATGAGCATTATAGCTTTCATATGGTTTAAAACAGCTCTTTTGGGACTTGTTATAGCCTTATCAATGCTAATTAATCTAGCCTTAGCCGGTTTTGTAGGTTCTTTTGTACCTCTAACTTTGAAAAAATTTAAAATCGATCCTGCGGTAGGATCAAGTGTAGTGATTACTGCGATTACTGATGGTTTGGGATTTTTTAGCTTCTTACTTTTAGCAAAAATGATTTTATTATAAAAAAGGGAAATTATGTCAAGCATTACATATAAAGGTCAAATTATAGAACTTGCAGGAATTGAACTAGAAGTTGGAGATAATGCTCCAAGGGTAGTTCTAAGAACCAAAAATCTTGCCCCAGTAGAAATAGCACCACCTGGGAAAACTCAAATTTTATTAACTCTGCCTAGCTTGGATACGCCAGTATGCTCAAAACAAGCCAAAGAAACCAATAAAAGACTAGCTTCTATGAAAAATATTGAAGTTATTATTGTTAGTATGGATTTACCTTTTGCTATGGATCGTTTTTGTGCTACCGAAGGAATTGATAATATTATAACCGCAAGTGATTTTGCCTTTAAAGATTTTGGCATAAACTATGGGGTATTAATAAATGATAGTATATTTGCAGGATTGCTAGCAAGAGCAGCTTTTGTAATTAAAGATGGAAAAATAGTATACAAACAGCTCGTAAAAGAGCTGATGGGAAAAATCGATTTTAAAGATTTAGAACTTTTTATGCATAGAAATTATGGTTACCCTTTGAATTAACCTTCAAAGTTTGTAACCACAAAATCTTCTTTTGGAGCTTCGATAAAGCACGATTTTTCTTTCAAAAAAAGCAAATCCACATGCCCTACAGGGCCATTTCTATTTTTACCTATAATGAGCTCAGCCTTTTCTTGCACAGGATTTGGCATAAATTTTCTCTCATAAGTCTTGCCTTCATTTTTGGCTTTATTTTCTCTTTCTTTTTCTTCTTGTTCTCTATAAACTTCATCTCTATATACAAATAAAATCGTATCTGCATCTTGTTCTATAGCACCACTTTCTCTTAAATCACTAAGCATAGGACGCTTGTTTGCTCTACTTTCTAATGAACGATTTAATTGCGAAAGTGCCACTACTGGCATATTTAATTCTCTTGCTAAAAGCTTTAAACCTCTTGAAATTTCACTCACTTGCAAATGCCTATCATTAAAAGCTGAATTACTCATCATAAGACCGATATAATCTACCACGCAAAGCTCGATACTCTCATCTTGAGCTTTAATTTTGCGTAAAATCGAACGAATATCAGCTATACTAGCATAACCGCTATCATAAATATAAAGATTTTTTTGTGCATATTCATTACAAGCATCACCCACCCTACTCCACTCATCATCATTTAAATCTGCGATTAGAATTTTTTGCAAAGGAATGGAAGTTTTTGCACTGATTAATCTTTGCATGATTTGTGTAGCAGGCATTTCTAGTGAAAACATTACAACGCCTTTATTTTGTCTTAGTGTTTTTTCTATAAAATTTAAACAAATTGTAGTTTTTCCCATACCTGGGCGTGCAGCGATAATTACAAGATCGCCGGGTTTAAAGCCTTTTGTCATTTTATTAAGCTCGCTAAAACCTGTATCAAGTCCCAAAATATCTTTATTTTCAGCTTCTTTTTGCTTTTTAAACTCATCCATAAGTTCAGACATAACCATAGTCATATCTTTAATACTATTACTATTTACACGGTTGGTAAGATTAAAAATCTCTTTGCCTATTTCATCTGAAATTTGAGAAATGCTTTTATCTTCATTAACCCTTGTAGGTATAGTATAAGCAAAATTTAAAAGTTGGCGTCTGATGGATTTTTCTCTTAATTCATATGCGTATTTGCTCACATCTGCTATGGAAGTAGTGGCTAAAACTTCAGCTAAAATTTGCTCATCTATTTTTTTATGTTTTCTTATAAAACTTGCACTTATAGGCTCGCCTGCATTCACACAAGCTAAAATCGCTTTGTAAATATCTTGATGAGCTTTGAGTGAAAAATCATTAATCTCAATATCTGAAGAAATACTAAAAAAAGAATCCTCGCTATATATACAAGAACTTAAAATCGCCCTTTCAAGATCTAAATCAAAATGCTCATTATTTTGACTCATACATACTCCAAATTATAAATTTGCAAATAAATCAGTTGATAAATATCGCTCTGCTGTATCATTTAACATAGTTAAGACTTTTTTATTTGGATTTTCTAAAGCGATTTTTCTAGCCATATATACATTTGCTCCGCTTGAAATTCCTGCCATTATGCCGTTTTTACCAAGCTCTAAGGCTGTATTTATAGCATCTTCATTGCTTACACAAACTATCTCATCTATAATTTTTTGATTTAAAATTTTCGGGATAAAATTTGCACCTATACCTTGAATTTTATGGCTTGCAGCGGTATTTTGGCTCAAAAGTGGCGAAGCTGCAGGCTCTAAAGCTATGATTTTGACATTAGGATTGTGTTCTTTTAAAATTTCTCCTACCCCACTAATAGTCCCACCTGTGCCAAAACCTGCTAAAAAAATATCAAGATCAGGTAAAGCTTTTAAAATTTCTAAGGCAGTATTTTTTCTATGTGCGTTTTTGTTGTTGATATTTTCAAATTGACTTACCATAAACGAATTTGGAATTTCACTCAAAAGCTCATTAGCTCTATTAAGCGCTCCTTGCATACCCTTGCTTGCTTGAGTAAGCTCTAGCTCTGCACCAAAAAAACTCATCATTTTTCTACGCTCAATACTCATAGACTCAGGCATAGCTATGATAAGTTTAAGCTTTAAGCTTGCGCAAATCATTGCTAAAGCTATACCGGTATTTCCACTTGTAGCTTCTATAATGGTTGTTTCTTGATTGATTTTACCTTCATTTAAAGCTTGTTTTATCATCTCCACAGCCGCTCTATCTTTTATAGAATGACTTGGATTAAAATACTCACATTTAGCATAAAGATTTGGAGCAAATTCTTTTAAAGAAATAATCGGGGTATTACCTATACAATCTAAAATATTATTATAAACTGACATTGTTTTCCTTGTAATTTTTTAAAAACAATATCAAAAGAAAATTAATACTTAACTATGAAGAAAAACGCAAAAGTTTTTAACTTTTGCGCAAAGAATTATTTTTTAGCTTTTTTAGCAGTTTTAGCAGCAGCAACTGCGTCTTTAAGGTTTTTGCCTACTTTAAATTTAGCAACTTTAGTAGCAGGTACTTTGATAGTAGCACCAGTGCTTGGTACTCTAGCTTCTCTAGCAGCTCTTTCAGCTACAGAAAATGTACCAAAACCAATAAAGCTAATGCTATCACCTTTAGCTAATACATCAGTAATAGTAGCAATTACTGCATCAGTAGCTGCAGTTGCATCTTTTTTAGTTAGCCCAGCAGTTTGAGCAACTTGAGAAATAAAATCTGCTTTAGTCATAAAAAGCTCCTTGATTAAAAATGATTGTTAAGTTTAACACATTTATCAAGCTTTTGCAAGAGGTTTAAACCCAAATTACAAAGAAAAATATGCTAAAAAAATGTTTTTGCTAAATTTATTACTACTTCAGGCTTTAAATCTTTCATACATTTATGATGTTTTAAAGGGCAGACCTTTTGCATACAAGGCATACAAGCTAGATCAAGATGAGCTATTTTAGCATTTTCTTGCCAAGGCGAGGTTTGACTAAATTTAGTCGAGCCAAAAACAGCCACCGTTTTTACCCCATAAGCTGCGCCTATATGCATAGGACCACTATCGTTTGTGATGAGCAAGTCAAGCATAGAAATATTTTTACATAAAGTATAAATACTAGTTTTACCACAAAGATTTTTTGCTTTTATGCCTTCTTTTAAAAGAAAACGCTCAATTTCATCACAAATTTCTCTCTCACTTTCTACCCCAAAGATTAAAATTTGATGCGTGGAGCTAAATTCTTTTGCTACCCTTGCAAAATAGATTGCTTCCCATCTTTTGGCACTTCCAAAATGTGCACCTGGATTTATACCTAAAATTTTTTGAGTTGGTTTTGCTTTTATAAGGAGTTTTAAAGCATTTGAAGTGGCTTTAAAATTTAAAGCTTTTTCTGTGAAATTTAAGTATTTTAAGACTTGATGTTCTTCTTTTAGAATATTTTTATCAAAATAAAATCTTTTTTTTGCTTTAATTAGATTTAAAATGATCTTACTTGAAAATGCCGAGCGAAACGAAAAAGCTAGATCAAATTTACCAAGGTTTTTTCTAGCTTGTAAAATTTGCTTATATCTTTGTTTTGTATTTTCTACTAAAATTTGAGCATTTTCAAAGCGTTTAAAAAGCTCTGTGCTCACAAAAGAACCATAAAAAGTAAATTTAGCTTGGGGGTGTTTTTCTTTTATAGCATAAATAGCCGCACTAGCCATCACTGCATCGCCAAGCCAAGTAGGAAGGTTGATAAAAATATTCATGATTTTCCTTAAAAATAAAAGCTATAATTATACCAAAAAATAAAGAGCTAAAATGGGTCAAATTTCCATCATACTACCAACCTATAATGTAGAAAAATATACAGCTAGAGCATTAGAAAGTTGTATAAATCAAAGTTTTAAAGATATAGAAATCATTGTTATAGATGATTGTGGAGATGATAAAAGTATAGATATAGCTAAAGAATATGCTAGTAAAGATGATAGAATAAAAATCATACATAATAAAGAGAATTTAGGAACTTTTGCTAGTAGAAATATAGGTGTATTAAATTCAAGCTCACCCTATATAATGTTTTTAGATCCTGATGATTATTTAGAACTTAATGCTTGTGAGCTTGGGCTTGAAAAAATTAAAAATGTAGATATGGTAGTGTTTGATGCGTATGTGCATAGGGTGAAATTTAAGAAATTTTATAGATTTAAACAAGATGAGCTTTTTAATAAAGATGATTTTTTGGAATTTTTACTTAAGCAAAAACATTTTTGCTGGAGTGTTTGGGCAAAAGTATATAGGAAAAATTTGATTTTAAAAAGTTTTGAATATGTTGATTTTAAAGAAAGGCTTTGTTATGGAGAGGATGTGCTTTTTAATTATATAAATTTTATGATTAGTGAAAGTTTTTTTATATCGCAAGAATGTATATACCGCTATGAATTTAATGAAAATGGTAGGTATGAAAACAAAAATAAAGAAATTTTATGGCAAAATTACGAGCATAAAAAGCAAAGTTTAAAATGCATTAAAAAATTAGCTAATATTTTTTCACATAAACATTTTAATGAAAAAATATTAGAAGTTTTAGAGAAAGAAATTTTAGGGTTAGAGGGTAGAGTTTGAAAAAAGTAAAAGTTTTTATCATCAATCTAGAACGCTCAGAAGATAGAAAAAATTTTATGCAAGAACAAATTCAAAAACTCTTCACATATAATCCGAATTTAAAAAATCAACTAGAATTTGAATTTTTTAAAGCCATCGATGGTTCTAAAAATGAGCATTTGCAGTTTAAAAGTCACTTCCCATGGTGGTGTCAATTTGTACTTGGGCGTGAACTTAGCGATAGTGAAAAATCATGCTTTGTATCTCATTATAGTTTATGGAAAAAATGTCAAGAACTTAATAGTCCTATCATCATTTTAGAAGATGATGTCATCTTTAGTGATGAGTTTTTAAACAACTCAAATATCATTGAAAAATTACTAAATAGTAACTATGAATACATAAGATTTTATTACCTTTTTGATAAAAGAATACACCATTTAAATAACAATTTTTACATAAGTTACGAGAATACTGGTGGCACGCAAGGATATTTTATACACCCAAATGCTGCAAAAAAGTTTATTAAAAAAGCGAAATATTGGTTTAAGCCCGTAGATGATTATATGGATATGTATTATTATAATAAAATGCAAAACATCATCTATAAGCCATTCTTACTTGACTTAAATCATGTAGAAACTACCATAACACAAAGAAAAAAGAAACTTAACATACTTTCTAAAATTATAAGAGAAATTATAAGATTTTATTTTTATATTTTAAAAATTACATATAATAAAAAAATATTTCAAGGATAAAAAATTGAAAATAGCTGTAGTTGGTATAGGTTATGTAGGTTTATCTAATGCTGTTTTATTGTCCCAAAATCACGAAGTTTTTATGTTAGACATAGACCATAAAAAAGTTGAAAAAATCAACAATAAAGAAAATGTTATACAAGATGATCTTATAGAAGAATACTTAAAATATAAGCCTTTAAACATCCAAGCTCATACCAATCAAGAAATAGTTTACAAAAATACAGACTATATTATAATAGCTACACCAACAAATTATAATGAAGATTTAAACCACTTTGATACTTCAAGCATAGAAGAAGTTATAAGTAGTGCATTAAAAATAAATCCTTCTGCAACAATCATCATAAAAAGCACTATTCCTATAGGATATACGGAAAAGATCAAAAAACAATTTAATTATGAAAATATTATATTTTGCCCAGAATTTTTAAGAGAAGGTAAGGCTCTATATGATAATTTACATCCTAGTAGGATTATAGTAGGAGAGAAATCATCAAAGGGGTTGAAAATTGCCAAATTATTTCAAGAGAATGCTTTAAAAAAAGATATCTCAGTGTACTTAACAAATTCAACAGAAGCTGAGAGTATAAAACTTTTTTCAAATACATATTTAGCTATGCGTATAGGATTTTTTAACGAAATTGATACATATGCTAGAAAACATGGTTTAGACACAAAAGATATTATTATGGGCGTTAGTGCCGATCCTAGAATAGGAAATTACTATAATAATCCTAGTTTTGGATATGGTGGTTACTGCTTACCAAAAGATACCAAGCAATTATTACAAAATTTTAAAGATACTCCCAACAATCTAATTAAAGCTATTGTAAAAACCAATGAAACTAGAAAAATATTTATAAAAGATACTATACTATCACTCAAGCAAAAAAGAATTGGAATTTATAGACTTATTATGAAAAAAGATTCAGATAATTTTAGAAATTCAGTTATGCTTGATATTATAAAATATCTCAAAAATCACAATGCTGATATGATTATATACGAACCATTATTAAATGATGAAACAGATGAATTTTCTATAGAAAATAATTTCGAACATTTTATAGAATCTTGTGATATTATCATAGCAAATAGGATAGACGATAAAATCCGCAACTATAAATATAAAATTTTTACAGCAGACGTGTTTGAATGCGATTTTTAATTTATTTTAAAATAGCGAAATAATAATATTAAATATTCTTCAGTTAATATCATAGGATCTATAAAATGATTTATTTTATTCTCTTTTAAATAAACTCTTAAATTAATCCATTTAATTGTCTTTGCCATATTGCTTCTAGATATTTTAATGTATGGCAAATGATAGTTATTTAATTCAACATGATATATATTTTTTTCTTGTATTTTTAACATCTCTATAGATCTATTTTTATTGTTCAATATATACCTAAATTCTTCAAAAAAAATATTACTATTTTGAATCAACCAATGATCATTGGGATTGTATAAAAATGAATTAAATTCTCTTTTTTTTGAAACATATATTTGACTATTTATAATACAAAAATCAATCCTAGGATAGCTAACAACATCTTTGTTACTCTTTGGAATATAAAAACTTTTATACAACTTCTTAGCATCATAAATATGATCAACATCGATTTTAACCATCCATTCATCTTTAGGAATATGGCTTAATATATAATTATAATAGCTATAAAGTTTATTATATTCACTTTTTGGATTTTCTGTATCAATCTTATAAGGATATTTAATAGGAATAAAAGAAGGATATTTTTTGCAAAACTCTAAGATAACCTCCTCGCTTCCATCCTCACAATCATTATAGCCAATAACACCTCTTTGTATAGCAGGTAAAATACTTTCCAAAGAAGACTTTATTGTTATTATTTCATTGGAAACTCTTATAAAAGCCCAAGGATTTAATGGCGATTTTACATTTTTTGAGCGAATATCAAGTTCAAAAAAACCACTGTGCTTTACCCCCCCCCTCTCTCTTCTTATCTCTTGTATTGATTTTGTTATTTATTTTAATATTATCAACGATTTGTAATTTTTTATTTTTTTCTAGATAATAAAGATTACTTTTATTATTAATTTTATCTCTAACAACTTTAGGGATGAAAATATCAGCATAACCATATATAATATTATTAATTTTTTTACGAATTTTTTTACGAATTTTTTTTATAGGAAAAAATTTTGAACAAAACTTAAAGAAAGCATTGCGCATTAAAAAACATATTTTAATCTGCAATATTTTTATATCGTTCATAGCACTCCTTAACCTGACTAACATCTATATTATCTTTAACTTTAAAAACAGCTAAAGTATCAATACTATCAATACAATCTAAAAAATCTAATATTACCCCATATTTTTCTTTTCTATTAAAAAAATCATGAACTATATAAATACTTTTTGGACAATTTAGAATAGAATTTAATACACAAGCAACTCTAAATCTTCCATCAATAAAAATCAAATCAATCAAAGATGGGTTTATAACCGAAAAAACATACTGTGAATATAAAATAAACTTATCTTTGCAATTTAATGATTTTGGATATCCCCATTCCTTTGTCTCTCCAATATCCACATGGAAAAATTTTAATCTAGAATTTTGCAATGAAGCCGAAATTACCTCATTTTTAGATAGAAAATTTATAAAATTTAAATCTGACTCAACAGAATATATACAAGCCGAAGTAGAATACGCTACTACAAAAGTACTACCACCGCATCCAAATTCTAAATAATATTTTGACCTGATTGCATAAGATAAAAATAAATTAATTTCATTTTTAGTTGCACACATAGGGAAAAAATATCTATATTTTTGATTTTCTATATTTAGTCTAGTATTTTTTACAATATTTTCTTTTAAATTAAAAAAACCAATAAACATTCTAAATATTTTCTTGGATTTTATATATGGTTTTATGTAAGGAATTTGTTTTTTTAAATTTAAAGGATCTTTATTGAAATTTTTTATTTTTATAGCTTCTTTACTATAAGTTGGTAAAAATTTATATTTCAACAATGCTCGAAAATACTTATTATTTGTAGAATCTAAAAATTTAACCAACTCTAAAGTTTGCTTCATCCAGCTACTTGCTTTATGGTACATTTTAGCTTGTATAGGATCGCATGAGAATTCTTTATAAATATCATTCAAATAAGAAGGAATATTTGCTTTTGTTATAGTTTTATCATGATTAACACTACTATTAGCTCTAATTCTATAAAAAAGTAGTTTTTTTGGTAGTATATAAATTTTACTGCTTTGCATAAACAAAAGAATACCAAAATGATGATCTTGATGAATAACATGTGACAAGAACTGCAAGTTAATTGTACATAAAAACTCAAATTTAATCAGACCTTGCCATACAAAAGCAAAATCTTTAATCTTTTTTATTTTTAAACATTTTTTCGCCCATTCTCCAGAAGTAATACATTGTTCTTGCGTATAATCGTGATTTTCTAATCTTGTAAAATTTTCTATAAAACCTTCAACTTCATTCACATTATAATTATTAAACCATACAATATCAATATCTGAATCTATACAAGGTCTAATTGCCTCTTCAATGCAATTTAAAGTCAAATAATCATCAGAATCTAAAAACATAACATAATCAATCTTACCAATAGCATGATTTGGATGTGTATGTATTTTATTTATTCTATACTCTTTTAACAAATCCTCATTTTCTTTAAATTTTTCTGCATTTTTTAAATAATCAATACCTATATTTCTTGCAACACTTTGTCCATCATTTTGCTTATCAATGAGTGTAATTCTCAAATCATTTTTAAAATAATTTAAAGCTATTTCTAAACTATCATCTGTACTTCCATCATTTATTAAAATAATTTCTAAATTAGAGTAAGATTGATCGACAACACTATCCAAACATTCTTTTAGATATGAGGATACATTATAAATTGGTATAATTATTCCAACTCTCTTACTCATAAGCTTATTTCCTTAGTTGTATTTTGTTATAATTATAAAATTATACTATAAATAATTAATCATTGAGGATTAGCATGAGTCAAATTTCTATCATACTGCCAACTTATAATGTAGAAAAATATATTGCTAGAGCATTAGAAAGTTGTATTAACCAAACTTTTAAAGATATAGAAATCATTGTAGTAGATGATTGTGGAAGCGATAAAAGTATAGATATAGCCAAAGAATATGCTAGCAAAGATAATAGGATAAAAATCATACACAATGAAGAAAATTTAAAACTTTTAAGAGCAAGATATGAAGGTGTTAAAGTGGCAACTTCACCTTATATAATGTTTTTAGATCCTGATGATTATTTAGAGCTTAATGCTTGTGAAGAATGTGTTAAAATTTTAGATAAACAAAAAGTTGATTTGATATGTTTTAATTATTATGAATGCGATGACTATAAAAAAGAATGGAATTTTTTTGAAAGTGCATTTTATAATAATGAAAATTTTTGCTATTTTTTATTTTCAAAGTATCCTAAATTTAGTTGGAGTATTTTCAATAAAATACTAAAAAAAGAGTTATATCTCAAAGCTTTTAATACAATTAATCTTCAACCAAATGAAAAAAATACTATGGCTGAAGATTTTTTATTGGTTTTACATAGTCTAAAATTTATAAATGCAATTGGCGCCACAAAACAATATTTATATAATTATAATATTTCAAATGAAAATTCATCAACTAGAGAAAAAAAAGATCTTAATAAAATTAAATCCTATATTCAAGACTTATCTTTTGTTTCAGAAAAAATTTCAAATCTTACTCAAAATCAAACAAATAAACTTCATTCGCTGATTTTTAAAATCGCTATATATGATCTAAACATCCATAAAATAGATTTAACATATAAATACACAAATAAAAATTTTTTTGAAAAATTTTTTTTGAAAATACAAAGAAAAAAAATTAAAATTAAAAAAAATATCCAAATAAAAAATACTAAAAATATCTTAAAGGAAGCAAATGTATCACATTGTTTTTAGTGCAGATGAAAACTATATTAAATACACAGCTGTTTTGATTACAAGTATTATTAAAAATACAGATAAAAATAAATTTTATCAGGAAAACGAAATATGTTATTTTCATATTTTAAGTAATGCTATTAGTAATCATACTAAAAACAAACTTCAAAAATTAGAACAAGAACTTAATTTAACCTTCCCATGCAAAATACAAATTCACATTCAAAATGATGAAGATTTTAAACATTATCCCATCAGTGGAGCTGCTCATAGCTCAAAACTTCCTTATTATAGATTAAAATTAAATTCTATATTAGATGATGAAATAAATACTTGTTTATATTTAGATTCGGATATGTTATGTTTGTGTGATATAAGAGAAATTTTTACTATTGATTTAGAAGGAAAAATAGCCGGTGTTATAGGCGACCCTGGTTCCAAACGTGCAAAAATAAAATTTAAAGAAAATAATCAAAAACACACTTTGCATTTTGATGAAAATTATTTTAATTCAGGTTTTTTACTTATCAATCTAAAAGAGTGGAAAAAACATAATATAGAACAAAAATGCGAGGATTTAGCTAGCAAATGCTACTACATAAAAGCCGCAGATCAAGATTTACTTAACGCCACCATAAAACCACAATATCAGCTAAAACTTGATTTTTCGTATAATTTCAATATCATTACTCTTTTTTATGCTATATGTAAAGATGAGCAAGCAAATAGACTTAATTACACAAGAGATGAATTTACCAAAAGTGCAAAAACGCCTAAAATTTTACATTATGGAGAAAAACCTTGGAAATTTTTAAAATCATACACAGATTTGCAAGGTAAAAATATAAATGATTATTGGTGGCAAATAGCAGAAAAAACACCTATTTTTAATGAAGAATTGCTCGAACAAAAAGCAAACATTAAAGATCATTTGCTTTATAGTGCTTTGGGATTTGAGCTTTTAAAAGCTATAAAAAGTTTTAATTTTGCAAAAATATCATCTTTGATTCATAATACTAAAAAAGATGAATATTTATTAGAAAAACAGCAAAAAATTAATGATGATATTTTTGGACTTTGTTGCATGCTTGGAGAAAGTATTTTATATGCAAGAAAAAATCAAAAAAACACCTTCAGTGTTTTTTTAAAAGCTATCAAAATGCTCAAAAATTTTAAAAAATACGCAAACAAATCAAGAGTTTAATAACTCTTGCCATTTTTGCATAACTTTTTCTTTAGAGAAGTTATGAGAAATATTTTCTTTTGCGCTTTGTCCCATTTGTTTTCTCAAATTCTCATCATCCATAAGCAAACAAAGCTTATTTGCAAATTCTTGCAAATTACCATCCTCGATTAAATATCCACTTTTACCATTTTCTATAATATCGCTAGGACCTGTATCAACATTAAAGGCGATACTTGGAATAGCATAATTTGCACTCTCAACTAAAACCATACCAAAACCTTCCCAATAACTACACATTATATAAATACTAGATTGTAAATATTCTTTTTCTATATCTTTTGTAAAAGATTTTAATATGATTGAATTTTCAAGCTTATATTCTTTTATTTTATTTTCTATAGTATTTTTAAACTCACCTTCTCCAACTATAGTTAAAGTCCATTCTTTGTATTTTATATCTTCTTGCACAAACTTCCAGATTTCAATAAGTCTTAAAAAACCTTTTTCATCATTTGCTGTCATACGACCTATACTTAAAATATTTTTTTGACTTAAAGTAGAATTTATATCAGACAAATAAGGCAAAAAATTTGGTATAACCCAAACATTTTTATGATATTTTCTCCACTGATCAATTTGCTTAGCTGATAGCACCACTAAAGCATCAAAATAATTATTTTTAACTCGATATTTTTTAAAATGATTATGAATAAAATTAATATATTTTGTATTTTTATTTTTAAAGAAAGGAAAATGAGGGCAATTATTAAAAATCATCACATCAACATCTTTATATCTTTGTTTTAGTAAAAAACACTCATAATGCTTGTAATATAACTTATAAAATAATCTTTCTTTTTTTACATCAGCTCTTGATTTACTATGCAAGTAATCTATTTTAATATTGTCATTTAATTCATAAGCTACATCAACTCCTTGTTTATAAAAACTAAAAATTTTTACATCATATCCAAGCTCAAAAAGTGCATTTGCTAAATTTACGACAACCCTTTCAGCACCGCCCCCTATAGTAATATCCCCAATAAGTAATAAAATTTTCATTTCCAAGTCACTTTTTTATTTTTTATAGTTTCAAGATAAATTTGATGATTAATTTCAAGCATATTTTTGCTATTTTCTTCATGGTAAATATGATAAGCTAGAGCATTAAATTTAAGCCTTTTAAATGCTCCGCCATTAAATAAAAATCTAGCTACAAACTCGCTATCTTCCCTACCCCAGCCTATAAATTTTTCATTAAATCCCTCAATGGCTTCAAAATCACTTTTATAAAAACTCATATTGCAAGTTTTACTACCTTTGACAAGTTGTGATTTTTTAAAAAATTTCTTAGTTAATTTTGAAAATTTATATACACATTTAGCTAAAAAAATATTTCTTTGATTTTTAAAACCCTTTTTGTTAAATGCCAAACTAAAATCATTTTTGCTTAAAAGTTCTTTGCTTTCTTTTTCATTTAAAATAGTTCTTGAGCCTTGCAAAATAGTCTTTAAACTAGCAAATTTTAAGTGATCATTAATGAAGTTTTTCTCTAAAATCATATCCCCGTCAATTAAGATAATATATTCGCTATTAGAAGCATTAATTGCCTTATTGCGACTTGCCGCAGCACGAAACCCCTCATCTTCTTGCCAAATATGCTCTAACTTACAAGGAAAATCCTTTTGATAAGCTTGTATAAGCTTGGCTGTATCTTCCCTGCTTCCATCATCAGCTATTAAAACCTCATCGGGTAAAGGCTCTAAATTTTTAACGCTATCAAGCACTAAAGTAAGCCTTTCTTTTTGATTATAGGTTGTGATGATTAAAGCACAAGTTTTTGGCTTTTGCTTTTTTAACTCATATAATTTCATATATTTAAAAAAAGCTCCAAGTCCATTGCAAGTACTTATGATAAAACCTTTATAACCATAAAAAATCCCTTTTTTCAAAACATAATTTCTAAAAAAAGTCCAAATTCCTCTTAGCAATGCCTTGCAAATACTACTGTCCTTATGTAAATTTTGCAAAGCCCAAAGCTTAGAGTATTTTTGAAGCTTATCTAACAAACTATCGATATCCTCAAAAGCAAAATGCCTCAAACCATTTTGCAACTTAATCTTTTTGCTATCTTCATGTAAAATCAAACTCTCATGTACCAAATTTTCATTAAAACTAGTATGGGTTTTATTAAACACTCGCATTACATGATCAGGCCACCACCCACAAGCTTTAATCCACTCTCCATTGTATAAATTTTCTCTTGGCAAAGCTATGATGTCTTCTTTATTAGGCTCAATTTGCCCTAATTCTTGTAAAAATTCTTTCTTAGCAAGCTCATCTGCATCAATATTAAAAATCCAATCATTACTAGCATAACTTATGGCTAAATTTTTCAAAGGCCCAAAACCTATAAATTCATGCTGATAAATCTTGATATTTTTATAACTTTTACTAAACTCATAAGCGATTTTTAAAGTATCATCATTGCTATCATTTTCTATTAAAACTATCTCGCCAAATTCTTGCAAAGACTCCAAACAAGCCTTTAAAGTTTTTTGAGCATTTTTAACAATCATTATCACACTAATTTGCTTTAAATCCATTTTATATCCTATAAATATAATTCATGATTGTATCTTTTAAATCTCTTATGAAAGAAAAAATACTCATCAGGTTTAAATTTAATCATCTCTTCACAACACTTTGCTTGATACTTAGTAAGCTCTTCTACACTTGCCTTACTTGCGTCTAAAGCCTTAAAAGTTTTTACAAAAAATTTCTCATCTTTTTGATACACAAAACAAGGTAAAATCATAGCATTTGTTTTTTTCGCAAGTACACTTGCACCTGCTATAAAATTTACTTCTTGGTTAAAATATTGTATTTTTATACTTTCACCATCTACCGCATCTTGATCGGTTAAAATTCCAAGCGATCTACCTTCTTTTAAGGCTTTTAGCATTTTTTTAAGACCACCCTTTTTTTCTATGAGCTCTATGTTAAATTGCGTGCGATTTTTACTTAAAATTTTATCCATTATCACACTATCAAGCGCTCTTCCAACTATGGAAATTCCTTGAAATTTAGCTCCGAAAGATAAAGCCAAAAGTTCCCAGTTACCATAATGAGCCGTAGTTACGATCAAGGGTCTTTTACTTTGCATTATATTTAAAATTTGCTCCTCATCATCAAAGCAAATTTTATTGATGATTTCTTCTTTACTTGCATTTTGATTTTTGATAAAATCAATCCCAAATTTAGCAAAATTTTTATAGATATTAAGACTAGTTTCATTACGCCATTTTTGATCTTTTTCAGGAAAGCAAATTTTTAAGTTTGTGTCAATGATTTTGCGGTGTTTGTGATTAAGCCTATAAGTGATTAAAGCAACCAAATTTGCAAAAGAGTTCAAAAGCTTTGAAGGTAAAATCTTCACAAGAACTTTTAACATGTAAAAAAGGCTTAGATATACATAATTTATCATTTTTCTAAAAGCTCACAAGCAAGTTTAAAAATATCTTTTTCATCGATATTTTGTATGCAAAAATCACTCTTATCTATATGTTTTGAATGCAGTATTTTTTTACCTGCATTGATTGTTTTGTTGATATTTGTTTCATAAGCATTTCTTTGACTAGGAGTAGCACCAAAAATCGTTATAGAAGGCTTGTTTAGTGCAAAGGCTAAATGAGTGGGCCCGCTATCATTTCCGATAATCAAATCGCTTGCCTTAGTTAAAGTACAAAGCTCACTTAAACTTAATTTTGGTGCAAGTTCTATTTTCAAATGCTTTAAATTTAAAACTATATCTTTAGCAAAATTAAACTCATTAACATTACCCCAACCAAGCATGATTTTTGCACTAGTAAAATACTCCAAAAGCATTCTACAAAGTAGTATCAAACGCTCTTTTGGATAAATTTTATTAGGCATAGATGAGCCTACATGTATGAGTATATTTGGCGCACTTTCACTTAAAGAAAGCCTTTGTTCTAAGCTTTCTTTTAACTCATCATCTACGCTAAAACAACTTTGTTTTAACTCTATATCGCTATGATCAAAATGCTCATTTAACACATAAGCTACCAAAGAAAGATTACGTACGATAATATTTTCTTCATAATTACACGCAAATTTATGTGTATAAAAATTGCTCGCAAAGCTCTCTTTGATACTTTCTTGATCAAAACCAAAAGTATTAGCACATAAAAATTTACTTACCAAAGCAGATTTAATCAAACCTTGCAAGTCAATCACAACATCATATTTGTTTTGTCTTGCTTCAAAAAGCATAGCAAAAACTTCTTTGAATTTTCTATCTTTTAAAGGCAGGGCATATACTTCATTGATCATTGGATGATCTTGCAATAATCCTGCAAATCTCGCATCTACAAACCAATCAATACTCGCCTTAGGATAATGCTTTTTAATAAATTGCAAAACAATTACAGCATGGATGATATCTCCAAGTGCGGATAACTTAACCAAACCTATTTTCATATGCTACTTTATTTTTAAATTTTCTGTTATGATTTTAACAAAGATTTTTTTAAAAAAAGGTTTATCATGCAAGAATATATTTGCATTTTTGATTGTGAGAGCATTCCTGATGTAGAATTGATAAAACATCTTTATGATTTTAATGGCGATGATTTAAGCATTAGCAAGCAAGCTTTAGAAAGACAAAAAGAAGAAATCGGAAGTGAATTTTTACCCCTGCCTTTTCATAAAGTTGTAAGCATTTGTGCAGTGATTGCAGATAAATTTGGAAATTTCATCAAAGTCAATAAAATCAAAGGCGACAACGAAAAACAAATGCTAGAAGAATTTTTTAACTTCATAGACAAACACCAACCCCGCCTTGTAAGTTTTAATGGCAAAAGCTATGATATGCCTTTGCTTGTTATAAGAGCATTAAAATACAATATCAACGCAAGTGCTTATTTAGATGCAAGTGATAAATGGAATAATTATAAAAGTAAATTTGTAGAAAATAAACATTGTGATTTATTAGAATCTTTAGGAAGTTTTGGCCAAAAAGGCTTAAGACTTGACACACTTTGTGCTATGGTAGGACTTCCTGGAAAGTATGATGTACATGGAAATGAAGTATTAGAACTTTTTTATCAAAACAAATTAGAAAAAATTCACGAGTATTGCGAGAGTGATGTATTAAACACCTATATGTTATTTTTAAAATACGAACTCATCAAAGCTAATTTAACCCAAGAAGATTATCTTAATATTTTAGAAAATTTCAAAGAAGAGCTTTTGCAAAAACATAGTGATAAAAGCTATCAAAAGCCATTTTTAGAAGCCATAGAAAAAGAAAAGAGCAAGTTTTAAATTAATTAAGAAAAGTATATTAAAATAACTATTATTAAATATCACAAAAAGGATAAAAATGAAAATTTTAATCACCGGTGGCGCAGGATACATAGGCTCTCATACTTTAAAACAATTTTTAGAAACAAATCATGAAATTTGTGTATTAGATAATCTTTCAAAAGGCAGTAAAAAAAGCTTAGATGAACTTTCTAAAATCAGACCTTTTAAGTTTTTTGAGCAAGATTTAAGCGATTATGCTGGGATTAAAAAACTTTTCAAAGAAGAAAAATTTGATGCGATTGTGCATTTTGCAGCTAGTATTGAAGTTCCTGAAAGTATGGAAAATCCTTTAAAATACTATATGAACAATACCGCAAATACAAGTAATTTAATCCAAACTTGTTTAGAAACAGGTGTGAAAAAATTCATTTTTTCTTCAACCGCAGCGACTTATGGAGAGCCACAAACTCCTATCGTAGATGAGCAAAGTCCATTAGCACCGATTAATCCTTATGGACAAAGCAAGCTTATGAGTGAAAAAGTCCTACAAGATGCTAATATGGCTAATCCTGAATTTAAATACTGCATTTTAAGATACTTCAATGTAGCAGGTGCTTGCATGAGTTATCCTATAGGTCAACGCTATCCAAAAGCTACTTTGCTTATCAAGGTTGCTGCTGAAGTAGCCACAGGAAAAAGAGAAAAGCTTTATATTTTTGGCGATGATTATAATACTAAAGATGGCACTTGTATTAGAGATTTTATCCATGTTGATGATATTTCAAGTGCACATTTAGCTGCTTTAGACTACTTAGAAAACAATGAAAGTAATATTTTCAATGTAGGCTATGGACATGGCTTTAGCGTAAAAGAAGTTATTGAAACTATGAAAAAAGTAAGTGGAGTAGATTTCACAGTAGAACTTGCACCAAAAAGAGCTGGAGATCCTTCTGTGCTTATTTCAAATGCGGATAAAATCAAAACTCTAACTAATTGGAAACCAAAATATGATGATTTAGAATTAATCTGCAAAAGTGCTTATGAGTGGGAAAAACAGTGTTAAAAAAACTTTTTTTCATACTCAATGCTCATGATAAGAAATTTTTATTTGCTTTGCTAATTTTTTCTATTTTCATAGGATTTATAGAAAGCTTTGCTATTTCTTTAATCATGCCTTTTGTATCGGTAGCGAGTAATTTTGAGCTTTTAGAAAAAAGCTCTTATTTTCAACCTATATATAAGTATTTAAATTTACCAAGTTATAAGATTATTGCTTATTTTGGCTGTATATTAATCGCCTTTTATATTTTTAGAGCCTTTTTAAATGCCTTTTATTTTCATTTGCTTGCGCGTTTTTCTAAAGGGCGTTATCACAGCCTTGCTTGTCGTATTTTTGATAAATACTTACATCTTGAATATGAAAATTTTACTAATAAAAATCAATCAGAACTTTTAAAAACTATCACTCAAGAAGTATTTCATTTAAGTACTTTAATTAGTGCATTTTTACTTATGCTAAGCGAAAGCTTTGTGGTGTTTTTACTTTATACTTTATTGCTAATTATCAACTATAAAATCACCCTAGCTTTAAGTGTTTTTTTACTTTTAAATGCTTTTATTTTGATCAAAATTCTTTCACCCTTGGTAAAAAAAGCTTCCATAGCTAGAGAAGAGGCGATGAAAAATTATTTTGAAATTTTAAATGCAAATTTAAACAACCTTAAAATCATCAAACTCAAAACCAAAGAACAAAGCACACAAAAACTTTATGAAATCCAAAGTGGGCTTTTTGCCAAAGCAAATATTAGCAATGAAAGCATATCAAGCATTCCTAGAATTTACCTTGAAGGTATAGGTTTTTGTATGCTTTGTTTTATTGTAGTATATTTAGTTTTAAGATATGAAAGTGATATTTCATCTATCTTAGCAACCATTACTATTTTTGTGGTGGCTCTTTATAGGCTTATGCCAAGTGCTAATCGTATCATCACAAGTTATAATGAAATCACATATTATAAAAACTCTTTAGATATTATTTATAACATGCTCAATGAAAAAGAAGAAAAACTAGGCGATGAAAACATTGAATTTAAAGAAAAAATTGTTTTGAAAAATCTTTTCTTTGCTTATAAGGGTAAGAAAAATTTATTTAAAAATTTAAATTTTGAGCTTAAGAAAAACGAAAAAATCGCTTTTATAGGTAAAAGTGGAAGTGGTAAAAGTACTTTAGTCGATCTTATTATAGGGCTTTTAAAACCAAGCGATGGAGCTATATTTGTAGATGGAATTAAGCTTGATGAGAACAATATAAAAAGTTTTAGAAGTAAAATTGGCTACATACCTCAACAAATTTATCTTTTTAATGATTCTATTGCTAAAAATATTAGCTTTGGAGAAGAAGTAGATGAAGCACTTTTGCATAAGGTAATCAAACAAGCTAATCTTGAAAGCTTTGTAAATTCACTTGAAGATGGAGTGTATACTAAGGTGGGTGATTCAGGTTCGTTTTTAAGTGGGGGTCAAAGACAAAGAATAGCCATAGCAAGAGCACTTTACCAACAGCCTGAAATTTTAGTTTTAGATGAAGCAACTAGCGCTCTTGATCAAGAAAGTGAAGCAAAAATCATGGAAGAAATCTATAAAATTTCAAAAGATAAAACCCTCATCATCATAGCCCATAGACTTTCAACCATACAAGGTTGCGATAGAGTATTTGAAGTAAATCATGGGCATTTAAAGGAACAAGTATGAAAATCACTTTCATCATAGCTACTTTAAATTCAGGCGGTGCTGAAAGAGTATTAGTCACTTTAGCTAATGAGCTTTGCAAAAATCATGAAATAAATATTATTAAATTTCACAAAGAAGACTCTTTTTACAAGCTTGATCCAAAAATCAAACTTTTTACCCTAGAGCAGTTTGACTTTTCCACTCTTTATAATAAAATAGCCTCACGTATTAAAAAATTCAAAGCCTTAAAACAAGCACTTAAAGACCACAAAAGCGATGTTTTTATCTCATTTTTAGATACCACTAATATTGCTTGCATTTGGGCAAACAAAGGTTCTAATACACCTTTAATCATTAGTGAGCATAGCTCTTATACTTATTTAAAATCTAAAATTTGGAAATTTCTACGCCGTATAAGTTTTCCTCACGCAAATGCTCTAACTGTGCTAAGCAATGATGATAAAAATTACTATGAAAATTTTGTTAAAAAAGTTATCAATATGCCAAATCCTTGTCATTTTAGCCCCGTTAAAGAAAATTTAGAAAAAGAAAATAATGTCATTTTCGTAGGCAGACTTGATCATAATAAAAATGCTTCTATGTTTTTAAAAGCTATAGCAAGATTAGATTCAAATTTACAAAATCAATACAATTTTTTCATAGCAGGCGATGGAGAATTAAGACAAGATTTAGAACAAGAAGCTAAGAATTTAAATATTAAAGTTAATTTTTTAGGTAAAGTTGAAAATATGCAAGAACTTTATGAAAAAGCAAAAATAATCTGCCTTTGCTCTTTCATAGAAGGCTTACCAACAGTTTTACTTGAAAGTTTATATTATCAAGTAGCGCGCATTAGCACTAAATATACAAGTGGCCATAAAGATTTAATTAATGATGGAAAAGATGGATTTTTAGTAGATTTAGATGATGAAAAGGCTTTAAGCGAAAAACTCGCCCTTTTAATGCAAGATGAAAATTTAAGAAAAACACTAGCGCTTAATGCACAGCAGCGATGTAAAGATTATGAAGTGGCCAATGTAGCACAAAAATGGCTTGATTTGATCAAAGAAGTAAGGGTTTAATATGAAAAAACTAGCAATTTTTATTTATTCTTTAGGAAGTGGTGGTGCTGAAAGGGTTGTATCTACTCTATTGCCTGTGTTAAATTTAAAATATGAAGTACATTTGATTTTAATGAATGATAAAATATCATATGATATTCCTGAGGTCAATATCCACTACCTTGAAAAATCAAATCCAAGCGAAAGTAACTTAGCTAAATTTTTAAAACTACCCTTGCTAGCTATGAAATACAAAAAGCTTTGTGAAGATTTAAAAATCAATTTGCAATTTGTATTACTAAATAGACCTAATTATATTGCGTTAATGGCAAAATCTCTAGGACTTAAATCAACCCTTATTATCAATGAATGCACTACTCCAAGTGTGATTTACAAGCATAATAATCTAAATTCTTTTATCAATAAATTTCTTATTAAAAAACTTTACAATAAAGCAGATTTAATCTTAGCAAATTCTATAGGAAACAAAGAAGATTTAATACAAAATTTCAATATAGAAGCAAAAAAATGTGATATTTTATACAATGCCATAGACTTAGAAAACATTATAGAAAAATCTAAAGAAAAAATAAACTTTAAAGATCCTTTTATACTAAGCGTTGGCAGGCTTGATCATGGTAAAAATCATGCTATGCTTATAAGAGCTTATGCAAAAGTTAAAACTGATTTAAAATTAGTCATTTTAGGCGAGGGTATTTTAAAAGATGAGCTTTTAGCTTTAATAGAAACTTTAAATTTAAAAGACAAAGTCTTTTTACTAGGTTTTGATAAAAATCCTTATAAATACATGAGTAAATGTGACTTTTTTGCTTTTGCTTCAAGTTTTGAAGGCTTTTCCAATGTTTTAATCGAATGCCTAGCTTGCAATACTGCCGTGCTTTGCACTGATCATAAAAGCGGTGCAAGGGAATTATTTTTAGATGATGAGTTTGGACTTTTAGTAAAAGTAGATGATGAAAAAGCCATGCAAGAAGGCTTAGAAAAAATGTGCAATGATGAAGCATTAAAAGCTTCATATAGACAAAAGGCTTTTATGCGTGCAAAAGAATTTGATAAAATTAGCATAGCAAAGCAATTATTTGAATTTTTCAACAAGGCATAAAATGAAACTACGACAAAATTTCACTGATAATAATTCTATAAAATATACCTGTATTTTAATCCTTATAGCTTTTGCTTTTAGTGTTTTGTGTAGGTTATACTGGGTGGCTTGGGCAAGCGAGTTTTATGAGTTTTTCTTTAACGATCAACTCATGATTACTACTAATGATGGCTATGCTTTTGCAGAAGGTGCAAGAGATATGATAGCAGGTTTTCATCAACCTAATGACTTATCTTATTTTGGAAGCTCACTTTCTACTTTGACTTACTGGCTTTATAATATTTTACCTTTTAGCTTTGAAAGTATTATCTTATATATGAGTACTTTTTTTGCTTCTTTAATTGTTGTGCCTATTATATTAATCGCAAGAGAGTATAAACTCACTACTTATGGCTTTATAGCAGCCTTACTTGGAAGCATTGCAAATAGTTATTACAACCGCACTATGAGTGGATATTATGATACAGATATGCTAGTGTTAGTTTTACCAATGCTTATTTTGCTTACCTTTATACGCTTAACTATTAATAAAGACATTTTCACCCTACTTTTAAGTCCGGTTTTTATTATGATTTATTTGTGGTGGTATCCATCAAGTTATTCTTTAAATTTTGCCATGATAGGACTTTTTGGACTTTATACTTTAGTATTTCATAGAAAAGAAAAGATTTTTTATCTAGCTATTGCTTTGATGATCATAGCTTTAAGTATGCTAGCATGGCAATATAAACTTGCTTTGATTGTATTATTATTTGCTATTTTTGCTTTTAAAGAAGAAAAAATTAATTTTTATATGATTTGGGCTTTGATTTTTATTAGCATTTTGATATTACATTTAAGTGGTGGTTTAGATCCTGTTTTATATCAACTTAAATTTTATGTTTTTAAAGCTTCTGATGTGCAAAATTTAAAAGATGCTGCCTTTATGTATTTTAATGTCAATGAAACCATTATGGAAGTAAATACTATCGATCCTGAAGTATTTACGCAAAGGATTAGCTCTAGTGTTTTAGTATTTATCCTTTCTTTTATAGGTTTTATCTTACTTTGTAAAGATCATAAAAGCATGCTTTTAGCTCTACCTATGCTTGCACTAGGTTTTATGGCTTTAAGAGCTGGACTTAGATTTACCATTTATGCAGTTCCTGTGATGGCTTTGGGTTTTGGGTATTTTTTATATGCATTTTTTAATTTTTTAGAAAAAAAACAAATCAAACTGAGTCTAAGAAATAAAAATATCTTACTCATACTCATTGCATTTTTTAGTATAAGCCCTGCTTTGATGCATATTTATTATTATAAATCCTCTACTGTTTTTACTTCTTATGAAGCTAGCATTTTAAATGATTTAAAAAATAAAGCTCAAAGAGAAGATTATGTCGTTGCTTGGTGGGATTATGGTTACCCAATACGCTATTATAGCGATGTAAAAACCCTAATCGATGGTGGAAAACACCTAGGAAAAGATAATTTTTTCTCATCTTTTGTCTTAAGTAAAGAACAAATTCCAGCAGCTAACATGGCAAGACTTAGCGTAGAATACACTGAAAAATCTTTCAAAGAAAACTATCCTGATGTTTTAAAAGCTATGGTTAAAGATTATAACCAAACAAGTGCTAAAGATTTTTTAGAAAGTTTAAATGATAAAAATTTTAAATTTGATACCAATAAAACTAGAGATGTATATATTTATATGCCTTATAGAATGTTGCGTATCATGCCTGTGGTGGCACAATTTGCAAATACAAATCCTGACAATGGAGAGCAAGAAAAAAGTTTATTTTTCTCTCAAGCTAATGCCATAGCTCAAGATAAAACTACAGGTTCTGTTATGCTTGATAATGGAGTAGAAATTATTAATGATTTTAGGGCCTTAAAAGTAGAAGGTGCAAGCATACCTTTAAAAGCTTTTGTGGATATAGAATCCATCACTAATGGCAAATTTTATTACAATGAAATTGATTCAAAAGCTCAAATTTATTTGCTCTTTTTAAGAGAATATAAAAGTTTTGTAATTTTAGATGAAAGTCTTTATAATAGTGCTTATATACAAATGTTTTTATTAAATCAATATGATCAAGATTTATTTGAGCAAGTCACTAATGATGCAAGAGCAAAAATTTATAGGCTAAAAAGATGAAAATAGGAATTTTAACCCACAGTGCAATGAGTGTGTATTATTTTCGTCTTGCACTCATTAGGGCTTTAGAAAAAAATAATCATGAAGTTATAATCATCACTCCAAAAGATGATTTTGCTATTAAATTACAAGAGCTAGGCTATAAGGTTTGCTTTTATGATTTAGCCAGATCAAGCGTTAATCCTTTAGTCGTTTTTAAAAATCTACTTAGTTTAAAAAATACACTCAAAAGTTTAAATTTAGAGCTTTTACAAACAAGCGCCCACAAAAGCAATACAACAGGTATCATAGCAGCTAAAATGGCGGGCATTAAATATACTTTTGGTTTGGTTGAGGGCTTAGGAAGTTTTTATATAGATGATGATTTTAAAAGCAAATTAGTAAGAATGAGCATTAATTTACTTTATAAAATTTCTTTTAAACTTGCTAATGGTTTTATTTTTGTCAATGAAAGCAATGCTTTATTTATGAAAAATTTAGGCTTAAAAGAAGAAAAAATCAAAATCATCAAATCCGTAGGACTAAATTTAAAACAATTTTTACCTTTAAAAATTAGCACAGAAGAAAAACAAGCCTTTTTAAAAGAGCATAATATGCCCAATAAACCTATCGTTTTAATGATCTCAAGAGCGCTTTGGCATAAAGGTATTAAAGAATTTTATGAGGCAAGTCAAATTTTAAAAGATAAGGCAAATTTTGTTTTGGTAGGTGGAAGGGATGATAATAAATCTTGCGCACCATTAGAATTTTTAAACTCAAGTGATGTTTTTTATCTTGGTGCAAGAAGTGATATTGCACATTTATTAAATTTATGCGATATTTTTGTTTTACCAAGTTATAAAGAAGGCTATCCAAGAACGGTTTTAGAAGCACAAGCTTGTAAAACAGCATGTGTGGTAAGTGATGCTGAAGGTTGCATTGAAGCAGTGGATAATGCCATAGATGGTTTAATTTGTAAATGCAAAGATAGTAAAGATTTAGCTGAAAAAATCGCAGTTTTATTAGAAGATGAAAAACTAAAAAATACTTTAGCGCAAAATGCTTTTCTTAGAGCGCAAAATTATGATGAAAATATCATAGCTTTGAAATATCTTGACTTTTATAGGGGTTTTACAAATGTATAAAAATGGTTTAAAGCGTGTTTTTGACTTTTTTTTGGCTTTGATTTTGTTGATTGTTTTTTCACCCTTTATAGTGCTTATTGGCATTGTTTTAAAAATCGTTCAAGGAAGTGTGCTTTTTAAACAAGCAAGACCAGGATTAAATGAAAAAATTTTTTATATTTATAAATTTAAAACTATGAGTGATGAAACCAATGAAAATGGAGAATTACTTCCTGATGAATTACGCCTAAAGCCTTTTGGTAAGCTAGTTAGAAGCTTGAGCTTGGATGAATTACCACAACTTTTTAATGTATTAAAAGGCGACATGAGCTTCATAGGCCCAAGACCTTTACTTGTAGAATACTTGCCCTTATACAATCAAGAGCAAAAAAAACGCCACGATGTAAGACCAGGCATTACAGGTTGGGCTCAGATTAATGGACGCAATGCTATTTCTTGGGAGCAAAAATTTAAATATGATGTAGAATATGTGCAAAATTGCTCTTTTTTATTTGATCTTAAAATCTTTTTTATGACCATTGTTAAAGTTTTAAAAAGAAGTGGGGTTAATAAAGAAGGAGTAGCTACAACGGATAAATTCAATGGGCACAACTAAAAGTATTTATATATATGGCTCTAGTGGGCATGGTTTAGTCTGTGCTGATGTAGCTAGAAATTTAGGGTATGAAAAAATTATCTTTTTGGATGATAATAAAGGCTTAAAATATCACTCCAACTTAGAAAAACACGATATGTTTATTGCTATTGGTGCAAACTCTATTAGAGAAAAACTTTTCAAAAAAGCAAAAGAAGATGGATTTAGATTAGTAAATTTGATACACAAAAGTGCTATTATTAGCTCAAGTGCTTTTTTAGATGATGAGGGTATTTTGATCATGCCAAATGTCGTAGTTAATGCTAAAGCTAGCATTGCAAAAGGTGTGATTTTAAATACTGCTTGTGTGATTGAGCATGAGTGTTTTGTAGATGAGTTTAGCCATATTAGCGTTGGAGCTAAGCTAACAGGAAATGTAAAAATAGGAAAGCGTTGTTTTTTGGGAGTTAATTCAAGCGTTATTCCTTGTATGAGTTTAAATGATGATATAACTTTAGGTGCAGGAGCAGTTGTGGTTAAAAACTTAACTTCTAAAGGTATTTATACTGGAGTTCCTGCTAAGAAAATAAAGGAGGTAAAATGAGATTTTTTCTATCAGCACCACATATGAGTGGAAAAGAATTAGAATACATACATAAAGCTTTTGAAAGTAATTATATAGCACCTTTGGGCGAGTTTGTTAATGCCTTAGAACAAAGTATTAAAGATTATACAAAAAGCTCTAATGCACTTGCTCTAAATGCAGCCACTGCAGCCATTCATCTAGCTTTAAGAGTTTTGGGTATCAAAGAAGGTGATGTAGTTTTAGCTTCAAGTTTTACTTTTATTGCTTCAGTAGCGCCTATTTCTTACATGAATGCTACGCCTGTGTTTATTGATTGTGATGAAACTTATAATTTAGATGTAAATTTATTAAAAAAAGCTATCAAAGAAAGTCCTAAAAAACCAAAAGCTCTCATTTTAACACACCTTTATGGTAATGCTTCTAAAATGGATGAGATTGTCCAAATTTGTAAAGAAAATGAAATTTTTTTAATCGAAGATGCTGCTGAAGCTTTGGGAAGTTTTTACAAAAATAAAGCTTTAGGTACTTTTGGGGATTTTGGAGTATATTCTTTTAATGGTAATAAAATCATCACAACAGGTGGTGGCGGTATGCTTGTAAGTGAAAATCATGCTAATCTTGAAAAAGCAAGATTTTATAGTACCCAAGCTAGAGAAAATTGCCTTCATTATGAGCATAAAGAATATGGCTATAATTATAGAATGAGCAATATCTTAGGTGCAATCGGTACTGCTCAAATGGAAGTTTTAGAAGAAAGAGTGAGTAAAAAGCGTGAAATTTATAGCTGGTATAAAGAATTTTTAAGTGAAACTTTTACTTTTTTAGATGAACTTGAAAATACCAAGTCAAATCGCTGGCTAAGTACTGCCTTACTTGATTTTGATTTAAATAAACTTAATACTTATGAAAAACATTGTATATGTGAAAATAAAAATGTTCAAATTCAAGATAAAATTTTAAAAATCATACAAGTTTTAAAAGATAACAAAATCGAAAGTCGTCCGCTTTGGAAGCCTATGCATTTACAAGAACTTTACAAAGGCTGCGATGCTTACTTAAATGGCAATAGTGAGTTTTTCTTTAGCAATGGAATTTGCCTTCCAAGCGCAACTACTATGAGTAAAGCTGATGTAAAGGAAGTTTCTACTTTAATCTTAAACACCTTAAAGGACTAAGATGGATTATAAAAGCAAACGCTTAGGTTTTTTCCTAGGCGCTGATATTTTACTTTTTGTTATAAGTATTTATTTGTCTTTTTCTTTACGCTTTAGTGCAGACATCCCAAGTGAATTTTATGAAGGTATGTTTAAAAGTGCTGTGATTTTGATTTTACTTAAAATCATTTTTCTAGCTTTTTTTAGAATTTATCAAGTTGCTTGGAGATTTTTCTCACTTAATGAAGCACGTAAATTATTCATTGCTTTAGCTTTAGCTGAACTTGTATTTTTAGCAATTTATTATTTTTATGATGATTTTTTTAACCCTTTTCCAAGAAGCGTTATAGGAATAGACTTTGTTTTATCTTGCATGTTAATTGGAAGTTTGCGTATAAGCAAAAGAATGATAGTTGATTTTAGAAAACCAAAATATAATGAAGAACATCCTTGTATAGTAGTTGGTGCCACTTCAAAGGCTTTACATTTATTAAAAGGAGCCAAAGAAGGAAGCTTAGGACTTTTCCCCGTAGCTGTGGTAGATGAGCGTAAAAATTTAATAGGTACTTATTGTGATAAATTTATAGTTGAAGAAAAAGAAGCTATTAGAAAATATACTGCCGAAGGTATTCATACTGCTATCATTGCTTTAAAACTTGAGCAAGAAGAACTCAAAAAGCTTTTTGATGAGCTTATTGCTTATGGGATTAATGATATAAAACTTTTTTCTTTTACACAAAATGAAGCAAGAGATATAAGCATTGAAGATTTATTAGCGCGTAAGCCAAAAGATTTAGATAATGCTTGCGTGATTGATTTTATCAAAGATAAGGTAGTTTTAGTTAGTGGGGCTGGTGGGACTATAGGAAGCGAGCTTTGCAAACAATGCATTAAATTTGGCGCAAAACACTTAATCATGCTTGATCATAGCGAGTATAATTTATATAAAATCAATGAAGAATTAAGCTTGCATAAAGAAAAAATTGAACCTATTATGATGAGTATATTAGACAAAGAAGCGTTAGAAAAACTTTTACAAGAAAAAAACATAGATTTGATTTTGCATGCAGCAGCTTATAAACACGTACCTTTGTGTGAGCAAAATCCACATTCAGCTATTTTAAATAATATCATAGGTACTAAAAATTTAATCGATCTTGCAAAAACTTACAAGGTTGCTAAATTTGTTATGATAAGCACTGATAAAGCTGTAAGACCAACTAATATCATGGGTTGTACAAAAAGAATTTGTGAACTTTATGCGCTAAGTTCAAGTTGTGAAAATTTTGAAGTAGCTTCTGTGCGTTTTGGTAATGTTTTAGGCTCAAGTGGAAGTGTTATACCTAAATTTAAAGCTCAAATTGCAGCTAATGAACCACTTACTCTTACTCATCCTGATATAGTGCGTTATTTTATGCTTGTGGATGAAGCTGTGCAACTTGTTTTACAAGCTGCGGCTATTGCCAAAGGTGGAGAATTATTTGTACTTGATATGGGCGAGCCTGTTAAAATTATGGATTTAGCTAAAAAAATGCTTTTACTTTCTAATAAAAAGTTAGAAATTAAAATCACTGGACTTAGAAAAGGTGAAAAACTTTACGAAGAGCTTTTAATCCATGAAGATGATTTGAAAACTCAATATGAAAGTATATTTGTTACCACTAGTGAAATTAAAGATTTAAAAATTTTAAATCAAGAAATAGAAAGATTACTCCAAAGCACAGATCCTGCAAAAGTTTTAAAGGAAATTGTGCCTGAGTTTAATCATAACAAAAATGGAGAGTGATTAAATTCTAATTTTATTTTTAAATGGTATAATATAAACTTTTAATTGATTAATAAAAATAAAAACGATACAATTACACTTTTATGTAATTACATCAAGATAAAGGAAAAAAAGTGAAGTTATTAGTAGTTGATGATAGTTCTACCATGAGAAGAATAATCAAAAACACTCTTGTAAGATTAGGTCATAAAGATGTTTTAGAAGCTGAACATGGAGTTGAAGCTTGGGATTTGCTTTCACAAAATGATGATATTAAAATTTTAATTACTGACTGGAATATGCCCGAAATGAACGGCTTAGAATTAGTAAAAAAAGTAAGAGCGGAAGAAAAATATGCTGATATGCCTATTATCATGGTAACTACAGAAGGTGGTAAGGCAGAAGTTATCACAGCTTTAAAAGCAGGTGTAAATAACTATATTGTAAAACCTTTTACACCTCAAGTATTAAAAGAAAAACTTGAAGATGTTTTAGGAACAAACGAAGGCTGATTATAAGTTTTTATGCAAACACATTATTACGAACTTTTTTTTCAAACAGACAAGGAATATTTAGATTTATTCCTTGATCTTGTTTTTTCTCTAGATATAGATGCCATAGAAGAAAAGAATGATGGCGTTTATATACGATCAGAAGAAGATATGAAACTCATTCAAATAGCCTTGCAAAGCTTTCATCAAAAATTATGTGAAAAATTTAATACTAAGATTTATTTTCATTCTACTTTAGAAAAAAAAGAAAATAAAAACTGGATAGAAGAGTATAAAAAAGGCATAAAAGCTTTAACCATTGACAATATCCACATTCACACCACTTGGCAAGAAGCTATACAAGATAAAATCAATATCATTATAGACCCTGCCCTAGCTTTTGGCTCAGGACATCATGAAAGCACTTACACTTGTATAGAATTTTTACAAAAATACACAGATGATTCTAAATTTTGCTTAGATGTAGGCTGCGGAAGTGGGATTTTAAGTATCATCATGGCAAAGCTTGGAGCTAAAGTGCAAGCTTGTGATACAGATGAGCTAGCCATAGTTGCAAGCAAAGAAAATGCAAAATTAAATCAAGTTAGCTTTGATGATATTTGGGTAGGTTCTATTAATAAAAGCTTACATAAATATGATATAGTTGTGGCAAATATCATTGCTGATATTTTAATCATACTAGAAAAAGATCTTAAAGAAAAAACCAAAGAAGGTGGAATTTTAATCTTATCTGGTATATTAAATAAATATGAAGAAAGAATTAAAGATAAATTCAAAGATTTGACTTTGTTAGAATGTAAACACAAAGGAGAGTGGTTGAGTTTAGCTTACAAAAAGGAAACAAAATAATGAATAAAAAACCAAACGAACCAAAAGATAATCCAAACAATAATAGCTTTTTCAATAAAAACCCTATTTTTATTTTCGCTATTTTTGCCATTGTGATGATTCTTTTATTTAAAGGATTTTCAGATGATGGTAGCATGGGTATTATGGGCGGAGAAAATACCAAAAAAGTTACTTATTCTGAATTAAAAACTTTAATTGAAAACAATCAAATTGCCCAAGTTAACATAGGTCAAACTACCATAAAAGCAGTGTCTAAAGCAGGAAATATGGTATATATTACCAAAAAAGTTCCAAATGATGCTACTTTTGTGCCTTTGCTTGATTCAAAAGGCGTTTCTTATGGAGCTTTTAACGAGAGTAATTGGTTTATAGATATCTTACTTTCTTGGGTTTTACCGGTATTTATTTTCTTTGGTATATGGATGTTTTTAGCTTCTCGTATGCAAAAAAATATGGGCGGATCTATACTTGGTATAGGAAGCTCTAAAAAGCTTGTAAATTCAGAAAAACCAAAAGTTAAATTCAATGATGTTGCAGGTGTTGAGGAAGCAAAAGAAGAAGTTAAAGAAATAGTTGATTTTCTAAAATATCCTGAAAGATATATCAATCTTGGAGCAAAAATTCCAAAAGGACTTTTGCTTGTAGGTCCTCCAGGTACAGGTAAAACTTTACTTGCAAAAGCAGTAGCAGGCGAAGCCGATGTACCATTTTTTAGCGTATCAGGTTCATCTTTTATAGAAATGTTTGTGGGTGTTGGTGCTAGTAGGGTTAGAGATTTATTTGAAAATGCTAAAAAAGAAGCTCCAGCTATTGTATTTATAGATGAAATTGATGCTATAGGCAAATCACGTGCAGCAAGTGGTATGATGGGTGGAAATGATGAAAGAGAGCAAACTTTAAATCAACTTCTAGCAGAAATGGATGGCTTTGGTACTGAAAGCTCGCCAGTAATCGTACTAGCAGCGACAAACCGTCCTGAAGTCTTAGATGCAGCATTACTTAGACCGGGACGTTTTGATAGACAAGTTTTGGTAGACAAGCCTGATTTTAAAGGCAGATGTGATATTTTAAAAGTTCATATGAAAGATGTTAAAATTTCACCTGAAGTAAAAGTAGAAGATATCGCAAGATTAACAGCAGGTCTTGCGGGTGCTGATTTAGCAAATATCATTAACGAAGCAGCTTTACTTGCAGGTAGGGATTCTAAAAAACATGTAGAACAAAAAGACTTAGTTGAAGCAGTAGAAAGAGCTATAGCAGGACTTGAGAAAAAATCACGTAGAATTAATGATAAAGAGAAAAAAATCGTAACTTATCATGAATGTGGCCATGCTTTAATCGCTGAAACCACAAAAGGTGCTAAAAAAGTAAGTAAAGTTTCTGTTATACCGCGTGGTTTAGCAGCTTTAGGATATACGCTCAATACTCCTGAAGAAAATAAATTTTTAATGCAAAAACATGAGCTTTTGGCTGAAGTTGATGTGCTTTTAGGTGGGCGTGCAGCTGAAGAAATTTTCATTAAAGAAATTTCAACTGGTGCAAGCAATGACCTTGAGCGTGCAACTGATATCATAAAAGCTATGATTTCTATGTATGGTATGAGTGAAATTGCAGGTTTAATGGTGCTTGAAAAACAAAGAAATACTTTCTTAAGTGGCGGACAAACTATCAAAGATTATTCTGATAAAATGGCTCAAGATTTAGATGAGTATGTGAAGAAAACCTTAGATGAACGCTATGCGGGTGTAAAAGAAATTTTAAAAACTTATAGTGGTGCTATAGAAGTAATGGTACAAGCACTTTATGAAGAAGAAACTATTGATGGTGCTAAAGTAAGAGAGATTATTAAAAACTATGAAGAAGAAAACAATCTTCTAACGCGCTTAGAAGAAAAAGAGCAAGAAGTTACTAAGGATAACTAATGAAAACAAATTTTATTGCAAAGGCTGGCTGGAATTTACTTATAATTCTAGCTATAGTTTTTGCAATAGCTCAATTTATATGGGGATTTTCTTGGCTTTTATGGTGTATTTTTATACTTTTTGCTTGCCTTTTTAGAGCTAGTAAAATCGATTATATAGCAGATCCAAATACTATCATAGCTCCCATAGAAGGAAAAATAAAATGCATTAAAACAAGCTCGTATAAAGAGCTTGGCGAATGCATAGAAGTGCAAATTATAAACAATATCATCCATCAAGGCAGCATCATAGCTCCACTTAATATGGATATAGAAGAAACTAGACCAAGACACGGGCTTTTTTTATGTCCATTTATGAAAAATACAAATTTAATGGGCGAAAGAATGCTATTTTTAGTACACTCTAAAGGCAAACAATGGGCATTACGCATCATTTTTGGCGCCTTAAATAGAAAAGTTCATATTGATGATTTTGGTCATCATTTAAACCATGGACAAAATATAGGTTTTATGTTTGATGGCAGTGTGAGTTTATTGCTTCCAAAAGATACTAGAATTTGCGTAAATGAAAACGATAAAGTACGCATTGGTGCATTGATAGGGTATTTAAATCCATGAATTTTAAACTAATTTATATTTTACCTAATCTTTTTACAGCTGCTTCCATATTTTTAGGCATTATTTCAGTGATTGCTTCTATTAATCAAAATTTTGATAAAGCATTAATTTATATCATTTTATCATTAATTTGTGATGGCTTGGATGGACGCGTTGCAAGAGCTACTAATTCTACTTCTAAATTTGGAGTTGAGTTTGACTCACTAGCAGATCTAATAGCCTTTGGTGTTGCACCTGCTATGCTTTTTTATATGAGTATAGGTTATGAATATGATCGTTTTGGCTCCTTAATAGCTGGTTTATTTGTAGTTTTTGGCGCTATACGCTTAGCAAGATTTAATGTCACCACAGGTACTTATGAACCTTCAGTTTTTATAGGACTTCCTATACCAACAGCTGCAGTTGTAAGTGCTTTATGGGTAAGCGCTTATTTATATTATGATTTTTTACGTGATTTTTCTTTGGTGATAGTATGTATTCAAATGCTTTTAGCTTTTTTAATGGTAAGCAATATAAGATATCCAAGTTTTAAAAAAATTGATTTAAAACGGGCAAATGTTTTAAAAGTATTAATCCTTTTAGTAATCTTATTTTCCATGCTTTATTTGTATTTTTTAGAAAGTGCGTTAATCGTCGCAAGCTTATATGTACTTTATGGAATCATTCGAAGCTTTTTTACTCTAGCTCGTAAATTTAAAAAAGATTAAAATTTTATTTTCACTTCACTTTTTAATAATATACTTCTCATTATTTTCAAAAAGGAGTAAAAATGAATAAAAACAAATTATTCAGACAAATTCACATTTACATTAGCTTATTTTTCTTACCACTAGCATTTTTATATGCTGTTACTGGTTTTGCTTATATAGCTGGTTTTGATGGGGAAAGTGGAGCTAAAATTCAAACTCAAAAAGTTCAAGCTATTATCCAAGAAGGCGCTGAAGCTGAATTTTTAATTGATTTTTTAAAGAAAAATAACTTAAAACTTCCTTCATCTTTGGAACCAAAACTTAACAAAAAAGGCGATGGAATAGAGCTTGGCACTATAAACTATACTGCAAGTATTGTCAAAATAGATGAAAATAATTATGAAATTATCACAAAAGAAAGAAGTTTACTTGGAAATATGATTTTACTTCACAAAGATAAAGGTATGTGGTATTTTTCTGTTCTTGGGCTAGCTTTTGCACTTGCTATGATAATCCTTTATATTTCAGGACTTTTAATCACTATCATAGCTATACGCAAAGACAGAGGCAAACAAATCGCGGTTTTAGGTGCTGGTTTTGTTATAACTTTAATCATAGCTTATCTTAGTGTATAAATTTAAGGTATATCTTATAATCAATAAGATATACTTTCCCTTTTAATACGGACAGATGGGTGAGTGGCTGAAACCACACCCCTGCTAAGGGTGCAGATCTTAACGGGTCTCGAGGGTTCAAATCCCTCTCTGTCCGCCACCTTATAAAATTCATTTCCTTTCATCTATTTTAATAATTTTTACTGTTATAATTATAATAAATTTAAAGGCAAGCTTCACATACTATGCAAATTTATGCTTCTATTGATTTGAAATCTTTTTACGCTTCAGCTGAATGTGTTTTAAGAAATTTAGATCCTTTAACAACTAATCTCATTGTAGCAGATGAATCAAGAACAGATAAAACCATCATACTAGCAGTTTCACCTGCACTAAAAACTTACAATATACCTGGTAGATTAAGACTTTTTGAGTTTAAACAAAAAATCCACTCAATCAACCAAGAAAGATTAAAACAAACTCAAAAACACTGCTTTAAAGCTAAAAGTTTTGATACATTAGAACTTAAAAATGATTTAAATTTAGAACTAGATTACATCATCGCCAAGCCCAGAATGGCTACTTATATAGAATTTAGCACAAAAATATACAGTATTTATTTGAAGTATTTTGATGCAAAAGATATCCATATATACTCTATTGATGAAGTTTTTATTGATCTTAGTTCTTATCTTGAAAAATACAAACTTTCAGCTTATGAGTTACTTACTAAGGTTTTACTTGATATTTTACACACAAGTAAAATCACTGCAACAGCAGGTATAGGCACAAATTTATACTTAGCTAAAATTGCTATGGATATACTTGCTAAAAGACAGCAAGTAGATGAAAATGGCTTACTTATAGCCTTTTTAGATGAAAAATTATATAGATATAAATTATGGCAACACAAACCTTTAAAAGATTTTTGGCGTATAGGCAAAGGCATTGCCTTAAAACTTGCAAATTTAAACATTTATACTATGGGAGATCTTGCAAGATTTTCTTTAAAACACGAAGCTTTGCTTTATAAACACTTTGGTGTTAATGCTGAATTATTAATTGATCATGCATGGGGTATTGAAACTTGCACGATGAAAGATATTAAAAATTACAAATCACAAAATCACTCTAAAGTCATGGCTAAAGTTTTGCCTTTTGCATATGATAATAATCAAACAATAAAAGTTTTAAAAGAACTTGTCGATCATTTAGTGCTTGAACTTATACAAAATAACCTTAAAACAAACCATATCACGCTAGATATACAATATGATAAAAGCAATTTAGAAAATTCAAGCTTTTTGGGTTCTTACAAAGGAGCTACTACTAAAGATAATTATGGAAGAACTATACCTAAAAATGCTCATGGAAGTATAAATTTAGAAAATTTTACCCATTCTTTAAAAATCATCAATAAAAAAGCCTTGGAACTTTTTTACAAAATCAGCGATAAAAACTTAAGCATTAGAAAAATCAGCCTAAGTTTAAATAATATCACAGATAAAGCACAAGAAAATTTCCAAGAATTAAATTTATTTAGTGATTTTAATGCAATTTTGCAAGAAAAAAATCAACTTGAAAAAGAAGAAAAGCTCCAAAAAGCAAGACTTCAAATCATGCAAAAATTTGGTAAAAAAGCTATTTTAAAAGCTTCAAGCTTGGATGATGAGACTAAAGAAATTACTTCTTTAATAGGAGGTCATAATGCATGATGATTATAAAGATATAATAAATAAAAAATATCAAAAATCAAAACAATTTCCACCAATGCCAAGAGAAAAAAGAGCGGCGCAATTTGCTCCATTTTCAGTGCTAAATGGTTTTAACAAAGCTATTTTAAAAACGCAAAAAGATATGGAAAAAGCATTAGAAAATAGCAAATATCAAGAAGAAAGCTAAGTTCTTCTTGATAAAATTTTATTTTGCATTAGAGTATTTTTCAAACTCTCCACTTTCATCGATTTCATTGCCATAAAGTTTGTGTAATTCATAGTAATATTTTACAAATTCCTTACATTCTTCATCAAGTGGTAAAAACACCTCATCTTCTAAAATACAAAACTCATCTAAATAATTTTTAGCATCTTCTTTTAGCATATAATGTCTTGCTAACTTATAGTAATTTTGCATAAACACAGCTTTAAAGGCTTCATAAGCTTCCTCATCAAATTTAATGTTTAATTTCTCATTTGCAAAAGATAACACCCCTGATTTAAACAACAATGATAAATGAATCAAACCTTCAGTATAATAAGGCTTAACCTCCTCTACTCTTTGCCAAGCGATCAATCCTATAGCCCTTTTAATAAGCTCATAAAACACAGGAAGCTTTAAATCATCTTCTTCATGTAAAAAGAAATTTACAAGCCCACCCGCAGTAGCTTTAAACTCTTCTATATTTTTAAACACACCACTTTCATTCATTTTCTTTTCGCTATCATTTGCCACAAAGAAAATATGCCCAAACTCATGACCTATGGTAGAAACTTCATAAATTCTTTTCCATAATTTTTCATTGTAAAATAAAATTTCTCTACCATAATCTAAAAATTCTTTTTCAAATACCATAGAAGAAAGCTTCATAAAAGGCTTGGTTTTAGCATTTTCATAAACATAATTTAAAAAAGCAAAGATCTTTTTTCCTGCTATATTGCTTACATACTCATCATTTGGCACTACTTGAGCAGAAAAAAGCCCCTTAAGCTCTGCTCCATAAAAAATCATAGGCATACAAATATAAAGCTGAGTTTTTTCAAGATTAAAATTCACTTCATCAAACAAAGCTTCATCTTCTTCATCTAAATTTGCATACACCATTGCAAAGCTTTCTTTGATTTTATCTTTAAACTCACTCCCATTAAAATCACTCACATCTTCTAAGCGTATATCCCACTCAAGTGCTACTGCATGTGTGTAAGAGTCTTCATAGTATTCTAAAGGATGGCCAATTTGCAATGGGCATTTTACTTCCATCCACGCAAGCTCTGCTTCTTGCCATTTTTTAACCACTTCATTATTATCTTTTTCACAAAATGCAAATTTTAATTTTTCTATATAGTCAATATAAGCATTTTTTTCATCATCTAACGCACAATTTCTTAGTTTTTCTAAAAGTTTATCAAACTCATATTCAAGCTTTAAAACCTCATTTTCAAAAGCCTTTGCATAAGGTAAAAATCTCCAAAGTGTTCCTATTTTAACTAAAGCCCCATAGCTTCTTTCACAAATTTCACCATCTTGATTAAGCTGATAAAGCTCATTTTGCTTTAAAAACTCCAAAGCATCACTTAAATTTGGAAATTGTTCTTTTAAGATTTTATTATTTGTATCTAAAATTTGCTTGCTCCAAACAAGCTCAAAAGAATTCATAACTACACCTATATTATGCACACCTTGAACTAAAGCCAAATAAAACTCATCAAGTAAATTTTTACTCTTAATCTCATCGATTAAATCTTGATGTTCTACTTCATAAAAGGCTCTTACTAAAGAAAAAACTTTATATTTTATTTGAGAAATTTCTTCTTCATTTAAACCTTTTTTCTCAAGCTCTTGGACTAAATTTTCCTCTTTTAAATCCACCAAACGACGCAACATTGCTAAAACATTGCTTTTTTCGTTTTCAAGATTAGCTAGTTCTAAAGCTCTATCTATCAAAGGATGACTTTGATTAGTTTGAAGTATATTATAAAGACTATTGATATTTTGTTTCCTATTTTTCACAATTTTTGCTATTTGCTTAAAATCATTCATTTTTTACCTTTCTTTATTTTTAAAACTTAATTATAATGTTTTTTTTAAAACACAAGGAGAATGTATGAAAGATATGGGAGAACCTAAGCTAAGAGTTATAGCTATGCCAAGCAATACAAACCCCGCTGGTAATATCTTTGGTGGTTGGATCATGTCACAAATTGATCTAGCCGGAGCCATTGCTGCAAGAGAACTTTCCCCACAAAGAGTTGTCACAGTTGCGGTAGATAAAATCATTTTTAAAGAGCCAATTTTCGTAGGTGATTTGGTATCTTGCTATGCAAAAATCATCAAAGCAGGTAATACATCCATCACCGTAGCAGTAGAAGTAGTTACTCAAAGAGCTAATGAATATGGCCGTGTGTATTGTATGCATGTAACTTCAGCTGTAGTAACTTATGTGAGTGTAGATAAAGATGGAAATAAATTTCCTATTGATGCGGATTTAAAAAGATTACATGGCTTTTAATATGTTTTATTGTATTTTTAAAAAACTTTTTATATCATCACAAAAAACTTTCTAAGGCTTATATATGCGTGGATATAAAATATTTTCTGGTTCAGCAAACGAGGAATTTGCTAAAAAAATCTCAAAATACCTTTCATTGCCTCTAAGCAATGCAGGTGTGAAGCGTTTTAGCGATGGTGAAATTAGCATTCAAATAGATGAAAGCGTGCGTGGTAAAGATGTGTTTATCATTCAAAGTACTTGTGCTCCAACAAATGATAATTTAATGGAACTTTTAATCATGACAGATGCATTGCGTCGCTCAAGTGCAAGCTCTATCACAGCTATCATCCCTTATTTTGGTTATGCTAGACAAGATAGAAAAGCAAGCCCTAGGGTGCCTATTACTGCAAAATTAGTAGCAAATCTTATAGAATCAGCTGGCGTGGATAGAGTAGCTACCATAGACTTACATGCTGGACAAATTCAAGGCTTTTTTGATATACCTGTGGATAATCTTTATGGAAGTATTATTTTTAATGATTATATTAAAAATAAAAACTACAAAAATCCTATCATCGCAAGTCCTGACATAGGTGGTATAGCAAGAGCTAGAAGCGTAGCAAAAGCTTTAGGACTTGATATAGTTATAGTAGATAAAAGACGCGAAAAAGCTAATGAAAGTGAAGTGATGAATGTCATCGGCGATGTAAAAGATAAAGAAGTGATTTTAGTAGATGATATCATCGATACAGCAGGAACCATAGTAAAAGCTGCTGAAGTATTTAAAAACAAAGGTGCAAAGTCAGTTATAGCTTGCTGTACCCACCCTGTACTTAGCGGCGTAGCTTATGAAAGAATAACCAAAGATGCGCTTGATGAGCTAGTAGTAACTGACACTATACCTTTAAAACAACAAATGGATAAAATCAAAGTCCTAAGCGTAGCACCTATTTTTGGCGAGGTAATACGCAGAGTTTATCACAATGAAAGTGTGAATTCTTTATTTGTATAAATTCTTTGCAAGGACCATCCTTGCAAAGAAAATCTAAACTTCAAATAATTCTACAATTTTATATTAATTAAAACTATATTTTGCTATAATTAATAAATTATTATTAATTAAGGAGTTATTATGATTAAAAATTTAATCTTAAATTTTGGTAGAACTATACTTGATATAGCGGCTGCATTAAGCTTTATTATAGCGATTATTTATTCTATTGCGCTGATGTTTACTCTAGGATTTATAGTAGGTCTAGTAACACTTATTGGATCTTTAGTTGCGATATTTTTAAGCTTTTTTGTAATTTATCTTGTCATAGATATAAGAGATGCACTAGTTAATAAAAACTAATTACTGGTGGAGACGAGGGGAATTGAACCCCTGTCCAAAAATAAAACAACCACGGCATCTACATGCTTAGCAAAGGTGAAAATTTCATCTAGCCAAACTCACCTTCCAAAATTTCAAGCTAGACTAAGACTTTAACTTCAATCAAAACTTGTCAAATTTCAATCTACACTATCAAAAATGACCAAATTCTAAGCTAGATAGTATCACTTAAAATTCAGGCTCAACTGAACTTACGCAGCTTTAGCGTAAGCAGGAGCAAATTTAACGTTGTTTGCGTTTAATTTTAATTTGAGCTTTATACGCTTTGCTCAAAGCGACATGCCACCAAGGCCACTCTACTCCTGTCGAAGCCAAGTCGTCCCCATTATTTAGAAATTTTATCTGGAACATTTGCAATTTGAGGGTTAAATACGCTTAAAAAAGAAGCATTTTTTTCATAATCACTGCAATATCTATCAAGCTGCTCACCCACTAAAAACATCCAATCCACAAATTCATCGCTAGCAGGCCCATCAAATTTAGCTGCTTCTTGCATAATTTCCTCACAAAATGTGCAAAAATTTGCAATCTCATCTAAATTTAATCTTTTAGCAGCCCAAACCACGTTGTGGATATTTTGCTCTAAGTCTTTTAAAGCTTCTTTGTATTTTAAGCTATCACTGCTTAGCTTTACTATCAAAGGCTCTAAAACATCGCAAAGACTTCTAAAAAAATACAAAAAACGCTCGATTTCTTCAAGCTCGTAATCTAACTCTAATTGCTCTAAAATTCCCATAAAAACTTCTATAATCTAAGTTTAAATGTTTATTTTAGCAAATTTTAGATAAAATTAAAATTTCTTACAAAATAAAATGGAAAAAATATGGATAGAATCGTAGAGATTGAAAAATTCTCCCCTGATGAAACTTATGAAACGAGCCTTAGACCTTCAAATTTTGATGGCTATATAGGACAAGAAAACATTAAAAAAAATTTAGAAATTTTCATCAAAGCTGCTAAAAAAAGAAATGAATGTCTAGATCATATCCTTTTTAGTGGGCCTGCAGGACTTGGTAAGACAACTTTAGCAAACATTATCTCATATGAAATGAATGCAAATATTAAAACTACCGCTGCACCCATGATAGAAAAAAGCGGGGATTTAGCTGCGATTTTAACTAACCTTAGTGAAGGAGATATTTTATTTATCGATGAAATTCATCGCTTAAGCCCTGCCATAGAAGAAGTGCTTTACCCTGCTATGGAAGATTTTCGTCTTGATATTATCATCGGTAGTGGCCCTGCTGCGCAAACAATCAAAATCGATTTACCTAAATTTACTTTAATAGGTGCTACTACAAGAGCAGGTATGCTAAGCAATCCTTTGCGCGATCGCTTTGGCATGCAATTTCGCTTGGAATTTTATAAAAATGAAGAACTTGCTATCATTTTAGAAAAAGCAGCTCTAAAGCTTAATAAAACTTGTGAAAAAAAAGCTTCTTTAGAAATAGCCAAACGCAGTCGCTCAACCCCAAGGATTGCTTTAAGATTGCTTAAGCGTGTAAGAGACTTTGCTGATGTAAATGATGAGGAAATCATTAGCGAAAAAAGAGCTAAAGAAGCGCTTGATTCTTTAGGGGTAAATGAGCTTGGTTTTGACGCGATGGATTTGCGGTATTTAGAGCTTTTAACTGAGGCTAAAAGAAAACCTATAGGACTTTCTAGTATAGCTGCAGCATTAAGTGAAGACGAAAATACCATAGAAGATGTGATAGAGCCATATTTACTAGCAAATGGTTATATAGAAAGAACAGCCAAAGGTCGTATTGCAAGCTTAAAAAGTTTTGATGTTTTAAAATTAAAATACAACAAGGGTTTATTTGATGAAAAGTAGTAATTTTTTCTTAATTAGTTTTATTTTATTTATTTTATTTTGGGTGCTTTTTTTATTTAAACCTTTTTTGATGAATATAGCCATAGCAAGTTTAATGGCTGTTTCTACTTCTAATGTTAATGTTAAATTCTTAAATATATTCAAAGGTAAAAAAGTCATAGCAGCAGCAGCTACCACTGCTTTTATGTTAGCTTTATTTTTTATACCTTTTGTATATGCTATTATAGAACTTGCAAAAGCAGCTAGCGGTTTTAATATAAGTTATATTCATAATACCATAGAATATTTTAAAAATTATTCTTTGCATCTACCTGAATCTTTAAACTTTATAGAGCCAAAAATCAAAGAGGCATTAGCAAGTATTGATTTAAATTCCATCTCTAAAGATGTTTTAACCTATCTTTCAAGCGCAACTAAATTTGGGACTAAATTTCTAACTGATATGGTGTTAATTTGTGTGTTTTATTTCTTTGCTAATCTTTATGGAGCCCAACTCATTGGCTATATAAAAAGCATAGTACCTATGAAAAAAGAAGAAACTCAAGGCATTTTAAGTGAAGTGAGCAATGTAATGTCTGTTGTGTTTTATTCTATGGTGTTAAATGCCATTTTACAAGGGGTACTTTTTGCTATCATTACTAAATTTTATGGTTATGATGCGATTTTAATGGGGATATTATTTTGCTTTAGCTCTTTAATCCCTGTGGTAGGTGGGGCATTGGTTTATGTGCCTGTTTCTTTATATGAATTTGCCAATAACAATCTAAGCGGTGCTTTAGTGATTTTCATTTATAGCGTGGTAATGATATCTTTTATCGCAGATACTTTAGTAAAACCTTATATCATTAAATGGATTAATGAAAAACTTGTTCAAATTCCAACGCAAATTAACGAACTTTTAATTTTCTTTGCGATGATAGCAGGAATTTCAAGTTTTGGTTTTTGGGGTATTATCCTTGGACCTGCTATTTTGACTTTCTTTATTTCTACTTTAAAATTATATGTGATTTTAAAAGAAAAGCATTTTGTATAAAGGCGATTATTTTTCAATAATCGCTAAAATTTCTTCTTCGCTTGTGAGTTTTTTATTGTATTTAATCACTAAAAATTTAGAGTTTTTATACACATCTAAAACTCCATTTATGTCTTTAATATTATTTAAATCATGTTTTGTTTCTAAAGATAAATAGACATTTTTAAAATCTGCTGGACTTTGTAAAAACAAAAGCAACACAAACCAAATTACAGACAAAGCTATCAAAATAAAAGCAAGAGTAACTAAACTAAAATGGTGTAAAAAATACCCCCCTACAACACCACCTAAAAAGCTTCCAAAATAGCCAAAAGCATTAAACACACCCAAAGCTGCACCTTTTTCATTTACCTTAGCAAATTTACTCGCACAGCTTTGCATAATAGGCTCATGTAAATTAAATCCTATAAAAAACACTATAACACCCACCATAAACACTAAAGCATTATGCGAAAAAGCAAATATAATATAAGCTATGATAAAAAACGCCACACCTAAAAGCAATATCTCTTTACTTAAGCCTCTTTTTTCTCCTAAAGATCCTGATAAACCCATAGCTAAAAACCCAAGCACCATAGAGCTAACATAAACATGCCATAAATTCTCACTCGGGTAATTAAACTCATGCACTAAAACCAAAGGAATACTTAAAAACGCAATACTCATAAGCATTTTTTGCATACAATTAGTAAGATTCATCAAAGCTAAGTTTTTTTCTTTTAAAAGTTTTTTCAATGGAGTTTTAGTATTTTCATGTACTATTGTATGCTCTTTTGGCACAACACTAAATAAAAGCACGATACAAATTAAACTCAAAATCGCACTTAAATCAAACAAACTTGAAAGTCCAAATTTAGCACTCATTAAAGGAGAAAGCACTAAAGAAGCTGCAAAAGAAAGTCCTATAAATGAACCCATGATAGCCATAGCCTTACCACGATTTTCTTCATTGATAAAATCACTTATCATAGCAGTAGCTACTGCTCCTATGGCTCCTGCACCTTGTAAAAGCCTTCCAAACATCATCGTATAAATATCATCAGCATATGAACATACCAAAGAACCTATGATAAACACCACAAGTCCTATTAGCATAGTTTTTTTACGCCCTATTTTATCTGAAATGATTCCAAAAGGAACTTGCAACGCCATTTGAGTTAGAGCATACACACCTACTAAAAGCCCTACTAAAAACTCATTGGCTCCTTTTAAATTTAAAGCATATAAACTTAAAACCGGCAAAACTATAAACAATCCAAAAAATCTAGTTCCTACAATAAAAGACAAAGGTAAAACGGTTTTTAACATCTTTTCTCCTTATAAAGGATAATTTTACTATGATTTTGATAAACTTTTTTTAAAGTCAAAACAAAAAGAGTAATTTATGAAGAAAAAATTGAAAATCATTCTAGCAACTTCTAACGCACACAAAGTAGAAGAAATCAAAAAATTTTTAACTACTTATGAAATTTATGCCTTAAATGAAATCATCACCCCTTTTGAAATCATCGAAGATGGCACGAGTTTTAAAGAAAATGCTTTGATAAAATCTAAAGCTATTTTTAATGCTTTAGGCAAAAAACAAGATGAATTTATCACCTTAAGTGATGATAGCGGTATAAGCGTAGAGGCTTTAGACAATGCACCGGGGATTTTTTCTGCAAGATACTCTCAAGAAGGCACTGATGAGGCCAATAGAAACAAACTCATCCAAGCCTTACATGAAAAAAACTTACATCAAAGCAAAGCCTTTTACACTGCAGCCATAGCTATAAGTTCAAAATATGGACATTTTAGTACGCATGGATATATGCATGGCCTTGCTATTGATACTCCAAGGGGTAATAGTGGCTTTGGATATGATCCTTTATTTATCCCAAAAGGTTTTGATAAAACCTTAGGTGAATTAGATGAGCAAGTAAAATTAAAAATTTCACACCGCTCGCAAGCACTAATGTTTGCTACTTACATCTTAAGAGCATTAGAAAAAATGGAGCATTAATGAAACAATTTATAAAATATATACTTATTGCTTTTGGGCTTTATGTGATTTGGATGTTGCTTTATTATAATTTTGCTTAAGATAATGATAGCTTAAAATAAAACTTGGTAATAAAAAAAGCGAACCAAATAAAAGCAAACTCATAGCCAAAACCGTAAGCAAACCAAAATAAATCGTCGGGATAAAATTACTACTAATCATCACTAAAAAACCTAGAATAATCGTAACACTAGTATAATAAATCGCACTTCCTATACCCATATGTGAAGCTTTTATAGCCTCTTCTAAGTTTTTATGTTTTAACTCTTCTTTAAAACGATGAATATAATGAATCATATCATCAACCCCTATTCCTATACAAATAGCAGCTATGGTAATACTCATAATATCAAGTGGTATATTGAAAACACCCATTAAACCAAACACCAAAGCCAAAGGTATGAGATTGGCCAAAATCGCTACAAAAGCATAAACAAAACTTCTAAAAATCACCACAAATAAAGCAAAAATCACAAGCACCACAAAGGCTAAAGTGTCAAATTGTGATGAAAAAAGACTTTGAAGCATATTATTATACAAAGGCATAATACCACTGATTTTAACCTCTACGTTATCTTTTTGTAAAAGTTCTTTTAAGTCTTTTTCAAGCTGTTTTAAAAAAGCATCGCGTCTTAAATTTGGATCACTATCTAGCATACGCATGCTAAATCGCAACTCATTATTTTCTACACTTACAAAAGGGGTTAAAACTTGCTTTTTAAAATTCTCATCTAAATTTTCATATAAAAACGCTAAAGCAAAATCATCTAAAGCCTTACCATCATTAATACTTTTTCCAAGCTCTAGCAAACTTTGTAAGCTAAGCACAGAACCTACATATTTTTGCTTACTTAAAAACTCATGAACCTTAGCAGCTATTCTTGTTTTTTCACTACTAAAAAAATATCTATCATCTTTAGCTAAATCATCGAATTCTTGCTCAAACTCATCTAAACTTTCATTTTGTTTTGGACTTTGCTTAAACTTGATAATCACATCTAAAGGCATAGTTCCGCCTAGTTCTTTATCTATAATCAACAAACCTTGTTTAATCCTAGAACTATCTTTAAAATAACTCACAAAGCTATTTTCTACTTTAATTTGTAAAATTCCATACAAAGCAAAAACTACACAAAATAAACTTATGCCATAGATAATTTTTCTATGTTTTAAACTTACATTTGCACAAAAACTTAAAAATTTCAACGAATTTTGATTAAGCTCTTTAAAATTTAAACGCGGCATTAGTACCAAAATACTTGCAAAATAAATATAAGCTAAAATCAAACTCGCGCTAATACCAAGACTCATCATAATGCCAAGTTTGATAATAGGCTCAATATCCGAAAAGACAAAACTTAAAAACCCAACAACTGTGGTTAAAATAGCATAAAAACTAGGACTTGCTTTATCAAGTAAGGTTGAGAGTAAAAGTTTATAAACACTGGCTTTTGGGTGTTTGTGCAAATTTTCTATAAAATGCACAATCAAATGTATCACAACAGAAACAGTGATAATAAGCACCAAAGCTACATAGTTTGAAGACACTACGGTAATATCAAAGCCCAAAAGTGCGAAAATCCCACTTGAAGTAAAAAGCGAAATCACACAAATTCCCAAAGCCAAAAACACCAAACGCAAAGAGCCAAAAAACCACCAAAGTGCTATAAATAAAAGTCCTACTAAACTAAAACCATAAATTTTTAAATCACTTTTTACATAATTAATCATATCATTAGCGATCATTTCTACACCACCAAGGTGCAAAAAGTCTCCATTTTGACTATACTTAGATACTATTTTAGTAATTTCTTCTAATCTTTTTGCGCTAAATTCTCTTGAATTTTCTTGGTGTTTTTTAATCAAGACTCTAAAATGCTCTTTTTCATTTTCATTTTGTGCATTATCTCTTGAATTAATCAAATCATTGTAAACAAGATCAGGTGCTAGATAAATCAAAATTCCTGTTGTTTTTCCATCTTTTGAGATGATATTATTTTTATAAAAGGGTTGGTTTAAAATTTCTTTTTTAGCTAGATTAATATCCACATCTTGACTAAAAATATTAGGTATATTTTGGATAAGCTCTTTTAACTCTTTACCTTTAGAACTTGCAAGCAAAGGTGCATTAGTGATAGAAAATACCTTTTGCACACCATTGATTTTTTCTAAATCAAGAGTTAAGTTTTTAATAGTTTCTAAATTTTCTTTAGCAAAAATATCTTTATCTTTAGGAGCAAAAGCAAGCATTAAAAAATTATCATTACCATAGCGTGCTGAAACTTCTCTATATAGTTTCAAACCCTCATCATGCTCTAAAAGCAAGCTTTCAGCACTTGCATCAACACTTAAATTTTTAGCAAAAAAACTAAAAAATATACAAAAGACTAAAGTAATCCCCAAAGTTAGCTTTGGGAAATTAAGAAAGATTTTTAAAATTTTACTTAACATTATTTAGAAAAATCAACACTAGAAAGCTTTTCAAGCAAGGTTTTAAAATCGCCATTTTGCAAGACATCTTTAAATTGTGAGCGATAAGTTTGTATGATACTTATGCCAAAAATATCTACATCATAAATTTGCCAATCATTATTTTTATCATAAAATTTAAAAATTACAAAATTTTCTTTGCCATCTACTATCATAGAAGTTTTCAAAAAAGCTCTTTTGTTTTTTTCTTCTAAATTAATCACTTTTAATTTTTGAGAATCATACAAAGCAAGCTTATCTGTGAAACTTTTTTTAAGGTTTTTTTCAAAGGCTTTGTTAAATTCATTTTTTTCATTTTCACTTAATTTTTCATATCTTGTAGAAAGACTAAGTTTGGCCATAAGCTCATAATCAAAAACACCATCAAATAAAGCAAAGATTTTTTCCGCCGCTTTAGCTTTATCATTTTTATTTTGATCTAAAATTTTTAAGCTCTCATCAATTTTTTCTTGCATAGTTTTAGAAGTATCTTGCAAATTTAAAGCGAATGCAAATACTACACTAAAAAGCAAAACTATGATTTTTTTCATTTTATCTCCTTATTTGATGAGTTCTTGGCGTCTTTGTTCATATGCATCGCGTATAAAAGTATAATAATCTACACTATTTTGGTAAATATCATCTATTTTTTCATACTCAAAACTTAATTCATTGAGTTTTAATGCAGCATTTACGCCTGCTCCAACCCAAAAATTCTCAATATATCCCTCAGGCACCATAAACCAATTTACAGGCAAAGCTAAAGCATCTCTTACATTATAAGGACCTAAAAGTGGAAGCACTAAGTGTGGTCCACTACCTACTCCCCATTTGCCCAAAGTCGTTCCAAAATCAGCCTCATAACTTTTTAAAGGAGTTTTGCTCGCACTATCTAACAAACCAAATCCAAAAATCACATTCACACAAAATCTTCCAAATTCCTCGCCAGCTTTTCTAAATTCTAAACTTAAAAGGTGATTGATAAATCTAAAAGGCGATCTTGTGGTATCAAAAGCATTTTTTACCCCTGTTCTTATAAAACTTGGAGTAACACTTTTGTAAGAAAGTGCAACCGGTCTTAAAAAATAAGTATAAAGATCATAATTAAATTTACTCATAGCTTTATTATAGGTATAAAAGCTATCTTTGACTTCTTTTTTTTGATATTCTTGTTCAAAATCTTCAAAGTCATTTGCTAAAATCAAAGTATTAAAAAATAAACACAAACTTAGTATGTATTTTAACAAGCTTTTTCCTTTTAAAATTTCATAAATTAAAATCTTAAATTATACAAAAATTAAAATAAATTTTTACATTAAAATGCTTTTAAAATATTCTTTAAAAAAATTAAAATTTTTTATTTGCTTATGAAATAAGTCTTAGAAAATATGCAAAAAATACAAATTTATTTTTGCTTTTAAAAATAAGCTATAATTTTTTCAAAATTTACTACTAAAAGGATAAAAAATGAAAAAAATTTTCACCCTACTTTTTTTGTGCATTTTTGGTTATAGCGCTGATGTAAATATCGCTGCAGCTGCAAATGTAGCTTATGCTTTTAAAGCCTTGCAAAAAGAATTTCAAAAAGAAAACCCTGATATTAGTATCAATGTGAGCTTAGGCGCTAGTGGAAATTTAGTCTCACAAATTAAAAATGGTGCGCCATTTGATATATTTATGGCTGCAAATATGAAATTTGCACAAAGCTTGTATGATGATAATTTTGCTAGCACAAAACCTGTTATTTATGCTCAAGGAGCTTTAGCTTTACTCAGTGTTAGAATGGATTTAAGCAAAGGATTAGACACACTTAAAGAAGAAAAAGTAAAAATCATCACCATAGCCAATCCCAAAGCTGCTCCTTATGGTCAAGCTAGCATAGAAACTTTACAAAATGCTAAAATTTATGAGCAAACAAAAGCTAAAATCATCGAGGCAAAATCTATAGGAGAAGCACTTACTCAAACACTAAAAGCAGCCGATGTTGGTTTTATAGCAGCAAGTGCTTTATATGAAGATACGCTAAAATCTTATAAACTCCAAGAAGGAAAAAATTATATTTTAATTGATCCAAAGCTTTATGAACCAATCAATCAAGGTATTGTTATCACTTCTTATGGTAAAGATAATGCCAAAGCTAAGAAATTTTATGATTTTATTTTAAGCAAAAAGGCTAAGGAAATTTTCAAAGCTTATGGCTATAATATCCCATGATTAAAGCTAAAATAAATACTATAAAAAATCATGAAAATATAAACTGGGTAGAATTTCTTATAAATAAACATAAATTATATATGCTTGCTTTAGAACTTGATGAAAAAGCAAGCATTGATCAAGAAGTGTTACTTGCTTTTAAAAGTAGCGAGTGCTTGCTTAGTAAAAAAAATTTAGAAAACTCATTTTTAAATACCTTTTATGCAAAAATCATTGATATTTTTCAAGGACAAATCATCACTATCGTAAGATTAAAAAATGAAATTTGCACTTTCGAAGCTCAAATTAGCACTCATGAGTTTTTAGAGCAAAATTATCAAAAAAATGATTTTGTATTTGCTTATGTACATCCTAGTGCTTTATTTATCAAAGAGTATTTATGCTAAAACTTGATTTTGAAAAAATCTTTAAAAATAAAGAAAAAGAATTTAAACTTAAGGTTAAATTTGAAGTTAAAGAAGGAGAATTTTGTGCTATTTTTGGAAAAAGTGGTAGTGGTAAAACTACGCTTTTGAGAATTTTAGCAGGTTTTGAAAAAGCACAAGGAATTTGCACTTTTAATAATACGATATTTTTTGATGATAAAAACTTTCTAAGTCCACAAAAAAGAAAACTTGGCTTTGTTTTTCAAGATTATGCTTTATTTGAAAATATGAATGTAGAGCAAAACTTACTTTTTGCTAAAAAAGATCTAAAATTTGCTAATGAACTTTTAGAACTTTTAGATTTAAGAAAACACAAAAAAAGTCATATTTTAGAACTAAGCGGGGGACAAAAACAGCGCGTAGCTTTAGCAAGAGCTATTATGCAAAAACCTAAACTTTTACTTTTAGATGAGCCATTTAGCGCCTTAGATAATGAGATAAAACTACACTTGCATGATTATCTTTTAAATATACATAAAACTTATAAAATCACTACTATTTTAATCAGCCATGATGTAAGTGAAGTTTATAAACTAGCTAATAAAGTCATCATTTTAGAAAATGGAGCCATCATCAAAGAAGGCTCGCCTAATGAAGTTTTTTTAAAGACGCAAGGCTCGCAAAAATTTGCCATAAAAGCACGCATTTTAAAACTACAAAAACAAGATAGCATATTTATAGCCATACTTGCCATAGGTAATCAAATCAGCCAAGTAGTGCTAAGCCCTTTAGAAGCTAAAGATTTTAAAGAAAATGATGAAGTACTTTTAAGTCAAAAAGCTTTTGCACTAAATTTAACTAAGATATAAAAAACAATGCTAAAATAAGATAAATTATTGCAAGGTTATAAATGACTTATGGATTTTTTATCTTAAAATTTTATACTAGCTTATGGACAAAATGGAAGATAAAAACTGCATATGGTTATTTTTTCTACGCCATAGCACCACCTTTTATCCTTTTGTAATTTCATTTTTAAATTAATTTAAAAGGATATAAAATGCATTGGTTAGTATTAGCAATTAGTATAATTTTTGAAGTGATTGCAACAAGCTCGATGAAGTATGCAAGCATAAGTAAAAATAATCTTTATTTAATCGTTTTTGCGGTGTTTTTTTCATTTTCTTTAGCAGGTTTATTTTATGCTTTGAAAAAAATTGATTTAAGCATAGCTTATGCAACTTGGGCAGGTTGTGGTTTGGCATTAGTTAGCGTGGTGGGATTTTTAATCTTTAAAGAAGCAATTACTCTTAATAAAATCATTTTTATTATTTTAATCATCACTGGAGTGGTGGGATTAAAACTTAGTGCTTAAGCCTTTTGGCTTAAAGCACATTCATACTTTGTATCATTACTTTTGCTTTACATTCAGCACAGCAATATAGTGTTTTTATCTTAGCTTCATCGCCCATAAATCTTGGCTTCATAATGCTAGCTATTTTTTCAATGGCCTTTTTAGTAGCAAATTCTTTCCCACACTCTACACAGGCAAAAAGTTCATCTTGAGCTAAAACCATAAAAGAAAAATACTCTTTTTCTAGATCTATCCCACTTCTTTGAAGCATTAAAGTATCTTTTTCAGCACAACTTGCCTCACAATACCCACAAGTAGTACATAAGCTTGCATTAAATTTCAAAGAATTATCCTTAGCATCAGCCACTAAAGCTCCTACATTACAAGCTCCCACACAAGAAAGACATAAGGTGCAGGTATCTGTATTGATAGTGATTTTTCCATATCGTATCCATTCTTTGCTTGGAATATTGCCTAAATTTTCTTCTTTTATAAGCTCTCTTAATCTTATAGCAAAATCTTCTCTTTTTAAAAGCGCAGGATTATAAGATATAAATTTAAGATTTTCTATAAAATGCGCTTGATTTATAGCCTCTAAAAGTTCTTTTTCATCTTTAGCTAGAAAAATTGCATTTTGTTTAAATTTTCTTTGAAAAATTTCATTCATCAAAGCTATTACTTCTAAAGCACCTTGCGATAAGCCATCACTATAAAAAATCACACTCGCACCACTTGTTTGAAGCATAGCTAAAAAATGCGCTTGATCAAGATAGTTTTCGCCTTTAATCATAAAAGGCATTACATCTTCTTTTAAAGCGATATTTAAATTTTCTATAGACATTTTCTCAGGGATTATTAAAATGATTTTATCTTCATAAAATTTTAAAATTTCATAAAAGCTATTACGTGGCATAGGTGCATAATCAAGCGCCCCGCTAGGACAAATCCCCACACAATCACCACAGCTTAAACAATCCACATGAGAAAATTCTAATTTTCTTTGCTCATCATCTTTTAAAATAGCCACACTAGGACAAATTTCAGCACATTTTCCACAATGAATACTTCTTCTTTCATGGTATTGACAAATGCTATCATCATAACTAATATAATTTTTAAATTTATATTTTGGAGAATTAGAATTTAAAAGTTTTATAAGTTCTTCTTGACTTAAAGTAGTTAAATCATAGCAACCACTTTGTTGATCAAAACTTTCTTTTTTTACATCATATAAGAAAAAATCACAATCAATCTCTACTTGCTCATTGTCTTTTAAAGCTATCACACAAAGCTCGCCCACGCAACCTAAAACACCCAAACATTGCTCATTGCTTAGTTTTAAAACCTTGTATTCTTGTTTTTTTAAACTTTCAATAAGCTCATTTTGATCCTCATTGCTTACAATAATTACATTTTTACCCACTTCTTTGGTGTATTCTAAATCAAGTCCTAAATCATAAACTTTAGATCTAATCTTATATAAAGACTCAATAGTTTTAGCTTTTTTAAGCACATCATCTTGTGAGTTTTTAAGGTAAAAATTAATCTCAGGTGCATAAACTTCAGGGTTTAAAAGCTTTGAATTTCCTATAAAAACTTCTTCACTACAGGCTTTTTGAACTATGCTAATATTATCACTTAGAGGAATTAAATCTTCATTTTCTAAAAATACAAAATCTTTCATAACACTCTCTTTTAAATTTTTTAATCTTAATTATATAAATTTCATTATAAAAAAGTTATAATTTTACTAATTTATTCTTAAGGTTTAAGATGAACAAATTTAGAAATTTTCCTCCCATAAACACACTTATAAACGATAAAAACTTGGCTAATTATCCTTTGTATTTAAGATCTCATTTTGCAAAAATAGTTGTTTCAAATTGTAAAAAAGAACTAAGTAAAGATGAAAATTTAAATTTTAGCTTGCAAGATTTGCTAAGTAAAATTGCTCAAAGTATTGATGAGTTTTTAAATATGCAAAGTCAAAGTTTGATCAATGCTACTGGAGTTATCATACATACTAATCTTGGTCGTAGCATTATTGATGAGAGTATTTTTGAAAGAACTAAAGAAATCATCTGCTCTTATTCAAATTTAGAGTTTAACATGCAAAGTGGCAAAAGAGGCTCAAGGTATGACGCACTTAGTGCGAATTTAAAAATATTATTTGATTGTGAAGATTGCTTAGTTGTTAATAATAACGCTTCGGCTGTATTTTTGATCTTAAACACCTTAGCAAAAAATAAAGAAGTTATTACTTCAAGAAGTGAGCTAGTTGAGATTGGAGGAAATTTTAGAATTCCTGAAGTTATGCTAGCAGCTGGTGTTAGGCTAAAAGAAATAGGCACGACTAATAAAACTCATTTATATGATTATGAAAAAGCTATCAATGAAAATACTAAGATGATTTTAAAAACTCATCGTTCTAATTTTGCTTTTAAGGGATTTTTCGAAGAGGTAAGTTTAGGTGAAATTCATGCTTTGGCAAAAAAGAAAAAACTCATATCTTATTATGATTTAGGTGCTGGCTGGTGTGAAAAGATTAATAAACAACTTAGTAAAAATGAGCCAAGTGTAAAAGAGCTTTTAAAACATTGTGATATTTTAAGTTTTAGTGGTGATAAGCTTTTTGGTTCTACGCAAGCAGGCATTATACTTGGAAAGAAAAAATACATTCAACAATTAAAGAAAAATCAACTTCTAAGAATGCTAAGGGTTGATAAAATCACTCTAGCTTTTTTAAATGAAACTACCAAAGCTTACTTAGAAAAAGAATATGAAAAAATCCCTACACTAAAACTTTTAAATGATGATTTAAAAACCATAGAAAAAAAGGCTCTTTTTGTCAAAGAAAAAATTCCTATAAAATGTGAATTAAAAACTTCTAAAAGTTTAGTAGGCGGTGGCTCTATGCCTGATAAAAGCTTAGATACTTTTGTGTTAAGTTTTAATGAAAAAGCTTTGCTTTTACAAGAAAAATTTAGAAAAAAAGGTGTGATTGGCCGTGTTGAAAATGGACATTTTATACTAGATTTTAGAAGTATTTTAGAAAAAGATTTAAACCGTTTAATCCGCGCTATCAAAGAGGTATTTCATGCATAGTATTATCATAGGCACTGCTGGACATATTGACCATGGTAAAACCTCACTTATTAAAGCTTTAAATGGTTTTGAAGGTGATGATTTAAAAGAAGAGCAAGAAAAAGGCATTACGATTAATCTTAGCTTTTCAAATTTAAAAAGTGAAAATTTAAATATTGCTTTTATCGATGTGCCTGGACATGAAAGTTTGATTAAAACTATGATAAGTGGTGCTTTTGGCTTTAGAGTGTGTATGTTTGTCATAGATATAAACGAGGGTTTAAAGGCTCAAAGTATAGAGCATTTAAGGGTTTTAGAATTTTTAGGCGTAAAAGATGTAGTGCTTATTTTGAGTAAGGTTGATTTATGCAAGGATTTATCGCAAAAGCAAGCAGAGCTTTTAAAAGAATTAAAAGCCTTTAAAATCAATATCTTAAAAGTTTTTCCAACTAGCATTTATGATGAGCAAAGTATATTAAATTTAAAAAACTATCTGCTTAGTTTAAAGCCTAAAGAAAATGATGAAAATTTGATTTTTAGATACTACATTGACAGAATTTTTTCTCTAAAAGGTATAGGAACAGTAGTAACAGGAAGCTTAAATGAAGGAAAAATCAGCAAAAATGAAAAAATATTTTGCCTTGAAAATCAAAAAGATATCATTGTAAAAAACATACAAATTCATGAAGAAAATGTTTTAGAAGCAAAAGCTTATAATAGAGTTGCTTTGAGTTTAAATTGTGATTATCATGAATTAAAAAAAGGCTATGTATTAAGTAAAAAAGGTGTCTTTAAAAGCTTTAAAAGTATCGATGGGGTTGTTTTTAATACAGAGATTAAACACGGAAGCATTTTAGAATTTTGCAGTGGCTCAAAAAAGCTTAATGCAAAAATTAGCGTAATCAAAGAATTTGAAGATAAAATTTATATTAGCTTAGAGTTTGATAAAAGCTTACCTTTGTGTTTTGATGATAAATTTATCTTGCTTGAAAATGGGCGTATTAAAAGTGGTGGCGTGGTATTAAATGCGGTAAGCGAGCCTTTAAAAAAAGATATAAAAGCTAAGTATTTAGCACTTTTAGAACAAAAAGATTTTAAAAAAGTATTTGAGTTTTTAAAACAAACTCACAAACTTGGCTTTGGCTTACTTTCAAGCTATCAACGCTTTAAACTCACTCATGAACAAGCTTTAAACTTAGCAAAAAGTTTAGATCATGTTTTTGTCGATGAGCAAGCTTTAAATGTATATGATTTAAATGCTATGCAAACTTTGAAAGAATTTATTGATTTTATTTTCTCTAAAAATCCTTATGCTTTAATCTCACCTCATTCTATCGCCTTAAGGCTTAGCTGGGCGAGTGAAAATTTTTGTGCTTATGTACTCAAGCAAATGCAAGAAAAATTAGATTTTAAAGACGGCATATGGTTTTTAAAGGGACAAAATTTTGAAAAATTACAAGAAAAGGCTCATTGTGAGCTTTATGAAATTTTAAAAAAAGAAGGCATAAAACCTACTGCACCTTACAATCTTTATGAATACTTAGAGCTTGATAGGAAAAATGGAGATCTTATCTTAAAAAAACTCACTAAAGAAAACAAAGTCAAAAGATTAGCGCATAATCTTTTTATAGAAAAAAATGCCCTTGAAAATCTCATGCAAGAGTTTTTAAAGCTTTTGCAAAATCATCATTTAGATGTCGCTTTTGTAAAAAATCATTTTCAAATTTCAAGAAAATACGCCATAGCTTACTTAGAATACCTTGATAAAAACTATCCTCAAGTGATAAAAATCGAGGAAAAAAGAATGCTAAAAGTCTAAGTGTTAAAATTTACATTTTATAATGATAAAAATTTAAATTAAAGGAAAAAAATGAAAAAATCTCTAGCTCTTTTAACTCTTGCTAGCTCTTTATTTGCTGCAAGTAATGAAGAAATTATTAATTTTTTTAAGAAAAATCCAAATTTATC
>NZ_JANQCX010000009.1:0-43618 GCF_024723575.1 Campylobacter sp. 2352 PW
TACTTTAAACATAACAATATTAATGCTTTCAATAAAAAAATTATTGTAAAAATTTAATCTTATTTTCTAAAATACTTTTTGGGGTAAGTCCGATGAATTTTTCATTTATTTTGCCTTTTTCATCATAAAAAACTATCACAGGCACACCATAAATTCCACCCACAGCTTTAGATAAAAATGAGCTTGCTTTGGCTTCATATAAAAGTGGCAAATCTAGCTTTTTTTCCAAAAGAATTTTTTGAGCTTCTTCTTTTGAATTAGCTCCATTTAGCACCGCTAAAATAGGAAAGTTTCTTTCTTTATAAAGCTCATTTAGCATAGGAATTTGCGCATTACATGCACCACAATCTTGCGTGAAAAAAAATAAAGCGTAAGCTTGATTTGTATTTTGTGTTTTTAAGGTTTTTTCAAAACCATCATATTTAAAAGTATAGTTTTGATTTGAATTTAAGGTTTGAAATTCATTATTTGAGCATGCACTAAAGAAAAAAATGCTTATTAAAGCCAAGAAGCAATAGAAGCTTTTAGTTGCGACCATGGTTTTTCTCCTATAATTTTATCTTGCACAACTCCATCTTTAATGACAAAAGTAGTTGGCACTGCAAAAACGCTAAATCTTTGCCATGAGATATCTAAATCATCTTGCAAAAATGTGATATTTTTATAATCATATTTTGTAGCAAATTCTTCAAAATCCTTACCCTTATCTATAGAATCAAGCGCTAAAATAGTCATTTTTTTAGGGTATTCGTTAGCTAGTTTTTCCAAAAGTGGTAAGTCTTTTAAACAAGATGCACAACCTTGCTCCACAAAAGTTAAAACGATAAGATTATCAAAATCAGCTAGTTTGATTTTCTCACCTTCTAAATTTTTAGCTGCGATTTCTGGTGCTTTTAGGCCTATTTTACCGCCATTTTTATTGTTGTTTTCAAAACAAGCACTTAAAAAAACTAAACATAAACAAGCTAAAATTATACTTTTAATTTTCACTTTTCATCACTCCATGGCTTAAAATGATCGTTCTATCAGCAAAGGTTGCTAAGTCTGGATTGTGAGTGATTAAAACTATGGTTTTACCATCTTGTTTTAATTTACAAAAAAGCTCTAGAATATTTTTTTCATTTGCCTCATCTAAATTTCCAGTTGGCTCATCTGCTAATAAAATTTCAGGTTCATTTACTAAAGCTCTTGCTATGCATAGTCTTTGTTGTTCCCCGCCACTTAGTTGGCTTGGTAAATGCGTAAGTCTGTGTGAAAGCCCTACTTTTTCTAGCGCCATTATAGCGTCTTTTTGCTCTATACTTGAGTGATAAAACTGCGCTAGCATAACATTTTCTAAAGCATTTAAATAAGGTATTAAATGAAATTGTTGAAAAATTAAGCCTATTTTTTCTCTTCTAATCACGCTTTTTTCTTCTTCACTTAAATTTCCAACTTCTTTATCATCTAAAAAATACTCCCCGCTACTTTGAGTATCCATCAAAGAAAGTATATTTAAAAGCGTTGATTTACCTGAACCTGATGGACCCATGATAGCTAGCCATTCACCTTGCTTTACTTCTAGGTTGATATTTTGCAAAGCTTTAACTTCATTAAAATTACGATTTAAATTTGAAATTTTTATAATATTTTTCATCACTCACCCTTTAAATTTTCACAAACATTGATTTTTAAAGCTTTTTTTAGCGGCAAAATACTTGCAAAAAATGCAAATACCAAAGAAACAAGCACCGCAAAAAATACCGAAAGCAACCTAAAATCTATACTTGCATTAAAAATCAAATACCCAAAAATATTTGCCAAAAAATATCCACAAAAAGCACCAAGCAAACTCGCACTTAAACTTAAAATAAATACTTCAGCTCCAAAGAGCTTGATGATTTCTTTATGCTTAGCTCCTAGTGCAAGGTGCAAGGCTATTTCTTTTTTTCTTGAAAAAATCACCGCACTAAGAGTGGTATTTACACTCAAAGAACTAATGAGTAAAATAGTTAAACTAATCAAAGCCATTAAAGCTTTGATCTTTTCTAAAATCACACCTTCGCTAATGGACACTGAAGCTATGACTTTAGCTTCTACATTGCCCTTGCTAAGCTCTTTTGCTTTTTGATCTAAACTTTCATAATCACCTAGCAAAATAGCTTGAGCATAATTTATCACTTCTTTAGCTGCTAACTCTTGAGCTTTTTTTAAAGAGATGATTAAAACCCCATCTTGCTCATCGTTGCTTCTTAAAATAGCTTTGATTTTTACTTTGACTATTTTGGATATATTTGGATTATAAATTTGCAATTCTTGTCCTATTTTAAGTTCAAGTTGTTTAGCTAAATCAGCCCCTACAAAGGCACTATCTTCACTAAAATCACTCAAAGAAAAGCTTCCTTTTAAAACCTCCATAAAAGGCTTGGTAAGCTTTAAATTTGCAAAATCAACCCCAACAACTACCGCACTTGAGCTTTCAAGATTATAAAAACCATATAAAAATGGGGTTAAATCTTTTGCTTTCAAGCTTTCTTTGGCTTGATTAAATTCATCCATACTTAAAAACTCATCATCTTTTGGTGTGATGATAAAATTAGCCCCATAAGCTTTTAATTCTTTGGACAATTTTGTGTCAATATCAAAATAAATATTAAAAAATGAAGCACTAACCATAGCACCCATAAACACAGCTATAAAAATAATACAAACTCTTTTATAAGAAAAAATAAGAGATTTAAAAACCTCTTGCATAAAAAAATTATTTCCCATATAAAACCTCTGAAGTAGAAAGTTTAGAAATTCCTTTGATAGAAAACAAACATCCTAAAAACACTATAAGCACTGCAAAAAATAAACAAATTGGTAAAATAATCCAAGATATAGCAATAGCATGATCAAATATACTAAGAGCAATAACTTCTGAAACTCCCACGCCAAAAGCAAAACCAAAAACTGCTCCAACTAAAGCTACTACAACCCCTTCTAACGCAAAAATCATATAAATTTGCAAAGTGCTAGCGCCTAAAGCTTTTAAAAGCCCTATTTCACTTTTTCTTCTAAAAATATCTGCACTCATTAAAGATGATATAGCTATGGAAGCTACAATTAAACATATAATACTAACCACTGCCATTAAAGATTGAATTTTAGATACTATCAAACTTTCTGCATCTGAAATCGCACTCACTACTTTTGTGCTAGCGCCTTTAAAATCTTCTGCAATTTGATAAGCAATAGAACTTACATAAGCAGTACAATACCACTGATCATACTCAAGCTGATCAAGACTATCTACATCGCGTCTTGCTTTTTGTGCTAAATCATTTTCAGGTATAGTCAAAGCCGAAACTTCTGCTTTAGCAAATAAACCTTCTTTTTTAGAAAGTTTTTGTGCTAAAAGTAAAGAAGTAATGATTTTATTTGAAAAGGCTTGAGTTAAGTCTATAATACCAACAACTTTTGTTTTAAAAATTTGATCATTTTGCACAAGGATGATTTCATCATCTATTTTTAAATCATATTTTTGTGCTAAGTCTTTTCCTAGCATTATTTCATCTAAACTATCATCTTTTGGATAATTTCCTTTAATTTGACTATATTTGTACAATTCTTTAATACCTGCATAAAAATCATCATCATCTTGAACCTTTATAGCCTTATCAAAATAAGTTCCCACTAAAGAGATATTTTCATGATTTGCATTTGGAGTTTGAATTTTTACTTGGGTATCTAAAAATGGTGCAAAGGCATTGATATTATTTCTCCAAAAAATTTCTTTTATAGTATGAAGCTTGTTTTCTTCTAAAAAATTTTGATTTTTCAAAGGCTCATAGATTTTATTACCCACTTCTACACTTAAACTTGCACCTTTAGGTAAAACTAAAATGTTTGACCCATAACTTCTTAATTCTTTTGTGATTTCATTACCTATACCCAAAGTAAGATTTAACATAGTAGCCATAAGCAAAGTAGCTAAAAAAATCGTTAACAAAGCTAGGGATTTTTGAATTTTATTTTGAAAAATGGAATTTTTTACAATCTTAACTTGCATAGTCATTTCCTAATAAATTATGAATTCTATATTTTGAAGTCTTATTCATATCGATGTATTTTAAAGGATCGTTTTTAAACTCTTCATAGTTTTTTTCATTCGCAAAAAAATATGTTCTACCTTTATAAACGTAAGATCTTGGCGCTTTTAAATTAATAAGCTCAGTATTATCAATAGGATCATAAACTTTCTTTTCTACTACTTGAGTGAAAAAATTCACCCCATCTAAAATTTCTGAAAAAGGTATAATAACCTTACCATTTTCAAATTTATACTTCATAGGGATAGGATTACACCCACCTGCTTTACCTACACTTGGTAAGAAAATTCTAACGTTACATGAGATACAAATTAATTCTCCACCTTTTTTAACATACCCCATATCCCCACATATACTACAAGCATCAAAAACAGCTACTGGCGAGTCTTTATCTTCTCTTTTGTTAATTAAAAAAAATCTTACCACTTTACCCTCATCGCTAATATAAGCAAAGCGATGTAAGTTATTATCTCTTAAAATCGCTACATCAAAGACAAATTCATCATTTTCATTTGGCTCTACATAAGTTGGCTCGTCTATGGTTACCGGTCTTGAAGCATGCAAGTCATAAAAGAGAAAAATACAAAGACTTAAAACCATAGCACTAAAAATACTTGCACTAAAATTAGTTATAGTTGAATTTTTTGCTTGATTTTTTCTAAATTCTATATCAAAATCTTTTTTCTTGCTGTTTTCACTTACTCTTTGCTTTAGAGCTAAAACTATACAAATTCCTAGCAATAAAAACCATACATAAGTATAAAATTTAGCATAATATACACTTTTTGCCACATAGCTTAAATATAAACTTTCTGTTTCTACCACGCCTTCTCTCATAAGGTGCAATAAAATTTGCGCTAAAGCTTCATTTAGATAAAAAATCACGATAATAAATAAAAATAAATTTAAAAACTTAAATTTAAATTTCCTTAACCATCTTGTAAAAAGATAAACCCCAAAACACATAATAAAAGCAAGTAAAATAAGCCCAAAAGAGCTAATCGCTAAAGAATCTAAAAAATTAGTGCTTAATATAGGAAAATCAATAGAAATATGTAAGTATTTTATACCAAAAGCAAAAGATAATAAAAAAAGCAATATTGCTTGAATTTTTTCTTTTAAAAAATTATTTTTCACAAAAGAAAAAATGATAACACCCAAAAACAATAAAACAAATAAAATATCATTAGAAAAATATAACAAATCATAACTTAGTGTTTTAGCGCTAATAAAAAAAGCAAAATAAGAAAAAACAAAACCTACAAAAGCAAGTTTAAACACTAAAGAATTTTTTAGATTATAAAAAAATAAAGCACTCAAAAGCGCATAAGAAAAAAATACTCCAAAAAAATGTACAAAATAAATCGACATAGGCTCTTCTTTGATAGAATTTATTTATAAAATCAATAATTTCATAAATAAACCCTAGCAAAAGCTAGGGAAAAATCACTTAGGCTTTCCTGTGTATTTGAAGTTATATTTAACTGAAAATGGCTCAAACCACTTACCAACACCTGTTTCTTTATCAACATGGCGTCCAAAACCTTGTTTTTCTGGACTTTCTATTAAAAATACTAACTCGTAATTTCCAATACCTGTATCCATTTTTAAATTCGCACCATAGTGAGGGCCATCATCTGCTACCATAGGCATAAGAGTTCCTGTTTTTACTTTACCATTGTCAAGATTAGTTAGCTTATAAGCTATAGTTAAATAAGGGATCCAAAAGCCTTCTGGAAAGCCGTTTTTATTGCCCTTTAATGCATGGATATCTGCTTCAAGGTGAATATCTGCTAAACTTGCTGCAAGATCAATCCCTCTTGGCTCCATTTCGATTGGCTGTAAATAAACCGCTGCTATTTCCATACCATTTAACTCATAAGGATCGCCAATTGGCATCTCTGCTGCAAAAACTGAACTAGCTAAAATACTAGCTGCTGCGCCTAAACTTAATAAAGTTTTTTTCATATTTTTTCCCTTTTATTTGAAATTTGCTTTGTTATAAAAATACCCATAATGAGTAAGATTAAAACCATAAACTGAGGTATGATGCTCTCATAATAAGGATAAATTCCAAGCCATAAAATTCCTTCAAAATCAAAAGGAAGTAAGTTTGGGGTGATAACCTTAGCTTCTATGAGCTCACCAATGCCTTTGCCTGTAAAGACAAAGACCATATAAAAAATAATGTATGAAGTTATATAGAAAAATTGTTTTACTGGTATTTTTAAAGCACCAGCTTTTAATAAATAATAAAGTATGACAAGTATAATTAATCCACTAGCTAATCCTATAAATATAAAACTATAATCTGTACTTGTTTTTGCATCAAACAATAAAGCCTGATAAAAAAGAATAGTTTCAGCACCTTCTCTATATACAGCTAAAAACACACTAAACCATAAGGTTTTTGCTGAATTATTTGACATAGCTTCAACTGCTTGAGTTTTTATGTGATTTGCCCATTTTTTATTTTGTGCATTTGATAAAAGCCAAAAACCCACATAAAATAATAATGCAACAGCCGCAAGCATAGTAATACCTTCTAGCAACTCTCTGCTTTGCCCTGCTTGTTCTTTAAAAATCCATGAAATAAAAAATGCTGTTACAAAACTTAAAAATATCCCACTCCAAAGTGCTGAATATACTATATTTAAACGCTTTTTATTGCCACTTTGAACTAGGTATGAAACTATAGCTACAATGATAATTAAAGCTTCCAAACCCTCTCTTAAGATAATACCCAAAGCCCATATAAATAAAGACATAGGTGAGGATTCTTGAATTTTATCCAAAGAGCTTTCTACTAAGGCACTAAGCTCATCAAAATTTTGCTTTAATTCTTCTTTAGAGGCACTTGCTTTAATAAGTGCAACGCCTTTTGAAAAATAACTTTCTATTTTTAATTTTAAAGCACTATCAATAACACCAATTTTACTTTCCATACCACTTGCTTCAAAAATATCCAAATACACATTTTGTAAAGCATCTATACTATTTAAACTAAATCCCTCATAATTTTGCAAAATATCATTAAGAGCAATTTTCATATCATCATATACTTTAGTATAGTTTTTAGTACTCATAGCACTTTCATCAAAGCCTTTAACTTGAAGCAAAGCTAATTCTTCTTTAGGCAAAGATAAAAACGCTTCATATAATAAATCTGATATGTTTGAAATTTCATCTCTAATAGTTTTTTCATCTAAAGTATTAGCATTGATTTTTCTTATAATAGTTCTAAGTTTAGTTTGAATTTTTTTATCCACTCCTGCCTTAGTATATCTTGCCACTAAAACTTCTACTTTTGAATTTCTATAGTCTTCAAACAATGCTGATTGAATCAAATCTTTAGCTTTTTGATAGTCTTTATTTACAAAAGCTAATGCGGCTTGATCAAGCTTTGAAATCATAGAATCCATTAAAAATTGCAACCTTGCATCCAAAGCCGAAGCTTCTTGCAAAGCTAGCAATGCTTCATCTTTTTGAGTGCTTTGTTCTTGAGCAATCAAACTTTGAGTTGAGTTTTGTGAAGTTTGTTCTTTAACATTCTCTCCAAGTAAAGCAGCAAACATCGCTTCAGCTTGTGCTTGGCGTTCTTTTTCTGCTTTTAAAGATGAGTTTTCAGCTGCTTTTTTATCATAATTTACATCACTAGCTTCAGCTTTAAGCTGGAAGCCTTTTTCTAAAATAGGAACTATTTCATCTAAATCAAAATACAAACTACTAATCAAAGCTTCTATTTTAGAAAAATCTTCTTTATCTTTATATAACTTTCTTAAATTAACAAATTTACGCTCCATAACAATGGCTTTTCTACCAACATTACGTCCAATAGAACCTTCCATGGTTTCAAAATGCTGAAAGTATGCATCTTCAGCTTTTTTCTTTGCTTCTAAATTTTTATTTTCTTTGTATAAAATCATACTTTCATTTAAAATTTGTTTGATTGCTTGGGCTTCTTTTTGATAATCAATCTCTCTAGCATAAACAATAGTACAAAATAAAAAAATTATCAATAAGCTTATTTTTTTAAACACTATTTTACTCCGAAATGATATTCATTTTTAAAATCATAGTCGCAAGTATAGTACTAGCTTTCTTAAATTTAGATAAACATTATCATTATTTATTTCATAATAAATCAGATAAAAATACTACAAAATGCTACTTTTATATACAAAATAAGCTAAAAAATTATTATTTTTAAGAATATTGTTTATTTTTTATTTATTTTAATCATAAAAATAAGTTTTTCTTTGCTAATATGTGTTGTTTTTAAAATTACAAGGAGTTTTTGTGTTAGTAATCACTCATGAAAAACCAAGCAAGCTCAAAAAAATGTTAAAAAATTTAGGTTTTTGGGTGATTATAGGAATTATAGCTGGCATTAGCCTTGGTTTATTAGATAAAGAACTTGCACTAGCTAGTAAAATCGGAGTGGATTATTTTATACAAGCTTTAAAATTTTTAATAGGGCCTATTATATTTTTAACTATTGTTTTAGGAGTTGTTAGCCTTGAAAATCTAAAGCAAGTTGGAAGTATAGGTGCTAAAGCTTTATTATACTTTGAAGTAGTGAGTACTTTTGCTTTAGCTATTGGTATTTTTATGGCAAATATTATGGGGCCTGGGAAAGGAATGAATCTTGATCCAAATACCTTAGATAAAGATAGTGTAGCTCAATTTGTCAATAACAATATAGAAATAAGTGCACAAAATGAAATTTTACATATTTTAAAAGACGCTATACCTACTGATATCATCGCTGCTTTTAGCGAGGGAAAAACCTTGCAAATCTTAGTTATAGCCCTAGCTTGTGCTTTTATTGTTTCACTTATGAGAATTGATGAGAGAAAAGCTATACAAAAAACCTTAGAAATAATGCAAAGTTTTGTTTTTAAAATCCTAGAAATCATTATGTATTTTTCTCCTATTGCTGCTTTTTCTGCGATGGCATTTTTAGTAGCAAAATATGGACTTGACTCTTTGTTAAATTTAGGATATTTACTTGTTGTTATGTTGCTTGCTTCTTTGCTTTTTATCTTTGGAGTTTTAGGACTTATTTGTTTTATTGCCAAAGTAAATATTTTTAAATTTATGCGTTTTATTTCAAGAGAAGTTTTGATAGTTTTTGCTACAAGCTCTAGCGAATCAGCACTAGCTCCACTTATGAGAAAGCTTGAAAAAGCAGGAATTTCAAAGGCCACCGTGGGTTTGGTATTGCCAACTGGATATAGTTTTAATCTTGATTGTACTAATATTTATTTGGCTATGAGTTTGATTTTCCTTGCACAAGCTTTTAATGTGGAGCTTTCTTTAACGCATGAAATTAGCATTTTAATCGTACTGATGATAGCATCAAAAGGTGCTGTTGGTGTAACTGGTTCAGGTTTTATCATACTAGGAAGCACACTTGCAGCTTTATCTAATATGCATATTGCAGAAGCTAACAATGGCTTAGGAGCAAGTTTAGGCGAGGTTTTACCCGTAGCTGCTATTTCTATACTTTTGGGTGTGGATAAGTTTATGTCTGAAATTCGTGCGGTAGGAAATTTATGCGGTAATAGCGTAGCAGCTTTAATCGTAGCTATTTGGGATAAACAAATAGACTGGGAAAAGTTTCGCTACGCTCTTGATAATCCTAAAGAATTTACTAATGCGGGTTTTGATTAAAAAACCTCTTTTTGTATTTTTTCTACATATTTTTCTCTTAGTTTTTGGGTATAAAAGCCTACTTTACCATCATTAATCACCTTGCTATCTGCTTTTATAACACCTAAAATCAAAAAAGTAGCCGCAGAAATAAACACCTCATCAGCCTCATATACTTCTTTCATACTAAAAGCTCTTTGATCTACTTTAAGATCAAGTTCTTTGGCAAATTTCAAGATATTTTTACGGCGAATTCCTGGTAAGATTTCATTAGAAAATGGCTTAGTAATTAAAGTTTTATCTTTTATAATAAAAGCTGAACTACTAGAAGCTTCCGTTACTAAAGCATTTTCTACCATAAAAGCTTCAAAAACCTTAGTTTTTATAGCTTCTTCTTTTGCAAGACATTGAGCTAATAAAGAAATTGATTTTATATCCCTTCTTTTCCACCTTAAATCAGATGTTGAAATAACACTTACCCCATTTTTAGCATGCTCATGCTCAATCACCTTACATTCAAAAGCAAAAGCCATAATAGTAGGTTTTAATCCCTTTAAAAGAGCAAAATTTCTACTAGCAACCCCTCTAGTAACTTGCATATAAAGCCCACCTTCTTTGAGAGAGTTTTTAATGATTAATTGCTCTAAAATATTTTCAAATTCTTCTTTTGTATAAGGAATTTGTAGTTCAATTTGAGCCAAACTACGCTCAAAACGCTCCCAAAATTCTTCTTTGTCAGCTATTTTTGCATTTACCACAGGAACTACTTCATAAATTCCATCTCCAAAGATAAAACCTCTATCAAAAACACTCACTTTAGCTTCACTAGCTTTTACAAACTCATCATTTAAAAACACCACTTCCATTTCTTGCATAAGTCCTCCTTTTAATCAAATAAATCAACAATATCTTTTGGCAAATCAAGCTGATTAGAATAATAAAAATACTTAGCTAAAACTAAAATTCCTATATAAAATTCTATCTTTTCATCTAAAAATTGCTCTATGCAAGCATGAGCATTTTGAATGATTTCTTTTGCTCTATGCGGATTAGTTAAATAATAATCAAGCAAAGCTTCTACATTTTCATAATCATCATCAATCAAAGCAAAGTGCTCATTTGGAACTAGCTTTCCTTCCATAAACCAAGTTTCATAGCGCATTTTTGGAGCTAAAACTAAAGAATTTGTTCTCATCGCCCACTTTAAGTTGCTTGCTACGTCATTGCCTTCTAAAGAAAGTAAAAATTTAAACTGCGTTTGATAAGCTCTACTGATTTTAAAATTTAAATTTTTAATCCATTTTTCAGCTTGAATTTTTCTACCACCAACATGAGCAATATCGCAACGAGGATTATCAAAATACTTTTCAAAAAATTTAATACGATGAGGCTGATAAATCGCACCTCTAAAAAAAAGCAAGTCTTTTTTATCTTCAAATTGATTTTTATCCTGTATAAAATCAAAATGTCTGTTTTTATCTAATTTTAAAATGATGTTATTAAAACCATTTTCAACCGGTCTTGATTTAGCTATACTTGGATATTTAAGATTATAACTAATATCCCCAAAACCTTTAACCCATAAAAAATCATCATCAAAATACTTACTGATTGCATAAGCATCATAAGCATAAGAAGTTTTTTTAAAAGGAAATTTTCCTATTTTTTCATAATTTTCAAATTTTTTTATATCAAAAAAATCATTTTGCAGATTATAATAATTCAAGCGAGTAATAATGTTATCTATATTTTTTAATTTTAAAATTTCTTTTAAAATATTTTGCAATTGATTTTGATAAATTTTTCTAGGTATAAAACTCTTAGCTATGCCTTTTACATTCATCATAAATCTAGAATCTGCCATTTTTCTTCCATTTTGATATTAAAATAATATAAATTTTAACACAAGAATTCATTTGCAAGACTTAAAATTTAGTTTAATTAAAAACAAAAATGTTAAAATCACAAAAATCACATACTAATTGGGTAAAAAATGAAAATACAAGAATTTATTTTAAACTTTATTTTTAAAGTTTCAAACCAACCTGTTAATTTAAAAGATTTATTAGAAGCGAACGCCTTACTTAATGAAGGCATGATGGTAGATCCTGCAAAATTAAATTTTAAATTTAAGGTGTTTAATTCTTATCTTATTTATGCATTTTTTTGCATAGCTATTTTAGTTCCTATGCTTATCATTAGTCATTATTTTTTAACAATTATTGATTTTCATATTAGTATTTTAAGCGCTGTTTTTGTAACCGCTTGTGTTTTTATTGGCTATGATATTTTTAAAATTTACACTAGAAAAGTAATAAGTAAAAGATTATTAAAAAAAGCTTGGGCTTTGCATTTTCCATATTTTGCTTATGAAAAATATTCAAAAATAGCAGAAAATATTTATAACCAAGCCATTAAAGAAGAAATCCCAAAAAACCAACTCGAGCAATATGTTTTAGAAAAAATCATTCAAACACAAGATTAATCTAAAAAGTCTAAAACTTGATTTTGAAAATATAGCGCCTCAAGCTGTCTTTGAAGCTCTTTGTTTTCCTCATCTAAAACAAGTTCTTGCGATCTTAAATCCGCTATATCTCTACTTACATAATAAATTTGATTTCTAATATAAATTTGCGGGAAAAATATCAATAAAGCAAATGCTATCATCAAACCTGCATATATTAAATTTTTAGGACTTAAATTTTTATTCTCCTCACTTACTATACTATCTAAAAGTTCATATTTATCTTCTTGATTATACTCTTGGTTTTCTTCAAGTCTTACTTTTTCTTCTAAAATTTTTTGTTCTTGCTTGGCTAGTTTTTCTTTTTCTTTTAATTCCTCTTGAGCTTTTCTTAGTTTTTCTTGTTCGATTTTTTTTTGCTCTTTTAATTCTTGTTTGAGTTTAGCTTTTTCTTTTCTTTTTTCTTTTAAATCTTGAAATTTTGAAGTGACAAAAACATTGCTTTGAGTAAGAATTTTAGATATTTGAATAGGATCTTTATTTTCTTGTTTTTTTTCTATTTTTCTTACTTCTTGAGTTGATTTGTTACTTTTAAACGTTTTAGAATTTGCAATATTTTTTTTATCGAATTTTTCTTTTTGCTTTTTGAAAAAATTAAGTTGTAATTTAAAAGGCTTTTTTTCTTCTAATTTAACATTAATCAAATCTTCTTTTAAATAAATAGCAGATTGCTTCCTAGGTTTTTCTTCATACTCTTCATAAAAATCTGTAAATTTAGGTCTTTTTTTACGTTGTATTCTATTTTTTAGTATACGATCACTTTCATTAAAATTTTGCTCATATTCTTCATAAGACCTACCTTCTTTAATAGCCCTGGAATATTTCAACATTTTTTCACGTATATTTTGCTTTTCTTTTAAAAAATCATCTTCAACCATTATTTACCTAAAATAAAAAATTCTCATTTTTGCACAACTTGATCTGCTATTATAGCTTATTTCTTCTTTGGAGGCACTTATAGCTTTTTTACTTAAAATTTTACCAAGACTATGTCCTTTACCACATTCGCATTTTATGGCTCTTTCATCGCAAATGCAGTCTTTTTCCCATCTTTTAAAAGTATTTTTTATTATCCTATCTTCCAAAGAATGAAAACTAATAATGGCTAATTTACAATCTTTTAATTTTGCTTTTTCTATGTTTTCAAGCAAGGATTTTAATTCGCCAAGCTCATTATTTACTTCTATGCGTAAAGCTTGAAATACAAGTAAAGCTAAAGACACATTGCGTCCTTTTAGCTTAGCATTTCCTATGATTTGACTTAATTCTTTTGCGCTTGTAATCTTTTTTTGACTTCTTGCATTGATGATTTTTTGAGCAAGCATTGAAGCAACCGGAGTTAAATCTCCATAGTCTTTAAAAATTTGCTCCAAAGCTTCCTTGCTGTAAGAATTTACCACTTCTTTAGCGCTTAAAGGGTTATTTTGATCCATTCTCATATCTAAAAAATCAGAATTTAGCGAAAAACCCCTATCATTTTTATCAAGTTGCAAAGAAGATACACCGATATCAGCTAAAATTCCTCTTAAGTTTTGCGTTGAAATTTGAGTTAAAATATCTTTAAAACCTATATGATTAAAACTTATCCTATCTTGAAATTTTTTTAAAAATTCTTTAGAAAAATTTAAAGCTTCTAAATCTTTATCACAAGCAATTAATCTTAGTTTCTCATGAGCTTGCAATAACGCCTTAGAATGCCCTCCATAACCCAAAGTGCAATCTAAAAAATCTCCACTATCAAAATCATCAAAAGCATCTAAAACTTCTTGCAGTAAAACAGGAATATGTGGACTTTGCAAAATAAACCTTTAAAATATTTTTTAGTATAATATCTTAGTTAAGTTTAAAACAAGGTTTTTAATGAATAAAGAAAATATCATTTCTCAAATCAAAATACTTTCTACTTCAATGTTTAAAAAAAATTTTTTTGGAATTTGCCACGGATCAGTTTCAGCAAAACTATCTCAAAGTTCTTTTATTATAAATAAAAATGACACTTTTTTAAATCAACTAGATGAAAAAAGTTTAAGTATTTTAAAATTTGCAAAAGATTATAGCTGGGATGAGGCAAGCAGCGATAGTGAAATCCATAAAAGTATATATGAGAATATACCTGAAGCTAAATTTATATGTTTTGCCTGCCCAACCTATACCTTATCTATGAGTTTAAATCATGATTTTATAACACCTCAAGATTATTTTGGTGAAATTTTTCTAGAAGAAATTCGAGTTTATAATCCTAAAAATTATGAAGATTGGGAGGATAGATCACAAACTGAAATTTATCGTTATATGTTAGAACAAAAACAAAATTTTGTTGTTGTAAAGGGCTATGGTATATTTGCCTATGGTAGAACAAGTTATGAATTAGGTAAAATTATAGATTTAATTGAAAATTCTTGCAAAATTATCCATTTAGCGGAAACAAATTTATCATAATAATTTAAAATTAATCTTTTATTAATCACAAATTATTTATAATTTATAGTTTAATTTATTTAATCAGATTGGGGTAAAAATGCTCACTTGGATGCAGCATCATAAAAAATACTTAGTTGTAACTATTTGGATTAGCGTTATTGCTTTTGTTGGAGCAGGTTTTGTTGGTTGGGGGAGTTATGATTTTAACACTGACAGGTCAAATTCTGTTGCAAAAGTAGGCGATGAAAAAATAAGTTATGATGAGTTTAATCTTAAATATTCTCAATTATTTGGCTATTATTCTCAGCTAAACAATGGCAATTACACACAAGAACAAGCACAAAAAGATGGTTTAGACACCCAAGCTATTAATGAACTTATACAAGAAAAACTACTACTTTCTTATGCTAAAACCTTGGGTTTAAATGTAAGCGAGGAAGAAATCGCTTATGATTTAGCACATCAAAAAATCTTTCATAATACTTCGGGTGTTTTTGACAAAAATTTATACTATAATCTGCTTGCAAGAAACAACTATACACCAAAAACTTATGAAAAAATCATTCACGATGAGTTATTACTTAAAAAAATCAATGCTATTTTAAATTTACAAATCAAACCAAATGAACTTGATATGTTTGGTGCAAGTTTTTTAATGCAAGATAGTTTAAAAGTTCAAGCCATAAAACTTGATAATAAAAACATAACAATGGATGAAAAAAAGTTAAAACAAACTTGGGAGAAAAATAAAGAGCTTTATAAGACGCAAAAAAGTTACGAGCTTGCAACTTATTTTTTAAACCCTGATATAATCAAAATTGATGACAAAGAAATCCAAGCTTACTATGAAGAAAATAAAAATGATTATAAAGATTTTGCAGGAAAAATTCTAAGTCTAGAACAAAGCAAAGATAAAGTTATAAAAGATTTAAAACTTTCTAAACTTAAACTTAAAGCCAATGAAAGCTATGTGGCTTTGAGAAAGAACGAGCTTAGTTTTGATAAAAATATCACAATCAGCGATGCTGATATTTATTATCCTTTAGAAAATATACAAAAAGCTAAAGAAAATGATTTTATTAAGCCTTTTAAATTTGAAAACGGCTATATGATTGCAAAAATTATAAAAATAAATCCTATACAAACTATGACTTTTGAGCAAGCTAAAAACGAAGTAAGTAAACTTTACATTAAAGAAAAAACTAAAGCCTTATTAGAAGAAAAAGCAAAACTCGCCCTAGATAATTTCCAAGGTATAGACATAGGTACTTATAGCCGTGACTCAAGCAAAAATGCAAAAGTGGGTAATATAATGAATGATGCTGAATTTAGCGAGTTTTTAATGCATGTATTTGACTCAAACAAAGCTAAATCTTATGTATTATTTGATGATAAAGCAATAGTTTATGAGATCACAAAACAAACTTTAGAAAATAAAAACAAAGAAGAAATTTACAAATTTATCATAGAGCAAAGTGCTAAACAAACTAAACAAGCTTTACTTAAGGAAGAATTATTAAAAAAACTTATAGAATTATATCCAATTCAACGCTATTATAAAGGAAATACAAATTGAATATTTTAGGAATTGATTTAGGCTCAATACAAACTTGCGCCATATTAGCACAAAAAAGCGAAGAAGGACTAAAAGTCATTGGTTTTGGAAAATCAAAATCAAATGGTATAAAAAAAGGAGCAATTACTAATATAGAACTTGCTTCAAAATCCATAGAAGAAGCAGTAGCTGATGCACAAATGATGTCAGGCGTGCATTATGATAAAGTAATTGTATCTATTTCAGGTGCTTATGCAAAAAGTGTAGATAGTATAGGTGTAGTTAATATACCAAATCATGAAATAGGTATTAAAGAAATTCACAGAGCAGTAAGCACAGCAAAGCATACTGCAAATATACCTAGTGGATATGAAATCATTCATGTATTACCTTATAATTTTAAAGTAAATGATCTTGAACATGTAGAAGATCCTTTGGGAATGAGTGGAAATCGCCTTGAAGTTTCTACGCATATTGTAATCTCACAAGAAGTGCATATTAAAAATCTAAAAAAAGCTGTGGAGCTTGCTGATCTTAGAGTAGATAACATCGTTCTTTCAGGATATGCTTCTTCTATTGCTTGCTTTGATGATAGTGAAAAAGAATTAGGCGCTATTTTAATCGATATGGGTGGAGCAGTTTGCGATATGGTCATTCATGCGGGTAATTCTATACGATATAATGAATGCTTACAAATTGGCTCAGTAAATATCACCAATGATTTATCCATAGCTTTACATACCCCGCCAAAAGAAGCAGAAAAACTAAAATTAAATTATGCATCTTTAGCGCAAAATGAAAACTCAATTATACAAATTCCATACATGGGTGATGAAAAAAGAAAAAATGAAGTTTCAGTAGAAGTCATATCCAATGTAATTTATGCAAGAATTGAAGAAACTATTATTATTTTAGCTAAAATGCTAAGCGATAATGCTTGTGCAAATCAAGCAGGAGCAGGTATAGTATTAACAGGTGGAATGACAAAATTTGCAGGACTTGACAAGCTTGCTTCAGCTTATTTTGATAATAAAGCTGTTAGAATAGCGACTGCAAAAAAAGATACTATGGATGGTTTTAAAGAAATTTTTGAAGATGCAGAAAATAGCTGTGCTATAGGTCTTTGTTTATATGGTGGTGGGCATTTTACTCCTTATGAATTAGATTCTAATGAGAAACTAAGATACAAAGGAGAGCCTGAATTTATCAATAAACAAATCAAACAAAATCTTACCATAGATGAAAACGAAGAAGAAAATAAAGATTTTGAAGAAATTTTTCAAGATCAAAAAGAATTTGAAGATGAAAAAACAGAATTAGCAAAAATAGAAACAAAGAAAGATAAAAAAACGAATTTAATGCATAAATTTTGGAATAAATTAATAAACCAGTTCTAATAGGAGACACAATGAGCGAATATCTAGTGGAAGAAATGCAACACGCAAAAGGTGCAAAAATAAAAGTCATAGGCTGCGGTGGCGGTGGCGGTAACATGATAGATCATATGGTAAATATGGGTTTACATGATCTTGATCTTATTTCAGCTAATACTGATGCACAAGCTATAGCTAAATCTTTAGCAAAAACTAGAATTCAACTAGGTGAGAAAAAAACCAAAGGTTTGGGTGCTGGAATGCAACCAGAAATTGGAGCAGAAAGCGCAAGAGAAAGTTTTGAAGAAGTAAAAGCTGCTTTAAGTCAAAGCGACATAGTATTTATTTCAGCAGGACTTGGTGGTGGAACTGGTACAGGTGCAGCTCCTGTTGTAGCACAAGCTGCTAAAGAAGTAGGTGCGCTAACTGTTTCAGTTGTAACTATGCCTTTTGCATTTGAAGGAAAACAAAGAAAAAAATTAGCAGAAGCTGGTTTAGCTGAATTAAAAAAAGAAAGTGATTCTATCATTGTAATCCAAAACGAAAAACTTCTTAGTATACTCCCAAAAAAAGCAGGTATAAAAGAAGCATTTAAACTAGTTGATGATATTTTAGCTAGAGCTGTTAGGGGTATGGTGTCTATCCTTTTAGAAGATGGCGATATTAATGTTGACTTTGCTGATGTTAGAACTGTTATGAGCCACAGAGGTTTAGCACTAATGGGCGTGGGTCATGGAGAAGGTGAAAATGCTATCATGGATGCATTATCAAGTGCTATAGAATCTCCATTATTAGACGGCATGACTATGAAAGGCGTTAAAGGCGTAATCATCCATTATAAAATTGGTCCTGAATGCTCATTGATAGAAATTTCACAAGCTACTCAAAGCATTAGCGATATAGCAGATGAAAACGCAAAAGTAATCTTTGGTGCAACGACTGATGAGAGTATGGGTGATCGCGTTGAAGTTACTATCATTGCTACAGGTTTTGAAGATAAAGCTGAAATAGAAAGTGCTAAAGAACAAGAAGAAAGTAAAAAAAATAGCTATATGAATTTACGTAAAGCTAGCGGTGGATTTGATGAAGAAGTGATTTCTCAGCTTGATGTTCCTGCTTTCTTGCGTCGCCAAATGGATTAATTTTTTAGTAAAAATCCTTATATGAATTCTTCATTATTATGTGATTTTTACGAACTAAGTATGGCTTATGCTTATTTTAAACAAAATATGCATAAGCAAATTGTTTATTTTGAAGTTTTTTTTAGAAAAGCTCCTGATAATGCTTCTTATGCTGTTTTTTGTGGATTAGAACAAATCATAAATCATATTAATCATTTTTCTTTCTCTAAAGATGACATAGATTTTTTGAAAAATACTAAAAAATTTGATGATGAATTTTTAAACTACCTTTCAACTTTAAAATTTAGTGGAGATATACTAAGCGTTAAAGAAGGTGAATGCGTTTTTGCTAATACTCCTTTAATGATTATTAAAGCACCTATAATAGAGGCTTTATTGTTAGAAACTTTCATACTTTTAACCCTAAATCATCAATGTCTAATTGCCACTAAAGCTAGCAGAATTACTCAAATTGCAAAAGAAAAATTGCTTTTAGAATTTGGCTCTCGCAGAGCCCATGGAGAAAGTGCAGCTTTAAATGGTGCTAGAGCTGCTTTTATCGGTGGTTTTCATGCAAGTGCTTGTACTTTAGCTGGGAAAAAATTTAATATTCCTATTAGTGGAACCATGTCTCATGCTTGGGTGCAAATGTTTGATGATGAGCTAAGTGCTTTTAGAGCATATTGTCAAATTTATAAAGATAATATAAGTCTTTTGATTGATACTTATGATTATAAAAAAGGTATTGAAAATGCTATTTTAGTGTTTAATAAGTTAAATGCACAAGATTCCATGCAAAATTATTCTATCCGTATTGACTCAGGAAATTTGCTTAAAATCTCTAAATATATTAGAAAAAAACTAAATCTTGCTGGATTAACAAAATGCAAAATCATAGCTAGTAATACTTTAGATGAGTTTATCATAGAAAAATTACTAAAAAACAAAGCCCCAATCGATGCTTTTGGCATTGGAGAAAAGCTTATTACTTCGGCAAGTTCGCCTATTTTTGGAGCTGTTTATAAGCTTGTTGCATTAGAAAAAAACAATCAAATCATCCCTAAAATAAAAATCAGTGCAAGCTCAAGCAAAACAACCTTGCCACATTTTAAAAAACTCATAAGGTATTATAAAGAAAATAAAGCAAGTTTTGATATCTTATATGCACATGATGAAAGTATTAAAAATTATCAAGATTATACATATAAAAATTTACATGAGCTTATTTTTAAAGATGGAAAATTAGTTTATGAGCTTCCTAGTTTGAAAAATATTCAAGAGTATCATAAAAAAAGTATTGATAGTTTGGATTTTAAACTAAAAAAACTTCAAAATCCAAGTATTTATAAAGTAAAAATTTCTAAAAAATTACAAAATATGCAAAAAACTTACTTAGAAAAAAATTAATCTTTTTTTCTAAGTTTTACCTCATCTTCTACTTCAAGTAAAAATCTATCTACAAGCTCATCTTCTTTTAATTTTGCCACTACTTCGCCATGTCTTATAACTAAACCTTGATTTTTTCCAAAAGCAATCGCCACATCAGCACCCTTAGCCTCGCCCAAGGCATTTACAACACAACCCATAACACTTATATTTAATGGTTCTTTTATATGCTTAGTTTTTTCTTCTACTATTTTAATCGCTTTGATCAAATCACTTTGAATTCTTCCACAAGTTGGACATGAGATGATATTTACTCCACTTTTTTGCACTCCACTATCTTGCAAAATAGCCCTTGCTACTTTAATCTCTTCTTCAAGCTCCCCTGTCATAGAAACTCTCATTGTATCGCCTATACCTTTTAAAAGCAAATTTCCTAAGGCAATCGAGCTTTTAACCGTGCTATGAAATTTAGTCCCTGCCTCAGTAACTCCTAAATGAAATGGATAATCACAAAGTGGTCTTAGAGCTTCATAAGCTTTTATGGTATTTTGCACATCTGAAGTTTTCATAGAAATTTTAATATCAAAAAAGTCTAAATCTTCTAGTAATTTTATATTATATAAAGCGCTCCCAAGCATAGCTTCTATATTATAACCATATTTATCGCTAAATTGCTTTTCTATAGAGCCATGATTTACCCCTATTCTAATAGGAATTTTCCTTTGTTTACAAGCTTGCACCACTTCTTTGATATTTTCTTTTGAGCCTATATTTCCTGGGTTAATTCTCACCCCATCGATAAATTCAGCACAAAAGACTGCTAGCTTATGATTAAAATGTATATCCACTATTAAAGGTAAGGGACTTTTTGCTTTGATTTCTTTTAAAGCTCTTGCATCTGCCATATCCAAACAGGCTAAACGCACTATATTTGCACCAGCAAAATAAAGTCTGTTAAGCTGCTCTAAACAACCTTCAATATCTCTTGTTTTAGTAAAAAGCATAGATTGCACTGAAATAGGAGCATCTCCACCTATTAAAACATCACCTACTTTTATTTGTCTTGTTTTGTACCTTGTCATTAAAATCACTCTAAAAATATTTTTAGAGTATTATAGCCCAAAAATGGGCTATATCATTAATCTTTTTTATTTTTATTAAGAGATTTATATTTTATATCTGTATCTCTTGTTAAAAGGGTAAAAATTTGATTTGTCAAATCTTGAGTAAGTTTTTTAGCTTCCATTTGATTTTGCAATGAAAAATCAACTAAAATTTGCTTTGCTTTGTTCTTATCTTTTTTATAAAGACTTAAATATTCTTTTTCCATAGCTTCTTGTTTTAAAGATGTGTCTTTTTCAAATTTAGCATAAGCATTTTTTACGATAGGAGCATATTTATTATAATCACTCATTACAAGAGTTTGCAACTTGCGATAAATCCAATAAATTGATTTATCATCAGCTTCATTTGTTCCTTGTTGATATCCTGCAATAAACTCATCATTACCAAAATAATAAGGCAAATACACACTCAAATCAGCCATTCCTATTGCGACATAATTTAACCTACCTATTTCTTTAGGAAGCCACGGTCTAACTTGCATAATGTGAGATTCATAAGTTCTAAACACACTCACAACACGGTAAATGTTTTCATTTTCATTGAAATTTGCATATGGATCATATTTTGTTCCATCATAGTGCGATCTTAAAGCTTTTTTTAAATCATCCACACTAAGTTTTTGCTCAGGTTGCAAAAACACATTAAAATTAGCGCCATTTTTTACATCTTGATTTAAAGATGGATTAAACATTTTTTGTATCCACCAAACTCTAGGATAATTATAAGTTAAATCTCTATCATCATTTCTTGTATAAACTTTAAAAAAATCAAAATCCTTATCCACTTTAGGATTATACGCTTTATGTATTATGGCAAAATTTATTAAATTTTTAGAATGCAAGGTATTTTCATCGTTGAATTTTAGTTGTTTTAGCCTACCTTGATTCGCACTAACAAAATACGAATTATTAGGAATTTTTACAGCCATCCACTGATGTGCTGTGGCACTTTCTAAATACCAAATTTCTTTAGAATCCACAAAAGCTATTCCAAAACCCTCAGCAGCTCCTTGTTTTTCTATAATATCACCCAATAATAAAACACCTTCTTTTGCACTTTTAATTCTTGGAAGCAAAACATCCAAAATATCATCTTCACTAATGCCATTTTTCTCATTATAAGGATCAAATTTTAAAAGTTCATCTTTTGCATAAATTGATTCAGTAGCACTTATCCCAACACCCATTTCATTAAAACCAGTAGCACCGTGTAATTTACTTTGCCAATTAGCTATAGTGCTATATTGAAAAGATTTAGTAGGCAAAGGGTAAGTAAAATCATTCATTCCTTGATGTGCTTTAGTGCTATAAATACCTTTTTGATTTTCAACTCTTGGGTGGATTAGAAAAACTTGTGCTTTATCTGCCTTACTATCAGCACTTCTTGCAACCAACATAGAGCCATCTTTACTTGCTTCACTTGGTACTAAAATAGTAGTGCAAGCTAAAGTATTATTAAGCAAAGCACCAAAAAGTACACAACCTGCAAGAAAACTAAACTTTTTCATTTTCTCTCCTTTAAATTTAAGAAATTAAAAAAAGTATATTCTTATCAAAATAAATTTAAAATTAAAAATAAAATATTGTTTTTTGTTATAAAACAATAATTATTTATAAATAAATATATTTTTCAAGAAAAATCAACTGGATCTATATCGCAAGTAATATTTTTAAAATTTAAAGCAAAATGCTCAAATTTTACAAGTTCTTGATGGGTATTAGCACGCAATAACACATAAAAACGCCATTTTTTATTTAGCATTTCAATACCACAAGCACCATGGCCTACTAATTGCACTTGTTTTAATTCTTGAACTTTATTAGCTATAAATTCACACAAATTTAAAGCTTTATTCTTATCCTCATCTTCAATAATTAGCCTTAAAAGTCTTTTAAATGGAGGATAAAGTTCATTTCTAGCATTTAATTCATCTTTTAAAAAACTATCGTAATCTTGTATATATTTTTCAAAAAAAGATCTATTTTTAGTTTGTAAAAGCACCCTACCCTCACCCTTTCGACCTGCACGACCTGCTACTTGCATAGCAAGAGCCAAAGTCTCTTCTAAGGCTTTAAAATTAGGCCTAAATAAATATTCATCAAGCCCCAAAATCACACTCAAATCAACGTTGTGATAATCATGTCCTTTAGCAAGCATGGAAGTGCCTACTAAAATATCAATTTTTTCTTGGTTAAAATCTTTTAAAATCATATCAAGCTTTTTTACACTGCTAATCTCATCACTATCAAATCTTTTTATGATAGGATTAAACTCCGCTAATTCTTTTTCTAAAAGCTCACAAAGCTCTGCTGTGCCCATTTTTTTAGCTTCAAGCATAACTCCATTGCAAGTTGGGCAGGTTTGATCGATTTCTTTAGTGAAATTACAATAATGACATTTTAATGCATTTTTATTTTTATGTAAACTCAAAGCAATAGAACAAAAAGGGCATTTAATGGTATTAGTACATTCTTTGCATAAAATTTGTCTAAAATTTGCCCTTGTAGGTAAAAATACCACGGCTTGCTTTTTATTTCTTAAACTAATTTTTAATTCTAAAAGCAATTTTGATGAAACACTAAGCTCACTCTGATCGTATAAAAACTGCTTTTTACTTTCAAAGAAAGTTCCTTTAAGTCTAAAACAAGGATGTTTATAAAAACTTACAACACTTGGAGTAGCAGAACCCAAAAGAACTTTTATATGCATTTTTTTTGCTATAAATAAAGCCAAATCTCTTGCATTGATTTTTGGATTATTAGAAGCTTTATAAGAATTATCATGCTCTTCATCAATAATAATCAAACCCAAATTCTTAAAAGGTAAAAACAAAGCCGACCTAGCTCCCACCACTAAAAGAGCTTTTGAATTTGCTAAATTTTGCAAATATTCTTGCTTTTTTTTCTTAGTAATTTTAGAATGCCACAAGAAAAAATGCTCGCCAAAATACACTTTTAATCTTTTTTGCATTTGTGGAGTTAGAGCGATTTCTGGCATTAAAAGCAAAACCTGCTTTCCTTGCTCTAGATATTCTTTTATCAAGCTAATATAAATTTCAGTTTTACCACTTCCTGTATCACCAAATAGCAAACTAGTTTGTTTAGTTTTTATAAATTCCAAAGCCTCTTGTTGGTTTTTACTTAAACTAGGTACTTTTTCTATATGAATTTTTTCATTTTTATACTCTTTAATACTTTCAAACATACCTAAAACAAAAGCTATTTTACTAGCATAATAATAAGCAATAAATTGAGCAAGTTCGTATTGATATTGCGTTAGTTTAAAACCTGTTTTTTCCTTTATGGCTTGGGTTTTAAAATCAGGCTTTGAACATTTTTGTAAAATTATAGCTTTGAGATTTTTTTTCCTTGCAAGATCAACTATTACCTCATCTAAAATTTCAAATTCTTCTTCACTTTCATAAGTTAAGGTATCTAAATAATATCCTTTAATAGCAAGTTGATAAAAATTCAAAACCCATAATCCTTACAATTTAAACTCACACATTCTAAAAAAACTTTTTCACTATTATAAGAAAAATCTATGTAATTTTTAGTATTTATAAAAAATCTATATTGAGTATTTGCTATTTTCATCCACGATTTTTTAGATGAAATGATTGGTTTTTCTAAAACGCTGTAAGTGCATTGTTTTGTATTTTTATGATTTTGAGAATGAGAACATACAAATAATTTTTGATTTTCACTATTTATCAAAGCTTCATCTAAAATTGCTGGAAAATCCTTACTTTCTTTAAATAAAAACTGATTTCTAAGTAAAGACAAAGAAGCATTGATAAGCTCCACTTCACTTTTTACTTGAATGAGTTTAGCATCATTTTTTCCAAAAGAAAAATACGGATAAGCAATTACGCTAAGAATAGCAATAATCATCATACAAAAAACAAGCTCTATCAAAGTAAAAGCTTTTTTTGTTTGCATTTATTTTATTTCTTCATCGATAGTATTGATAAGTTTATTGAGTTCTTTTTTTAAGATATAGTTTTCGTAGCTAAGTTTTACAAAAGCATTAATGAAATTTGCAAGCTCTATCTTGCCTGTACCTCCAGAAATTAAAGCAATTTCATCTTCAAGATGATTTGCAAATTCATTACTGCATGTTACAACAAAGTCTTTTGCATAGACATTAATTGTAACTTTTCTTTGGTTATTGTTTGCCAAGAACTGCCTCTATTTTTTTGATCACATCTTCGCTTTCAATATTTTTATTTTTAAGCTCTTCTTCTAAACGTGCGATTTGATTATTTTTAGCTTCATTTTGTGCTTTTACACTTACCAATTCATTTCTTAAATTTTCATTGATTTCACATACTTCATTATATTTAGCCAAAAGCTCATTTACTTTATCTGTCATTGTGTTGATTATTCTTTCATCATACATATTTTCTTGCCTTTATTGATTTTATATTTAGAGTATTTTAAACACATAATTGTAACAAAAAAAAATTTAATTTTGCATAGCTTTTTGTTTTAAAATTTAAATTTTTACAAAAAATTTTGTGTAAAATTAGCAAAAATACAAGTTAGGAAAATTTATGTTTGAACTTACTAGTGATTTTAAGCCAAGTCCTGATCAAAAACAAGCCATTGATGGTATAGTAAAAAGCATTAAAGCGGGTAATAAATACCAAACCTTGCTAGGTGTTACAGGCAGTGGAAAAACTTTCACTATGGCAAATATCATTAAAAACTTAAACATGCCTACTCTTATCATGAGTCACAATAAAAGCTTATGTGCGCAACTTTATAGCGAATTTAAAGGTTTTTTTGCAAATAATCATGTGGAGTATTTTATAAGCTATTATGATTATTATCAACCCGAGGCTTATATACCAAGAACCGATGTTTTTATAGAAAAAGACAGCTCTACTAATGAAGACTTAGAAAGATTAAGACTAAGCGCAAGTGCTTCGCTTTTAAGTTATGATGATGTTATTTGCATAGCTAGTGTTTCAGCAAATTATGGTTTGGGAAACCCAAGTGAGTATGTGGGTATGGTTTTGATTTTAGAGCTTAATATGCAAATAAATCAAAAAGAACTTTTAAAAAAACTTGTAGATATGGGCTATAAGCGCAATGATAATTTCTTTGATAGGGCTGATTTTAGAGTAAATGGAGATATAGTAGATATATATCCAGCTTATTATGAAGATGAAGCTATTAGGCTTGAGTTTTTTGGCGATGAGCTTGAGGCAATGTATCATTATAATGTCTTAGAAAATAAGAAAGGTAAAGATTTAAAAAAATTCATACTTTACCCAACCAGTCAATTTAGCGTAGGTGAAGCTAGGCTTAAAGAGGCTATAAAAGGTATAAAAGCTGAATTAAATGAACGCCTTGCTTATTTTGAAAATGAAAATAAACTCGTAGAAGCACAAAGGTTAAAACAAAGAGTAGAATTTGACCTTGAAATGCTTCAAAGCACTGGAATGTGTAAAGGAGTTGAAAATTATGCTTTGCATTTAACAGGGCTTAAGAGCGGCGATACACCCTATACGCTTTTTGATTATTTTGCCATTAAAAATCAAGATTTTTTAGTCATTGTGGATGAATCTCATGTATCTTTACCACAATTTCGCGGGATGTTTGCAGGGGATAGAAGTAGAAAACAAACTTTGGTTGATTATGGTTTTCGTTTGCCAAGCGCCTTAGATAATAGACCTTTGATGTTTGATGAATTTATTAATAAAAATTGTAAATTTTTATTTGTTTCAGCTACACCTGCACCTTTAGAACTAGAATTAAGCAAAGAAAATATTTTTTATCAAATCATGCGTCCAACAGGGCTTTTAGATCCTAAAATAGAAATCAAAGATAGTGAAAATCAAGTAGAAATTTTATACGATGAAGCTAAAAAAGTTATAGAACGCAATGAAAGAGTTTTAATAACCGTTTTAACTAAAAAAATGGCTGAAGAGCTTAGTAAATACTACTTAGAACTTGGCTTAAAAGTAAAATACATGCACTCAGAAATTGATGCAATAGAGCGTAATGAAATCATCCGTGGTTTAAGAAGTGGTGCTTTTGATATTTTAATCGGGATTAATCTTTTAAGAGAAGGACTTGATTTACCTGAAGTTTCTCTTATAGCCATTATGGATGCAGATAAAGAAGGCTTTTTAAGAAGTACCACTGCACTCATTCAAACGATGGGGCGTGCTGCTAGAAATGTCAATGGAAAAGTTTTACTTTTTGCCAAAAAAATCACAAAATCTATGCAAGAAGCTATCGATACTACTAACAAAAGAAGGGCTTTACAAGAAGCTTATAATAAAAAACACAACATCACACCAACCTCAGTAAAAAGAAATATAGAAGAAAGTTTAAAACATGAACTTGAGCAAGGAGAAATTTATCGTAAAGGCAAAGAACTTGAAAAAATGCCTGCAAAAGAACGCGCTAAAATAGTAAAAGAATTAAGAAAACAAATGTTAGAAGCAGCTAAAAATCTTGAATTTGAAAAAGCAGCAATGCTTAGAGATGAGATTAATAAATTAAGAACTTTATAATCCCTTAAAATAAGGGATTATTTATTTGCTCTTTCTATATACTCTCCACGCACAGTATCAACGCGAATTACTTCCCCTTCTAGCACATGGAAAGGAATTTGCACCACTGCGCCTGTTTCTAAAGTAGCTGGTTTTTTGTTTGAACCTTGAGTATCACCTTTGAAATTTGGCGCTGTTTCGATAATTTTAAGCTCCATTACTTGAGGTACTTCCACACCAATTGCTTTTCCATTGTGAAATAAAACATCCACCATGGTTCCATCAAGCATCCATTTTTTAGCTTCACCCACATCTTCATCACTAATTGCAACTTGCTCATAAGTTTGAGTATCCATAAATTGACAATTTTCACCATCATCATATAGATATTGCATTTGTTTTTCTACTAAATTTGGAGATTCACATTTATCTCCTGCATGGAAAGTTTTTTCTAAAACCTTACCATCGATAAAAGATTTAATTTTAATACGTACAAAAGCAGGACCTTTTCCTGGTTTTACGTGTTGATATTCTACGATTTTAAAAGGAATACCATCAATTTCTATTTTTAAACCTTTTTTTAAATCTCCCATTCCATAAGAAGCCATATATTTTCCTTAATTTTAAAATTAAAAAATAATTGTAACAATTAAGGCTTATAAAAAGCCTTAAATTTCTGCATATTCTGCAAAAATACAAGCATCAACTGCTCTTAATTCTTCAAGCAAAGCTTTTGAAATTTTTGCATCAAGCAAAATCACAGCTAAAGCTTTTCCAAAACCATTTCTACCAAGTCTAAAATCAGCTATATTGACATTATTTTTAGCTAAAATTCCGCTAACATTAGCAATAACTCCTGGTATATCATTGTTATTTAAAATTATCATTTTCCCTTTTGGTTTAAAATCTACATCAAAACCATTTAACTCTACTATCCTTTGTTCATTTTCACCAAAAATAGTCCCTGAGATAGAAAGGTTAGAATTATCTGTAATTACCTTTATGGTGATTTTGTTACTATAACCACTACTTGGTAAAATACAAGAAGAAAGTTCCACACCCTTGTCTTTAGCTACAAAATGTGCGTTAATATAATTAATATTTTCACCTAAAATTCCTCTTAAAACACTCACTGTTGCAAAAGTTAGCAAAGACTCATTATACTCACTAATTTGTCCTTCACTTTCAAGTTTAATAGCTTTAATAGGAGTTTTATCAAGCTGAGCAGCCAAAAAGCCCATTTTAGAAATAAGCTCAATATAAGGTGCTACAAAACTTGGCAAATCTTCAGTTTTAATTGGTAAATTTAAAGCATTAGGATAAGAAATTCCTCTTGCAGCATTTAAAGCTTGCTCGCATGCTTGGATAGCTATATTTTCTTGACTTTCTAAAGTATTTGCACCAAGATGAGAAGTAACAGAAACATTTTCAAAATCTAAAAACGGATGATTAGTTGCAGGTTCTTTATTAAACACATCGATACCAAGCCAAGCTATTTTACCACTTTTTAATCCCTCACACAAAGCATCTTCATTATACAGACCACCTCTGGCGCAATTTATCAATCTTACACCATCTTTCATTTTAGAAATTTCTTCAAAAGAAATCATATCTGTTGTTTCTTTTGTTTTTGGTGTATGTATGGTAATAAAATCACTTTGAGTTAAAATTGTATCTAAAGAATTCACGCACTCAATACCCAAATCAGTCATTTTAGAAGCTACCACATAAGGATCATAAGCTATAACTTTCATACCAAAAGCTTTTGCGCGTACAGCTACTCTTGAACCTATATTACCAAAACCTATAACCCCTAAAGTTTTGTTCATAAGTTCAACACCATACCATTTTTCTCTTTCCCATCTTCTTTGTATTTTTAAAAAATTATGAGCATTTACAAAAGATCTTGCAGAGCATAATAGATGATTCATAGTAAGTTCAACTGCTGCTATGGTATTAGCCGTTGGCACATTCATAACTATAATGCCTTTTTTAGAACATTCATCTATATCAACATTATCAACTCCAACACCTGCTCTAACTAAAGCTTTTAAATTAGAACATGCATTGATAAATTTCAAATCCACATCTGTTGAACTTCTAGTAATAGCCACATCTACATCACTTAATTTTGTCAAAAGCTCATCTTTAGGTAAATGCGCTGCTTCAATAAGCTCTACATCATCAGCTTTTCTTAAAAGCTCCACACCTTTGTCTAATATTGCATCACATACAATAATTTTTTTCATAACCAAACCTCCTTTAATTTTGCATTTATGTTGTAAATTTTTAATTTGTCGATCAGTGCGTTTAAAACTTTTTCATTATTTGTATCTAAATAAATTGCCACTTCATCTTTGCTTTGTGTTAAAGTGTATTTGATAAAAAAAGAATGCAAAGTTTGCTTTAAACAAAACATAGAATAAACATCGTTTTTATTTACATCGAGCATATAGAATTTTTGTTTTGGTTTTACTACAGAATCATCCATATTAAAACTCATATAAAATTCATTCGCTGCTGGAGAAAAATCATTAACTTTAAGATTTGAAAGTTTATCTTGCCAAGTTTGTGGCAATTCTTTTTTTATTTCATCAAAAGAATATTTAACATTTTGTGAGATAGGTAAATTTCCAACACTTACATATCTCACCATAAAAACAAAAGCAACAATCAAAACTAGGCTTAAAAAGCCTAAAATACCATAAAGGGTATATTTTTTCATTTGTTATTATGAAAGTTGATCTTTGATAATATCACCTAAAGTTACTTTATCATTATCATTGATTTCATTTAACGCTTCTCTTTCTTTCATTCTTGCAAGACTTTTTACGCTTAAACGAATTCTATTTTTCTTTTCATCAATGAAAACAATTAAAGCTTCTATTGTATCGCCTACTTTTAAACTTGAAAAATCAATATTACCCAAATCTTCTTTGTGAATTAGCGCATCAACACCCTCTTCAAGCTCTACAAAAACTCCAAAATCCTTAATATCTCTAATTTTTCCTGAGATAATATCATTTACTTGGTGTTTTTGTGCATAAACCTGCACAGGACTTTTTTGCAATTCTTTAGTACTTAAAGAAATTTTTTGATTTTCTTTGTCAAGCTTGATGATTTTAACTTCTATAACATCACCAACTTTATACATATCTTTGCATTTATCGTTTCTATTCCATGAAACATCTTCATTATGCAGCAAACCTTCTAAGTTTGCAATTTTTACAAAGGCACCAAAATTAGTTACAGAAGTAACACTACCTTTTACCACATCACCTACCTTATGTGATTTTAAAAACTCATCAAAAGGTTTTGCTAATAAATTTTTTAAAGAAACTCTAAGTCTTCTTTCTTTAGCATTAATCTCAATTACTTCCACATCAAGCTCTTGGCCTTCGCTAATATAATCTTTTGGATTTTTAGCATTTTTATCCCAAGAAATTTCACTTATATGTAAAAATCCTTCTATATCATTTCCCAAATCAACAAAAGCACCATATGGCTCTATATTTGAAACTGTAACCTTAATAGTGTCACCAACCTCTAAACCATCTTTAATTTCATCCCAAGGATCAGGCATAGCAAGTTTGATAGATAAAGAAAGATGTTTTTTATCTTTATCATATTTAATCACTTTTACAGGAACCTTATCACCCTCATTATATAATGAACTAGGATTTACCGGTCCTTTATACGAAATTTCACTATAGTGAACCAAACCATCAACACCGCCTACATCAACAAACATACCATAGGTGGTGATTTTTTTAACAATACCTTCTATGATTTCTTCTTGATTTAACACATTTGAGATAATCTCTTTGCGTTTTTTTCTTTCTTCATCTACTATTTTTTTTCTAGAAACTACTATACTTTGAGCTTCTTTATCTATTTTGATGATTTTAACTTTGAAAGTTTTATTGATGATGTTATTTGAATCTTTAAAACTACTTTGTGATTTTGGCAAGAAAAATTCTACTCCATTTTCATCCACAGCTACAAAACCACCTCTATTTTTACCAATGATTTTTACATCAAACATACTTTCATCATCTTTATAATTATCAATAAATTCTTTAACTTTTTGCTTTCTTAAAGCTTTTTTATGAGAAAGTAAAGATCTGCCACCGCGAGAACCCACTATAGCAACTTCTAATGTATCGCCTTCTTTGAAGATAAATTCGCCTTTGTCGTTTTGAATTTCTTCTATTGCCAAAATACCTTCTGATTTTTGCCCTACATTTACAAATACCTCATCGCCTTTAATCGCGACAATTATACCCTGTGTAGTTGCCTCCTCATCAGACTTGAAAGATTCCTCAAGCATTTGCTCAAAATCTTCTTCTATGATAATATCCTCTAGTCTGTTTTGAACTTTTTTGTTCACCTCGCTCATCGTGGTCCTTTGTTTTAAATTTTAATTCTTGATTATAGTATTGTTTTCTTTAAACTTAGTTAATTTTGGTGTATTCTTTGATTTTTTCCAAAACCAAGTCAATCACCCAATCAGGTGTAGAAGCACCTGCGCTAATACCGCATTTTTCTTTACCGCTAAACCATTCTTTTTGAATTTCTTTTTCATTTTCGATTAAGTAGCTATCCTCGCAGTAATTTTTTGCTATTAAAAAAAGTTGCTTAGTATTGGCTGAATTTTTTCCTCCAACTATTATCATTACATCACTTTTTTTTGCAAGCTCATTGATTGCTTCTTGGTTTTTAAAAGTCGCATCACATATGGTATTAAAAACGCGCACTTCCTTAACCCTAAGCATTAAATAATTTACAATTTCCATAAATTTTTCTATCTTTTTTGTAGTTTGTGATACCACTGCAATTTTAGAAGGCAATTTAATATCAAACAATTCTTTTTCATCAAGCACTACATATGCCTTAGTGCTTACATAACTTCTAACCCCTTTTACTTCAGGATGATTTTCATCTCCAAAAATCACAACTTCATAACCTTCATTGCTCATTTGCTCACAAATTTTTTGAGGTTTAGTTACAAAAGGACAAGTTGCATCAAAAATTTCTATATCTTTTTGCTTTAATTTTTCTAAATCTTGCTTTGTAATACCATGGGTTCTAATGATAGCTTTTTTTTCTGTGCTTAATTCATTAATATCATTTAATGTTTTAACATTATAATTTTTCCAAAGTCTTGTGATTTCTTCATTATTATGGATTAAAGGGCCTATGGTAGCTGCATCTTTAATCTGTTCAGCCTTTTTAATAGCTCTTTTTACCCCAAAACAAAATCCATAGCTTTTTGCTAGTTCAATCTCCAATTTTAGCTCCTATTTGCTTTAAAATCTCAATAAAATTTGGGAAAGAAGTTTTAATGCATTCACTATCATCTACTTCCATTCCACATCTTAAACCTAAAATTAAAAAACTCATCGCAATTCTATGATCTCCAAAGCTTTTTATTTTAGCACTTTTAGCTTCGCCACCTTCTACTTCAAAACCATCTTCAAATTCTTTTATCTTTATGCCACATTTTTGCAAATTTAATACAATTGATTTGATTCTATCACTTTCTTTTACGCGCAATTCTTTAGCATTTTTTATAATGCTTTTTCCTTTTGCACAAGCAAAAGCTATAGCCAAAGCTGGAATTTCATCAATCAACCATGCGATATTTTCACTCACATTTACCGCCTTTAAAGGCGTACTTTCAACACAAATTTCTCCAATACTTTCAAAATCTTCATTGGTAATATTATAGGTGATCTTTGCACCCATTTTTTCTAAAATTTTAAAGGCTTCAATACGTGTTTTATTTAACAAAACATTTTTTAAAACTACTTTTGAATGAGGTAAAATACAAGCAGCTAAGGCAAAGTAAAAGGCTGATGATGGATCATTTGGTACACATACTTCAAATGCTTTTAATTTTTCTTTTAAAGGATTGATTTTGATAAAAGTTTTATCCTCATTTAAATACTCAATGCAAGCCCCCATTTTATTAAGTATAATCTCACTATGATCTCTTGAAAGCTCAACTTCTTTAAAATAACTTTCTTTTTTGGCAAATAAAGCTGCTAAGATTAAAGCTGATTTTACCTGAGCTGAAGCAATATTACTACTAAAATCAAAACCATCTAACTTAGCCCCTTGTATACAAATAGGCGCTAAATTTGCATTAGCTCTTCCATAAATTTTAGCTCCTAAACTCATCAAAGGCTCACTTACACGTCTCATCGGCCTAGCATTTAAATAACAATCCCCGCTAAGTACAAAAAATTCATCTTCAATAGCGCTTAAAAGACCTATTAAAAGTCTTATAGCTGTACCTGAATTGCCACAATCTAAAACACAATTTGGAGATTTTATATATTTTGGAGCTTTAATACAAATTAATTCATCATTTTCTTCAACCTCAGCTCCCAAAGCTTGAATGATTGCTAAAGTATGTAAAGTATCTTGGGCTTTTAAATAATTTTTAATCTTACAAGTTCCTTGGGTAAGCAAAGAAAAGATAGCAAAGCGATGAGATATAGACTTATCAGAAGCTATATATTCAAGCTCTGCTGTAAAAGAATCAATAGGACTGATTTTCATCGAAGTTTTAAACCATGTTCATCATCTAAAGCTTTGATGATTTTATCAATATATCCAAGAATAATATTATCTTCTAAGGTTTTTTCAAAATCTCTAAATACTAAATTAATAGTCAAGCTATAAAAATCGCCTAAATTCTCATCTGTATATAAATCTACTACTCTAAAACTTTCTAATCTTTCAATATCTAATTTAGCAATAGTGTGTTTGATTTTTTCATATTCAAAACCCTTAGGTATAACTATACTTAAGTCCCTACTCATAGATGGAAATTTAGAATATGCTTTAGCGGTTTTAAAGTCTTGTTTTAAGCCTTCTAAATCAAGCTCACAAATATAAGTTTTAACCAGATCTCTTTTATTTTCTATACTTAAATGCACTCTACCTACAAAACCTATACGTTTACCGTTTTTATATACATTTGCTTGCTCATATGGGCTTAAAAATGCATATTCTGACTTTTGCAAACTAAACTCACCTATAATGCTCTTTAGTTCTGCTAAAAAAGTATAAAAATCTACCAAAATAGGCTTGGCCTTATTTGTGATTTTAGCTTCTTCTTTGTAGCCACTAAAGATCATCGCAAATTTAGCATGCTCATTTGAAAACTCATCAAAAACACTACCACATTCAAAAAGTTTGATTTTCTTTTTTGAATTTCTTAGATTAAAGCTTGCTGCATTTAAAAGGTGATTTATCAAAGTGCTTCTTAAAGTATTAAGTTCATTGGTGATAGGATTAATAAGCTTATTTTTAATGCATTTAAATCCTAATTGACTTAATTCTTCTTCATTATCTAAAACATAATGTACACTTTCAAAATATCCATTACTACTTGCTTTTAATCTTAAATTTTTAAGCTCTTGATAATCAAAATATACTTGATTTAGGCGATTTTTTTCTTTAAATTCTAAAGCTTTTGATGGGATATTATCAATGCCAACAATTCTTACTATCTCTTCACTAATATCAGCTATATTTGCTATATCACTGCGATGAAGTGGGATTTTGATATTAAATTGTTCATCATTTACTACACTTATTTCAAAGCCTAGTTTTTTAAGAATTTTTACTAAATTATTTTTATCTATAGACATACCAATGATTTTATCAATCTCTGCACCAAAAATACCAATAATATTTGCTTCATTTTCTTTAAAAACTTGTTGACTTCCAGAAAAAACATTCATCGCGCTAATTTTCAAGCACTCATTAAATAAATACTCCATTCCCAAAGAAAGCTTAGGCTCACTACCTCTTAAAGAACGATATATAGTGTCATTTTTCTTTTTATAAAAGGCTATTGCATTTGCTATAGTTTGAGGATGAGTATAACTTGCTTCTATAATGATGATTTTGCTCTCATCATTAATTTTAAATTTATCTTCTTGCTCTATACCCGCTAAAGCAATCAACTCATCTTTATAATAAACTCCATATTCTCCATGTTCTTGAGTTTTAATTTCTAAAACAATCTTTTCATCGATTTGACAATCTTGACAAAGTTTATGAAAATCATAAGCACAAAAAATCACTCCACTTGCATGAGTTGCATATGTTAAAAGATTTTCTATGTTATTATTTTTGTATGCTTCAATCAAGGCAAGGCGAATTTGTATCGTAATATTTAGCTTAAATTCTTCTTTAATCTCTAATGCTTTATAAGCAAAAAAGCCTTCAACATCACTCTGATTTTTAACACTTAGTATTCTTCCTATACCTACGCTATTTTCACTTTCTTTTAAAGGATTTAATTCTTTTAAATTTAAATCAAGCGCTGCGCTTAAATCTCTAGCAACACCATATAAGCTCAAACAATCTCCGCGATTTGGAGTAAGTTCTATTTCAATTAATTCATCATTAAAAAGTTCATAATCATTTAAGGCTTTTCCTAGAACTAATTCTCCCATGCTTTCATCTAAAACCATAATGCCTTCATTGCTTTTTCCAAAACCAAGCTCACTAGAAGAGCAAATCATACCCTTAGATTCAACCCCTCTAAGTTTGGCAGGTTTTATCTCAAGTCCATTTGGAAGCACTGCACCCACTAAAGATACGGCTACAAATTGATCTTTATCAACATTTTTTGCACCACAAACAATTTGTAAAATTTCATTCCCAACATCTACTTTGCAAATATTCAATTTATCTGAATTTTCATGTTTAACTTTTTCTAAAACCTTACCTATTACAACTTTTTGGGGAGCTTTGACACTTTTGAAACTATCAACTTCTAATCCTATAGAATTTAAAGTATTTACTATAGTTTGCGTTGATATTTCACTTAAATCAATCCATTCATTTAACCAATTTCTACTAATAATCATCTAAATTGCTCCAATAATCTTAAATCACCTTCAAACATAGAACGCAAATCAGGAATTTTATGTAAAAGCATAGCAAAACGCTCCACACCCAAACCAAAAGCATAGCCACTTACATTTTTATAACCAACAAATTTATAAACATTAGGATCAACAACACCACACCCTAAAACTTCAAGCCATCCTGTTTGCTTACAAACCCTACATCCACAACCTTTACAAAATACACAAGAAATATCTACTTCAGCAGATGGCTCTGTAAAAGGAAAAAAGCTAGGTCTAAAACGCACTTTTACATCACCAAACATATGTTTTAAAAAATGTTCTAGCATATCTTTTAAATTTGCAAAATTTACCTTATCACCCTCTTCTACCACAAGTCCTTCCACTTGATGGAACATAGGTGTATGGGTAATATCAAAGTCTCTTCTAAAAACTGCACCTGGTGCTATCATTCTAATAGGTGGTTTTTGAGATAGCATAGTTCTAATTTGAACTGGAGAAGTTTGAGATCTAAGCAAGGTTTTATCTTCAAAATAAAAAGTATCTTGCATATCTCTTGCAGGATGATTTTGTGGTAAATTTAATGCTTCAAAATTATGGAAATCATCCTCAATCAAAGGCCCTTTTTCTATGCTGAAATTTAAAGCTGTAAAATATTCTATGATTTTATCCATAGTTTGCATGATTGGGTGCAAAGTACCTGCATTTGAAGTTTCATCAAAAAAACTAAAATCTTGCACATCTTGTTTCATTTTTTCATTTAAAGCTTTTTCTTCTAATTCTTTTAATTTTATTTGATAAGCTTCATTAAATTCATCTCTTGCTTTATTTAAACCATTAGCAAATTCTTTTTTTTCTTCACCTTGCAAATCTTTTAACTTTGCAAATTCCAAAGTCAAAATACCTTTTTTTCCTAAAACACTTACTTTTATATTTTCAAGTTCTGCTAAAGTACTTGCAGAAGCAATTTTTTCTATCATATCTTGCAATTTTAGCTCCAACTAAATTTTTTTTAAACATTCTAATGTAAAATTATTTAAAATTAGCAAAAATAACAAAAAAAGGACTACTAAATGAGAGAAAAAACCGTATTTGAACTAATCATAGAAGGAAAAATCCCTGCTAATAAAGTTTTAGAAAGTGAAAAATTTTTAGCCTTTCATGATATTAATCCTAAAGCACCTATTCATATTTTAATCATTCCAAAAGAGCATTTTGAAAACTTTCAAGAATTAAGACCTGAATTAATGAGTGAAATGACACAATTTATTCAAGAACTAGCTATTCTTTTAGGGCTTGATAAAAGTGGGTATAGATTAATCACAAATTGTGGAAAAAATAGCGGGCAAGAAGTCTTTCATTTACATTTTCATATGTTAGGTGGATTTGAGCTTCCAAAAAATAAAGAAACCCAAATCAATCCTGAATCACTATTTTAAAAAGAGCTTAACTCTTTTTAGATAGCAGGACCAGCTAATTTAAATTCTGCTCCTTCTTTTACATCTTCATAGCGTTTAAAATTTTCTATAAACATTTTTGCAAGCTTTAATTTGGTTTCCTTATAAGCTTTTTTATCCTCCCAAGTATTAATAGGATTTAATAGCTTACTTTCTACACCTGCTAATTCTTTTGGAACTGCAAGATTAAATAAATCATAATTTTCAAACTCACAATTTTGTATGCTACCATCTAAAATCGCATTAATGCAAGCTCTAGTAGCTTTTATACTCATTCTTTTGCCTACACCATAAGCTCCACCGCTCCAACCGGTATTTACCAAATAAACATTTACATTATGCTTGCTGATTTTTTCACCCAAAAGTTTTGCATAAACAGTTGGGTGTAATGGTAAAAATACTTCTCCAAAACAAGCTGAAAAAGTCGCAACAGGCTCAGTAATACCTCTTTCAGTTCCTGCTACTTTTGCAGTATAACCACTTAGAAAATAATACATTGCTTGTTCTTTGCTAAGTTTACTAACCGGAGGTAAAACACCAAAAGCATCCGCTGAAAGGAAAATAATATTACTAGGATGACCTGCACTAAGACTTGGCTCGTGATTTAAAATATGTTCTATCGGATAAGAAACTCTAGTATTTTCAGTTTTAGAACCATCATTGAAATCAACACTTAAATCATCTTTTAAAACTACATTTTCTAAAAGTGCATTTTGCTTTATAGCTCCATAAATTTCTGGCTCACTTTGTGGGTCAAGGTTAATACATTTTGCATAACAACCTCCTTCAAAATTAAACACACCCTCATCATCCCAGCCATGCTCATCATCGCCTATTAATTTTCTTTTTGGATCGGTTGAAAGAGTAGTTTTACCTGTACCGCTAAGTCCAAAGAAAAGCGCCACATCACCTTTTTCTCCAACATTAGCACTACAATGCATAGGAAGTTTATTTTCTAGCGGAAGCCAGTAATTCATCATAGAAAAAATTCCTTTTTTCATCTCTCCGCCATACCAAGTCCCACCAATTACTGCTATATTTTTTTCTATGTTAAAAATGACAAAAACTTCTGAATTTAAACCATCTTTTTCATAGTCTTCATTCACACATTTGCAAGCATTATACACCACAAAATCAGGTTTAAACTCACCAAGCTCTTCTTCTTTTGGACGAATAAACATATTTTTTACAAAATGCGCTTGCCAAGCAATTTGTGTTACAAAACGCACAGCTTTGCGACTTTTTAACGAAGCACCACAATATGCATCTTGGATATAAATATCACTATTACTAAGCTGCTTTTTAGCTTTTGCTAAAAGTTTTTCAAATAATTCCTCGCTAATAGGTTGGTTAATCTTACCCCAAGCAATATATTTTTGTGAAGGATCTTGTTTTACAAAATATTTATCCTTAGGACTTCTTCCGGTAAAAATTCCCGTATCCACACTAAAAGTGCCATTTTTAGTACATACACCTTCATTGTTATTTTTTTCATGTTTTAAAAGCTCATCATAACTAAGATTATGAAAAACTTGCCCGATATTTTCTAAACCTAAATTTTCTAAACCTATCATTTTGCCTCCTTATTTATAAGTCATTAAAACCTGGCCTTCACTTACACTCTCACCAGCATTTACTAAAAGTTCTGCAATTTCTCCATCTTTACTTGCACTAACTTCAATCTCCATTTTCATAGCTTCAAGCACAGCTACAACTTGACCTGCTTTAACACTGTCATTTTCTTTTACTAAAATTTTAAATACATTTGCATTCATACTCGCAACGATGGCATTAGCGCTATCATCTACTTGTGCCTTTTTCACTTCTGTTTTGTCTGAATTTACCTTGACAGCACTTTTAACATTAACATCTCTATCAAAACCTGCACTTACTTCCACATGATATTTATTACCATTAACTGAAACGGTAAATTGATTTTCATTGATAAGACTTGGTTTTAATTTGCTATTTTTTCTAACATTAACCTTAGCTTCTCCTTTTAAGAAAGCTATGCCTTTTTCTTTACAAGCTGCAACGATAAAAATATTTTCTTCACTTGCTTCTAAATTTTCTTTTTCCAATAAGTTTTTAATATAAGCTATACTTTTACTCTCATCTGCATCAGCGATATCTGTTGCTAATTGTGTAGTTGGTTCTAATTTTAATTGCTCGCTTGCAAGCTTAATTACTTCAAGATCTGGAGCAACGGGAGTTTTTCCAAAATATCCTAAAACCATCTTACCATATCCATCTGCTATTTTTTTCCAAGGTCCAAACATTACATTATTAAAAGCTTGTTGAAAATAAAATTGCGATACAGGGGTAACCGAAGTACCATAACCACCTTTTTCTACCACTTCTTGCATGGCTTTTATAACTTGAGGAAATTTATCTAAAATATTATTATCTCTCATCATTTGTGTATTAGCAGTTAATGCTCCACCTGGCATAGGCGAAAAAGGTATTAAAGGATTTACCGCTGTTGCTTCAGGTGGTAGAAAATAATCTTTTAAACAATCTTTTAACACTTCTTCGTATTTTAAAATTTTTTCTTCATCCAAACCAAGATCAAAATTACTTCCCTTTAGAGCATGAAGCATAGTTAAAATATCAGGTTGGCTTGTACCACCACTAACAGGAGCAGCAGCCAAATCTATACCATCAACACCTGCCTCTAAAGCTGCTAAATAGCATGCTATGCTTACCCCTGCAGTTTCATGCGTATGTAACCTTATATGCATATTTTCAGGCAAGTTTTTTCTAGCCATTTTAATAACTTCATAAATTTTATTTGGATTTGAAGTTCCACTTGCATCTTTAAAACAAATACTATCAAAAGGAATTTGCGCTTGTAGGATTTCTTTTAAAATTCTTTCATAAAAAGGTACATTATGCGCACCTTTACATTTTGGAGGCAAATCCATTAAAGTAATAGTAATTTCATGTTTTAAACCATGCTTAACTATACATTCTCCACTAAATTTCAAATTATTTACATCATTTAATGCATCAAAATTTCTTATGGTGGTTGTGCCATGTTTTGCAAACATTTTTGCATGTAAATCAATAATTTCTTTACTACCTGTATCAAGCGCTACAGTATTAACCCCTCTTGCAAGGGTTTGCAAATTTGCTTCTTTTCCAACGATGGCTCTAAATTTATCCATCATTTCAAAGGCATTTTCATTTAAATAAAAAAATAAGCTTTGAAACCTAGCTCCACCGCCAAATTCAAAATGCTTAATATCTGCTTCTTTAGCTGCTTCTAAGGCAGGAAAAAAGTCATTCATCAAAACTCTAGCACCATAAACAGATTGAAAACCATCTCTAAATGTGGTATCCATCACATCAATTAATTTTTTAGCCATAATTTTTCCTTATTTTTGCATCTTTGCAATTATAACCTTACTTTCTTAAAAAATAAATTTATAAAATTTGGTTTAACATAATGATAATAATCGCAACAGGCGCAACAAATCTGAGTAAAAAATACCATATTTCAAAAATACTTTTACTCATAAATTTAGAAAACAAATTATACATTTTCATTTTATCTACAAAAAATCCTACAAAAATAGCACTAGCAATAGCTCCAAGTGGGAGCATAAAATTAGAAGTTAATTTATCCAAAATATCAAAAAAACTAAAACCAAAAAAACTAAAACTAGCCCCATAACTAGCACTAAAAGATAAAATACAACTCATCCCCAAAAGAAAAACCACAAACCCTATAAAAACCAAAGCCTTTTTTCTTGAAATTTTATATTCATTCACAAGATAAAAAGTAAAAGGTTCTATCATAGAAACTGCTGAAGTAATCCCTGCAAAAAACAAAGCCAAGAAAAAATAAAAGGCTAAAAAATGCCCAAAGATAGCACCTAAGTTGGAAAATAAAGTCGTTAAAGATATAAATACAAGTCCAGCACCTTCTGCGGGATTGGCATTAAATTTAAATATAAAAGTAAATACAATAAGCCCCATCATTAAGCCTATGCTGATATTTAAAAGCACAATTATGGCTGAACTTGTGATTAAATTTGTATCATCTTTTAATGAAGCTGCGTAAGTAGTAATACAACCTATACCTAAACATAAGGTAAAAAAAGCAAGGCCTAAAGCTGTTAAAACTGAGTTTAGATTAAGTTTAGTAAAATCAGGATAAAACAAATAAACAAAAGCTTCTTTAAAACCATCTTGAAAAAAGCAATACACTAGCATTAATACAAGCATGATAAATAAACTTGGCATGATCCAAACATTCAGTTTTTCTATACCACTTTTAACCCCTCTTGAGACAACAAACAAGGTAAGAAAAAAAGCAATTAAAAAATACAAACTACTTTCTAAAATACTATTTTGTATTAAATTTCCAAACAAAGCTCCTGCCTCTTGGGTATTACTAGGCAAATAATAAATCGAAGTTATCATGTATTTTAAAACCCAACCCATAATAACAAGATAAAAGGATAATACAAAAATTCCACCAAGCATAAAAAATCCCGCAAATTTCCATTTTTGAGCATACTTGGTTGCTAAACTTTTATAAGCATTTACAGGATCACTTTGACTTAATCTTCCCATAGCAATTTCAGCTAAAAATACACAAAATCCCACGCTAATAGTCAAAAGCAAATACAAAAGCACAAAAGCAAAACCACCATTTTGCCCTACTAAGGTTGGAAATTTCCAAGCATTTCCAAGCCCTATAGCACCACCTGCAACGGCTAATACAAAGCCTATTTTAGAAAATTTATCATTCATTTTAATGCCTTAGAAAAAAAGCTGTCTGGCCATGATTAAAATCACTGCTAATGGAGAAATATATCTTAAAAAGATATACCAAATTTCAAAATACACCCCACGCATAAAGGGATGAAATAAAATTTGCAAAGCTTCTTTTTTAAGCACAAAACCCACAAAAAATGCTGTAATTAAAGCAGAAATTGGCATTAATAAATTTTGTATGAAAAAGTCTAAAATATCAAAAAAACTTTTTCCAAAGAAATTTAAACTTGGCGCACTTACATGATAAAAAGAAAGTATAGATAAGCTTCCAAGAAAATAAACAATCACACCTACAAAAACCAAAGCTTTTTTTCTTGAAATTTGATAACGATTTATAAGATAAAAAGTAAAAGGTTCTATCATGGAAATAGCTGAAGTAATCCCTGCAAAAAATAAAGCTATAAAAAAGGCTATGGCTAAAACATTTCCCAAAAATCCTAATTTTGCAAAAAGTGTTGTTAATGATATAAATATAAGCCCTGGACCTTGTTGGGTAGGATCAGCTCCGAATTCAAATATAAAAGTAAATACAATAAGTCCCATCATCAAACCAATGATAGTATTAATAATGATAATATTTAAAGCACTACTTATAAAATTTGTTTTATCGGGCAAACTTGCTGCATAAGTTAAAATCACACATACACCCAAAGACATACTAAAAAATGCAAGCCCTAGTGCATCTAATATAGAATTAACACTTAATTTTGAAAAATCAGGTACAAATAAAAACTCACTTGC
>NZ_JANQCX010000010.1:0-36835 GCF_024723575.1 Campylobacter sp. 2352 PW
AACTACACCACTTTTATAATTAAACCCCAAAGAAAATTTCAGGTTTTAATCTAAGCATTAAACAATATGCAGCCAAACTAGCTTGTTCTCTTGTGTAGTTTCTATTGCCTTGTATGTGAATGCATTCTTGTAAAAAGGTTCCATCTTTATACATAGCTCCTATGTAGATGGTACCTGCTTTGGTGTTTTTATCATTTTCTTCTCCAGCCACTCCACTAAGTGCTAAAGCAAAATCACAATTTGTAGTTTTAAAAATCCCTTTTAGCATAAAATAAATACAACGATCAGAGTATTCTCCAACACTTTCTAAGGTATCATTACTTACCCCAAGCCAAGAATTTTTCAAACGATTAGAATAAGTGATCAAAGAACCCTCAAATACACTAGAAATTCCTGAATTTTCAGCAAACTTTGAAGCACAAAGTCCAGCCGTGCAACTTTCCGCAAAGGAAATTTTTAAGTTTTTTTCCAAAAGTTTTTTAGCTATAAATTTAATAGGATCATTTCCTAAAAATACTTTGCCTGTAAAAAGTTTAAAAACTCCTTTTAAAAAGCCTTCTAGTTTTCCATACTGACTAGCACTTGCTCTAATGCAAATGAGATTATCTAACAATGCACTTGAGCTAGTTTGAATTTCAAAAGAAGTAGTAAGTGTACTAAGTAAGATATTTGCACTCGTTTCATCTATATCTAAAAGACAAAAATACGCATAGTCAAGCTCAGGATTTTGTAAAATTAAAGGCAATTTTTGCTCTATATTTATGTTTAATAAATTAATATGACATTGCTCAAAAGAACTTAAAAAGGAATTTTTTTCACGTAAAGCTTTTGAGGGTACTAAAGTATCATTTTCTAAGATTAAAACATCACCATTTAAGGTTGCTATGATTTTAGCTATGGTTGCATAGTATTCGCTAATGCTAAAAATGGTTATATAGTTATATTCTTTAGAAAGTTTTTCAAGTAAAAAAGGAAGCTCTTTGTCAGGTTTGTTTATAAATTTTAGTTCATGAAGTTCTAAAAATTGTTTTTTGTATTCTTCTTGTATATAATGCATATAATTTTCATTGATAATAATTTCACTACCTATAATGATGATAAGATGTTTCATGATTTTCCTTTTTTTCTTGCGATTATAACAAAAAAATAAGTGCAAATTAAAAGTATTTTAAGTAGAATTTACTATTTTTAAATTTTTCAAGGTGGATTATATGGATTATAAAGATACGCTATTGCTTCCAAATACGACTTTTGCAATGCGTGCAAATTTAGCAGAGCTTGAGCCTAAGCGTTTTAGCAAGTGGTTTGAAAACAATTATGCTTATGAGAAAATGAAACAAAAAAGACAAGGAGTAAGTGAGAATTTTACTCTACATGATGGCCCTCCTTATGCAAATGGACATTTGCATATTGGCCATGCTTTAAATAAAATTTTAAAAGATATCATCATCAAAATGCATTATTTTCAAGGTAAAAAAGTGCGTTTTACTCCGGGTTGGGATTGTCATGGTTTGCCGATAGAACAGCAAGTTGAAGTTAAACTTAAAGATAAAAAGCAAAGTTTAAGTAAAAAAGAAATTCGTGAGTTTTGTAGAGAGCATGCGAGAGAATTTGTAAATATCCAAAGAGATGAATTTAAGTCTTTGGGTGTGATTGCTGATTGGGATGAGCCATACTTGACTATGAAAAATGCTTTTGAAGCAGATATTTACAAAGCTTTATGTAAAATCGCTAAAAAAGGACTTTTGTTAGAAAGAAGCAAGCCTGTTTTTTGGAGCTGGGCTGCTAAGAGTGCGCTAGCAGAAGCTGAAGTAGAGTATGAAGATAAAGAAGATTATTCTATTTTTGTAGCATTTGAGCTTGATAAGACTTCTCTTGAAAAGCTAGGTGTAAAAAAAGCAAAAGCAGTCATTTGGACTACCACGCCTTGGACTTTACCGGCAAATCAAGCTATATCTTTAAATCCAAATGAAAAATATGTTATCACTGAAGAAGGTTATATTTTTGCTAAAGCCTTGCTTGAAAATATGATCAATAAAAACTTCACTCAAGGAAAAATTCAAAAAGAACTTTTTGGTGTTGAATTTGAAAATTTAAGTGCTATTAATCCACTCAATCAAAGAAAATCCACTCTTATTTTAGGCGATCATGTTTTAATGGAAGGCGGGACAGGGCTTGTGCATACTGCGCCAGGACATGGTGAGGATGATTATTATGTGTGCTTAAAATATGGCATTGAAGTGATTATGCCAGTAGATGATGGTGGGTGTTATGATGAAACGCTAAGAGCTAAAGGACTTTTACCAGAACATTTGCTAAATGAATTTATAGGACTTCATATTTTTAAAGCAAATGAGCGTATTTTAGAACTACTTGGCGAAGCTTTGCTTGAAAGTTCTAAATTTACACACTCTTATCCATTTTGTTGGAGAACACATAAACCAGTTATTTATAGAGCTACAAAACAATGGTTTATTTTAATGGATGAGAAAAAATTAGATGGAAAATCTTTAAGAGAGCTAGCACTAGAGCAATTAAATAATGTGAAATTTTACCCAGAAAGTGGAGTAAAAAGACTTAGCTCTATGATAGAAAATCGTCCTGATTGGTGTATATCAAGACAAAGAGATTGGGGTGTGCCTATCGCATTTTTTAGAGATAAAAGCACCAAAGAAGTGATTTTTGATGATGATGTTTTAGATCATTTGGTGGGAATTTTTGAAGCAAATGGAGCTGATGCGTGGTGGGATTTAGAAATAAAAGATTTATTACCACCAAATAGCAAATATGATCCAAGTAATTTAGAAAAAGTTTATGATATTTTAGATGTTTGGTTTGATAGTGGTAGTACTTGGGAAGCAGTGTTAAACTCGGCTAGATACGACGCAGGAGAATATCAAGCTTCAATGTATCTTGAAGGAAGCGATCAGCACCGTGGATGGTTTCAAAGTTCACTTTTAATTTCCACTGCGATTAATCACAAAACCCCATATAAAAACATACTTACTCATGGCTTTACTGTAGATGAGAAAGGTCAAAAAATGAGTAAATCAAAAGGCAACGTGGTTTTACCTCAAAATGTAGCTAAAAATTATGGGGTAGAAATTTTAAGACTTTGGATAATGCTTAGTGATTATTCAACAGACTTAAAAATTTCAGACAATATCTTAAAACAAGTAAGCGAGCAATATAGAAAGATAAGAAATACTATAAGATTTTTACTTGCAAATACTAATGATATGGAATTTTTAGAAACAAAAAATTTCACACTTTTAGATAAGTGGATTTTAATGCGTGCAAAAGTTGCTTTTGAAGCATGTGAAGCTGCTTTTGAAAAATATGAATTTGCAAAAGGCTTTAGTGTGCTTTTAAATTTCTTAAGTGCGGATTTAAGTGGAATTTATTTAGATGTGTGCAAAGATAGATTATATTGTAATGCAAAAGATGACACAAAGAGAGTAGGTGCGCAAAGTGCTATGGTGCTAATAGCTAGAAAACTTTTTGCACTTTTGGCTCCAAGTCTTACTTATACTATAGATGAAGCATTAGAGCATGCAAATGTAGCTATTAAAGAAAATGCTAAAGATGTATTTGATTTGGTGTTAAAAAATGGCTTTGATTATGAGTATAAAATTGAAGATGATTTATTTATAAAATCAAGAGAAAAATTCTTTGAGCTTGTTGATGTATTAAAAAAAGATAAAATCATCAAATCAACTTTAGAACTAAGCTTGCAAACAAGCGCAAATGAGCTTTTGAGTGAAGATATTGAAGAAGTAGCTGATTGGTTTATGGTAAGCTTGGTAGAAAGCTTAGATGAAAAAGAAGCTTTGAGCGAGTTTAAAATAGATGATCATAGTTTTAAAATCGTGCGTTCTTCATTACACAAGTGTCCAAGATGTTGGAAGTTTTTAGCAAAAGAAGAAGAATGCTTATGTCCAAGATGTAATAGCGTGGAAAAAGCAAAAAATGTTTGAGCAAGCTTTACCTTTTAGCGTGGTAGTGATTACTTTATTGAGCTTTTTATTTATCACGCTTTTTTTGTTTTATTTGGTTAAAAAATTTAAGGATAAATAATGATAACTTTAAAAGAAGCTTTGAAATTTTCAAATGAAGAATTAGAAAATCTAAAAAAAGAATTAAACGAAAAAGCACGCCAGCAAAAGCATTTGGGTGCTTATATAGAGCAGTTTTTAAATAAAGACTTAAGCACTTCAGGTGCTGGTGTGCCAGTAGCTATAAAAGATAATATTAGTGTAAAAGATTGGGAGTTAACTTGTAGTTCTAAAATTTTACAAGGCTATGTGGCTCCTTATGATGCGAGTGCTATTGTGAATTTACGTAAAAATAATTTTGCTCCATTTGGAAGATGCAATATGGATGAGTTTGCTATGGGAAGTACGAGTGCGACTTCTTTTTATGGTAAGACTTTAAACCCACTTGATAATGCTAAAGTCCCAGGTGGAAGTAGTGGAGGGAGTGCTGCTGCAGTTGCTTCAGGGATAGCTTTGGCAAGTTTGGGCTCAGATACGGGTGGTTCGGTAAGACAGCCTGCTGCATTTTGTGGTTGTGTTGGGTTTAAGCCAAGTTATGGAAGAGTTAGTAGGTATGGTTTAGCAGCGTATTCTTCAAGTCTTGATCAAATCGGAGTTTTAACGCAAAATGTTGAAGATGCTGCGATTTTGTATGATGCTATTGCAGGTTATGATGAAAAAGATAGTACAAGTGCAAACATAGCTTTTGAACCAACTGCGCTAAAACTAAATGCAAATAAAAAGCTAAAAATAGCTGTGATTAAAAACTATGTAGAACAAACCAATGATGATGTAAAACAAGCCTTATTAAAAACCATAGATATGTTAAAAGCAAATGGACATGAGATTGTTTATAAAGACTTAATGGATTCTACATTTGATGTTGCAGCTTATTATATCATAGCAGCAGCTGAAGCAAGTGCAAATTTGAGTCGTTATGATGGTGTAAGATATGGTAGAAGAAGCGAAAAATGTGATAATCTTAGCCAAATGTATGTAAATAGCAGAAGTGAAGGCTTTGGCGAGGAAGTAAAAAGAAGAATTTTACTAGGAACCTTTGTTTTAAGTAGTGGGTATTATGATGCATACTATATCAAAGCACAAAAAGCTAGAAGATTTATCAAGCAAAAATATGAAGAAATTTTAAACGATTGTGATTTGATTTTTATGCCAGTTGCTCCAAGCGTTGCTTTTGGCTTTAATGATGTTAAAACCCCTATTCAAATGTATTTAGAAGATGTATTTACTATTTCAGTGAATTTAGCAGGACTTGGTGGCATTAGCGTGCCAGTAGGAAAAAATGAAAATGGACTTAATATCTCTGCGCAGCTTATTTGTAAAGCTTACGATGAACAAACCTTGCTAGATGGTGCTTTAAGCTTAGAAGAAATTATTAAAAATAAATAAAGGAAAAATTATGAAAATCATCAAACGCGCTTTGACTTTTGAAGATGTTTTACTAGTTCCTCAATATTCTGAGGTTTTACCTAAAGAAGTAGATATCAAAACAAAACTTACAAAAAATATCACCTTAAATATGCCTTTAATTTCAGCTGCTATGGATACGGTTACTGAGCATAGAGCAGCTATTATGATGGCAAGACTTGGTGGTATAGGGGTGATCCATAAAAATATGGATATAGCTTCACAAGTTAGAGAGATAAAAAGAGTTAAAAAAAGCGAAAGTGGCGTGATTATGGATCCTATTTATATAGGGCCTAAAGCAAGTGTTAAAGAAGCACTAGAACTCATGGCTGAATATAGAATTTCAGGAGTTCCTGTGGTAGATGAAAATAAAACCCTAATAGGAATTTTAACTAATCGTGATTTGAGATTTGAAACTAATTTTGATAATTTAGTAGAAAATGTAATGACAAAAATGCCTTTAATCACTGCTAAAAAAGGTTCTACTTTAGATGATGCAGAAAGGATTTTTTCCACTAATAAGGTAGAAAAACTTCCGATCGTAGATGAAAATAATCGTTTAGAAGGTTTGATTACTATAAAAGATTTAAAAAAACGTAAAGAATATCCAAATTCAAATAAAGATGCCTATGGAAGATTAAGAGTAGCTGCAGCCGTGGGTGTAGGTCAGCTTGATCGCGTAAAGGCTTTAGTGGAAGCTGAAGTTGATGTTATAGTAATGGATAGTGCGCATGGACATTCTAAAGGTATTATTGATACATTAAAAGCAATTAAGGCTGAGTTTAATGTAGATGTGATAGTAGGAAATGTTGCAAGTGCTAAAGCGGTTAAAGATTTATGTGAAGCAGGCGCGGACGCTGTTAAGATAGGTATAGGGCCTGGAAGTATTTGTACTACACGCATTATTTCGGGTGTGGGTGTGCCTCAAATTTCAGCTATAGATGAATGTGCGATAGAAGCAAGTAAATATGGCGTGCCAGTAATCGCTGATGGGGGTATAAAATACTCAGGTGATATTGCAAAAGCTATTGCAGCAGGAGCAAGTAGTGTGATGATAGGTTCACTTTTAGCAGGAACTGATGAGAGTCCAGGTGAGTTATTTACTTACCAAGGAAGACAATATAAGAGCTATCGTGGTATGGGAAGCTTAGGTGCTATGCAAAAAGGAAGTTCAGATAGATATTTCCAAGAAGGTACGGCTCAAGATAAACTTGTGCCTGAAGGAATTGAAGGTAGGGTGCCTTATGTAGGAAGTATAAAAAGTGTAGTGCATCAACTTTTAGGTGGGCTTAGATCTTCTATGGGTTATGTGGGTGCAGTAGATATCAAAGCTTTCCAAGAAAGAGCTGAATTTGTAGAAATCACCGCAGCAGGATTAAAAGAAAGCCATGTGCATGATGTAACTATCACAGCTGAAGCACCAAATTACAAGGTAAGTAATTAATGGAATTTGAAGATCATATCAAACAAGCTGAACTTTCTTTGGAAAAACTTAACGATAAAGATTTAGACCTTAAAACTTGTGTGGAAATTTATAAAGAAGGTCTAAAAAGTATCAAGCAAGCAAGAACTATGCTTGAAAATGCCAAATTAGAAATCGAGCAAGTAGATGAGTAGCGTTGTAGCTTTACAATTTCCGACTTTAGCTTTGAGTGAGTCAAGGCTTGATTATTATCTAAAAGCTGCTAAGGAAAGTGGTGCAAATTTGGTGGTTTTAGGTGAGTATGTTTTAAATAGTTTTTTTAGTGAGCTTAAGAGCATGCCAAAAAGTATGATTAAAGAGCAAAGCCAAAGTAAAAAGGCAAGCTTGATAAAACTTGCTAAAAAATATGATTTAAACATTATTGCACCATTTATCAGTGTAGAAAATGATAGTTTAAAAAAACTATGCTTAAAGGTAGGCCCGCAAAATGTAAAAATGTATGAGCAACAAATTTTAATGCCTTATGCACACTGGAATGAAGAAAAATTTTTTAACAATAAAAAAACTGATAAACTTAAACTTTTTACTTTCACGCATGAGGGTTTAAAATGCGCTTTGCTTTTTGGCTTTGAGGCACATTTTGATATCTTTTGGCAAATGATTATGAAAAAAAAGATAGACTTAGTCATCATTCCTACAGCTAGTACTTTTGAAAGCAATCAAAGATGGCTAGAGCTTTTAAAAACAAGAGCCTTTTTAAACTCAACAAGCATTTTAAGGGTTAATCGCATAGGTAGCCCAAAGCAAGAAAATGATTGGAAATTCTATGGAGATAGCTTTTTTATCAATGCTTTTGGGGAAGTGCAAGAACAACTTGGTGATCAAGAAGAAATGCTTGTGATAGAAGTTAGCAAAGCAAATGAGGCTAGAAATTTATGGGGCTTTGATAAGCTTGTGAAAAATTATGAAGAGTAATCTTTTTAACAAGAAAATATTATTAAAGGTGTATAATGAGAAAAATTTTATTGCAAATTCTTTCTTTTAGTTTTATTTTTATGGGAATTTTTGCTTTAGTTAGGTTTTTGATGATAAAAAATTTAACCAATGAAAGTGAAAATACCTTAATGGTATATGTATATGGACTAGGTCATGATATGAGAACCTTTAGTGCTATTTTTTTACCTCTATTTTTGTGTGGTTTATTTTCTTATATAAGTTTGGTTTTTAAGGATAGAAAATACCACTCTACGGGGGGGGGGTAATCGCTAAATTTTATATTTATCTTTCTAGTTTTTATGTAGCTTTTATAGCTTTTGTTGTTTTAATTTCTGCGTTTATACATTATTATTACTTTCAGCTTTATGCAAGCAAAATTGATATTTTTATTTTTGGTTTAAAAGATGATAATACTAAGGCGATATTATCTATAGTCTTTTCTGATTATCCCATTATAAAAGCATTGTTATTAGCTGTAATTTTTAGCGTATTTTGTTTTTATCTTAATATTAAAATTCTTAGCTTAAAACTAGAGACTATTAAAGTAAAACTAGTATTTTTTGTTTTATTAAACATTTTGCTAATTTATGCTTATGTTATAGCGCTAAGAGGACATTTTACTTATAATGCATTGAGAGCTTCAAATTATGAATTTAGCACCATAAAAGCTTTTAATGAAATTTCTACAAATCCTTTGATGGCTTTTTCATGGGCATATAAAGAGTATAAAAATCAACAAGAATTTAAAAGCGTGGATATAAAACAGCTTAATCAACTAGAAGAAAAGCTTTTTCCTATGTTTGATACTACTTTGATACACCAAAATCATGCTAAAAATCATATTTATATTAATATTATGGAAAGCTTTGGCTTAAATTTAGCTGAGTTTAGTACTGAAAATACTAATCTTTTGGGAAATTTAGAAAAACATTTTGAGCAAGATATTATTTTTACTAGATTTTTATCCAGTGCAAACAATACCATAGAAAGTTTTAATCGTTTAGTTTTTTTAAGTCCAAATATTATTTCAAATGGATTGTATCAAAAAGAAAAATTAGTCTTTACACCTTTGCAAATTTATAAAAATGCAGGATATAAAATAGTTTTTGTTTATAGTGGTAATGCTTCTTGGTATAATCTTGGCAATTATTTTAAAAATCAAGGTGTAGATGAAGTTATAGATGAAAATACGCTTATGCAAGATTTTCCACAAGCTAAAAAAACAAAACATAAATACGGTATAGCTGATGAGTTTATGTATAAAAAATATATTCTATATTTGAAAATGCTAAAAATCCTACGCTAGTTATTTCTCTTAGTATTTCCACTCATAGACCTTATATACACAAAAGCAAAACGCAACTTATCGATGAGAATGCTTTAGATGAAAAAATATTAAGTCAATTTATTATTAGTGATTCTATAGGCGCTTTAAATGCTTATGCGTATGCAAATGATGAATTTGGAAAATTTTTAGATCGCATAAAAGAAAGTAGTTTGAGAGAAAATATTATTATTGCTGCTACAGGTGATCATAGATTTAGAGATATTAAAATGGATATAAAATCCCAAAAAGCTTTTGCTTATAGTGTACCTTTTTATTTATATCTTCCAAAGTATTTAAAAAATGATATTTATTATGATAAAAATCGTGTGGGTTCGCATAAGGATATTTTTCCAACGCTTTATAATCTTACTCTTAGTGATACAAAATATTTAAGTTTAGGAGGAAGAGATATATTAGCACCTATAAAAAACGAAAAGCTAGAATTTGGTTTTAATGAGCTTGTTTGGATTGATCAAAATGGAGTGTATGATGGAAATAATGGTTATTATTTTGAAAATAATACTAGTATAAAAGATACAAATAAGGCTTTTGAGTTAGATTTATATCATAAAAATTTTTCAAAAAATTATAAAGACTTGTTTCAAAAGCAATTAAATTATAGACTAATTAATCTTAAAATATCAAACAATGGTGATTAGATTTTATTTATAAAGATTTTTTATATTTTATTTTTAGTAAATAAATGATAAAATTTTGCCTTAAATTTTCAAAAAATTTGAGGCAAGAATGCAAAAAATTCATTTTATAGGTATAGGTGGTATTGGAATTTCAGCTTTGGCGAGATTTTTAAAAGAGCAAGGCTTTAAGATTAGTGGTTCTGATATCAAAGAAAGTAAAATCACAAAAGAATTAGAAAAAGAAGGTATAGATATAAAAATTCCTCATCATAAAGACAATGTCAAAGATGTGGATTTGGTGGTGTATTCAGCTGCTATTAAAGAAGACAATGAAGAATTAATCAGCGCAAAAAAACAAAACATCAAAACGCTTTCAAGAAAAGAAGCCTTACCTATGATTTTAAAAGACAAAAGAGTTTTTGCGGTTGCGGGAGCTCATGGCAAAAGTACAACTTCAAGTATTTTAGCAAGCTTGATAGAAGCTTCTGTGATTATTGGTGCAGTGCTAAAAGAAAGTGGCACTAATATGCTTTATAAAGAAAGTGAAAATCTCATTTTTGAAGCTGATGAGAGCGATAGTTCTTTTTTAAACTCAAATCCTTATTTGGCTATAGTGACTAATGTTGAAGCAGAACATTTAGATCATTATGGAAACGATCTTGAAAAATTACACAAAGCTTATGAGGACTTTTTGCATTTGTCTAAAATTCAAGTGATTAATGCTGAAGATGAGTTTTTATCAAGTTTAAATTTAAATAACGCTAAAAAACTTTACCCAAGTAAAGATATCACAAATATTTATATGAAAGTAGAAAATTTTAAGCCAAAAACCTATTTTACGCTTAAAGATTTAGGCGAATTTAGCGTTTTTGGTATGGGTGAGCATGTAGCGATGGACGCTGCTTTGGCTATTTTGGCTGCGAGTGAATTTATAAATATAGAAGAGCTAAAAACTAAGCTTTTAAAATATCAAGGCATTAAAAAAAGATTTGATATTTTATTTGCAAATGAAAATATGGCTTTGATTGATGATTATGGACATCATCCAACAGAAATCAAAACCACACTTAAAGCAGCAAGTGAGTATGCAAGGCTAGCTGGATATGAAAAAATTATAGCTATTTTTGAGCCTCACCGTTATACGCGTTTAAGTGCAAATATAGAGTATTTTAGTGAAGTTTTAGTAAATGTTGATGAACTTTATATTTTACCTGTGTATGCAGCAGGAGAAGCTAAAATAGAGATTAGTATGCAAAAATACTTTCCAAAGGCTAAATTTATAAAAGAAATCAAAAGAGAAGAAAATGCTATTTATCTTGATGATGAGTTGATTGAAAATGGTTTGGTAATAGGCTTTGGTGCGGGAGATATCAGTACAAAGCTCAGGGGAAAGTATGTTTAAGATTTTTTTATATATCTTAGCTTTTTTTGCGATTTTACTTTTTTTTGTTTTTTTACGTAAAAAAATAGGCAAGATTAGTAATTATCTTTTGATTTTAGTATTGATTTTAATGATTGCTTTTGCGATTAAATTTGAGTTAAGTGCTACAAGAAGTGGTGTTTTAAAAAAAGAAACACTCAATGCGTTTTTACAAGGACAAAGTCTAATTTGTAAAGATATTAATGTCACCAAAGAGTATTTTAACTTCGAGCATGGAACACAAAGTTTTATTTCAAATGGCAAAAATAAACAATTTAAAGCCTATGTTTTTGATATAAAAGATTGCAAGGTAGATAAATAATGCAAGAGCAATTTTTTAAAAAGCTAGATTTAGATGGCTATATAGAAGACTTTAGAGGACTTTTTGCAAGAGATAAAGAAATTTTTTTACAAGGTGATAGCAAGCTTCATTATAAAAGGATTAATGAGCTTTCGCTGATTGATTTTAATCCCCCGCCTATGATAGATGAGCTAAATAGTGCTTTAACTCATCTTAGCAAACAAGGAATTTTGCATTTAAGTCAAAGCTTTGAATTTATTAAAATCTGTATGTATTTTAGATACTTAAAGGGCTTAAAATTTGAAGAAAGTTTGAGAGAATGGCTTTTAAAAATAGAAATTCCACAGGCTATTTTAGAGCTTTTTGAGTATTTTGATGAAAAGGGTGAGATTAAAGAAAGTGTTGATGAAAGACTTGTTAATTTAAATTTAGCTCTAAAAATGAAAAAAGAAAGCTTGGTGGCTGAGTTTAAAAAGCTCACCTATACTAAAAATCTTAGTGCTTATTTAATTGATACGCAAATTCATCTTATCAATGGTATGGAAGCCTTGCTTTTACGCGGTGGGTTTAATCATGTCTTAAAAGCAAAAATCATAGGTAGAAGTAGTGGTGGCGGATTTTATGTGGTGCCTTTAAGCGTAGAAAAAATTCAAAGCCAAATTGATGAAATCAAAGATGCTAAAGAAGAAATTTTTTATGAGTATGCTAAAAAAATTAGCTTGACTTTTTATAAAAATTTGATGTTTTTGAAATTTATCAATAATGCTTTTGATTTATTTGATCATTATAGCGCTAGAGTTTTGATGGCTAAAAAACATGATTATGAGTTTATTTTAGCTGATAGTTCTAATAATTTAAGTTTATATAACTTCGCACATCCTGCTTTAAAGAATGCAAAAAGCGTTAATATAGAGTTTAATAAAAAAGTTTTAATCATCACAGGTGTAAATGCAGGTGGTAAGTCTATGCTTTTAAAAGGAATTTTAAGTGCAGCTTTACTTGCAAAGCATTTACTTCCTATGAGAATTAATGCACAAAAAAGCCAAATAGGCAATTTCAAAGAATTTGATGTGATTTTAGAAGATCCGCAAAATGTCAAAAATGATATTTCTACTTTTGCAGGAAGAATGTTGCATTTTTCTAAGCTTTTAGGTAAGAAAAATGCTTTATTAGGGGTTGATGAGATAGAGCTTGGGACAGATTTTGAAGAAGCTGCGTGTTTATATACTGAGCTTATTTCTAAGCTTTTAGAACAAGATAATAAAATCATCATTACAACCCACCACAAACGCCTTGCTATGCTTTTAGCTAAAAATTCACAAGTAGAACTTATCGCTGCTTTGTATGATGAGGAATTATCACGCCCAAAATATGAGTTTTTAAAAGGTACCATAGGCAAATCTTATGCATTTGAAACGGCTTTAAGATATGGCATAAGTGCAAATTTAGTGCAAAATGCTAAAAAGCTTTATGGAGAAGATAAAGAAAATTTAGAAGAAATGGTAAGTAAAAATATCAATCTTGAACTTTCTTTACGCAAGAAAAATGAAGAACTTGAGAAAAAAGAAGCCAAAGTAGATGAAATTTTACTTTCACTAAAAGATCAAAAAGAAAAAAATGAGCAAGAATTTAAAAATCTTGTTTCTAATTTAGAGTTGAAATATCACAAAGCCATAGAAGAAGCTAAAAAAACGATAAATCTAAAAGATATCAAAGAAAAACAAAGAAGTCTAAACAAAGCCAATGAGCTTAAAAAAAGCATTGTTTTACCAAGTATGGAACAAAATGAAGAGCTTAGAGTAGGGGATTTTGTTAAATATGAAAAAATCAAAGGCAAAATCACAGCTATTTCAAAAAATGATGCGATGATTCAAAGCGATGGCTTGAGTTTGCGTGTGCCATTAAAGCTTCTTAAAAAAAGCAATCAAACCCCTACACAAAAGGTAAAATCAAGTGTTAATATAACCCGTCCAAGTGCTTTAAATATGACTTTAGATTTACACGGCTTAAGAAGTGATGAGGCGCTTGAGAGATTAGATAAATTTATCTCTGATGCTTTGATAGTAGGTTTTGATGAGGTGATAGTTTATCATGGTATAGGCACAGGAAAATTAGCTTTTGCGGTAAAAGAGTTTTTAAAAGCTCACAAAAGTGTAAAAAGCTTTAATGATGCTCCGATTAATCAAGGTGGTTTTGGTGCTAAGGTGGTTAAGCTTTAAGTAAAATTATAGTAAAACCTTTAAAACAATAATGAGGTTTATTAAATGAAACAAGTAATGATTTTAAGTGGAGCAGGTTTATCCGCTCCAAGTGGCATAAAAACTTTTAGAGCTAATGGTGGGCTTTGGGAAGAGCATGATGTAATGGAAGTTTGCTCAGCAACTGGCTTTAGAAAAAATCCTAAAAAAGTTTTGGAATTTTATAATAAAAGAAGAAAAGAACTAGCTAGTGTTAAGCCAAATCACGCACATAAAATCATCGCTTTATTAAAACAAAAATTTCCAAAACAAATTAGTATTTTAACGCAAAATGTAGATGATTTATTAGAGCGAGCAGGTTGTGAGGAAGTGGTGCATTTGCACGGTTTTTTACCTGAACTTAGGTGTTTAGAGTGTGAAAATATTTTTAACATAGGCTATGAAAGTAGTGATGGTAAAATTTGTCCTAAATGTCAAAGCAAAAGTGTAAGGCACAATATCGTGATGTTTGAAGAAATGGCACCAAATTATAAAATTTTATATGAAAAATTACAAAATTGTGATTTATTTGTATGTATAGGCACAAGTGGGCAGGTTTTACCCGTGGGAGAGTATGCAAGAGTATGCAAGCAAAGCATATTAAACAATCTTGATGAGGATAAATATTTAGAAAGTAATTTCACAAAAGTTTATATAGAAGATGTTTGCACGGCTATTGATAAAATCAAAATCGATATAGAAAATTTCTTGGAAGCAAAATGCTAGAAGTAATCTTACAAGGCATAATTTTAGGTATGGGTGTGTCTGTGCCTTTTGGGCCTGTGAATATTTTGATCTTAAATACTGCTTTATCTTCTTTTAAAAATGCTTTTTGTGTTGGGCTTGGCGCTTTAAGTGCTGATATACTTTTTTTGATTTTGATTAATCTTGGGCTTTTAAGCTTTGCAAATAATGAATTTTTTTATAAAATACTAGCTGTTTTTGGCTTTTTCTTTTTGAGTTTTATGGTATTTTTAATGCTAAGAAAAACAAGAAAAGTCGATCTTAACAAGGTAAATAAAACACATCCTTTAAAAGGTTTTAGTAAAGGATTTTTCTTAAATGTTACAAATCCTTATGTTATAGGCTTTTGGGTGAGTGTAGCAGGGCTTAGTATGCAGAGTAAAAACTCTTTTGCTTTGCTTTTTGGTTTGGTGGGTTTTATTGTATTTTGGATTTTTACTCTATCGTTTTTTGTGTCTAAATTTAAAGCCCTTGTAAGAAATAAACATATATTTTATATCAATCTTTTTTCAGCATTTATTTTAGAGTATTTTGCTCTTTCTATGCTGTATAAAGCTTTTATAGGATAAAACATGCAAGTAGTTGAAATTTTTAAAGAATTAAGTAAATTTAAATCCATCACTCCAGATGATGATGGAGCATTAAATTATATCGCAGTGGAGTTAAGTGATTTTGAAGCTTTTTTTATAGAAAAAGAAGGTGTGAAAAATCTTTTGCTGACTAAAAAATTTAGCGATGATGGGGAACATTTGGCTTTTGGTGGGCATGTGGATGTAGTGCCTGCGGGAGAGGGTTGGAGTAGTGATCCTTTTGAGCCTTTAGAAAAAGATGGGTTTATTTATGTAAGAGGCGCGCAAGATATGAAAAGTGGTGTGGCTGCTTTTATGTGTGCGGTTAAGGAAGTGGAAAATTTCAAAGGAAGAATTTCGCTGATTTTAACAAGTGATGAAGAAGGCGAGGCTAAATTTGGCACGCTTGAAGTGCTTAAATTTATGCAAGAAAAAGATATGCTACCTGATTTTGCTGTGGTTGCTGAGCCAACTTGTGATAAAAAATTTGGAGATAGTATTAAAATAGGGCGTCGTGGTTCTATCAATGTAAAATTACTTATCAAAGGCAAGCAAGGTCATGTAGCATACCCGCAAAAATGCATTAATCCTGTGCATAATTTTGCTTTTGCTTTGAAATTTTTAGCAGGTTTTGATCTTGATCCAGGCGATGAGGTATTTGCACCATCTAAAATTGTTATTACTGATATACGCGGTGGTATGGAAGTGTGCAATGTAACTCCAAATGATTTAAAATTGATGTTTAATGTAAGAAATTCTCCACAAACTAGCTTAGAAGATGTAAAAGCTTATGTAGAAAAGACTTGTGAAGGACTTGATTATGAATTAAGCATAAATCAAAGCTCAAAGCCTTTTTTAACACAAAGCGATTCTAAAATCGTACAAAAACTAAATGAGAGCGTACAAAAAATCACTCAAATAGTACCAGAACTTAACACCAAAGGCGGTACAAGCGATGCAAGATATTTTGCTGAGTTTGGCGTGAAGGTAGTAGAATTTGGTGTGTGTAATGATAGAATTCATGCCATTGATGAGAGAGTGAGTATAGAAGAACTTGAAAAATTGTATTTAGTTTTTAAAGATTTATTAGAGAATTTTAACTAGGAAAAACATGATTATCAATGGACAAAAGCTTGAATTAAAAGAGCTTAGATTTATGGATTATGTTAAAGAAAAGCAATTGAAAATAGAATTTATCGCCTTAGAAATAAACGGAGAAATTATCCCAAGGGATAAATTTGAAAATCTAATTTTAAAAGAAAATGATAAAGTAGAGATTGTTACTTTTGTAGGTGGTGGTTGATGAGAATTAAATTTAATGGTAGTATGATAGACACGCATTTTAAAAACACTTTGGAATTTTTTCAAAGTGTGAGTAAAAATGAAAATGATGTATGGATAATCAATGGTTTTGCGACAAAAGAAAGTTTGGAGCTAAAAGAAAATGATGAGCTTTTTTGTATAGAAAAAAATACTTTACCACCATATGAAGCTCTTGATGCTATGATGAGAGCAAGACATACTCCAAAGCTTCATGATAAACTCAAAAAGGCAAGTGTAGCAGTGTGTGGGCTTGGTGGGCTTGGATCGCATATAGCTATAAATTTAGCAAGAAGTGGGGTTGGTAGGCTTCATTTGATTGATTTTGATGTGGTGGAGCCAAGCAATCTTAACCGCCAAGCTTATATGGTGGAAGATTTGGGTAAATTTAAGGCTGAAGCTTTAAAAGATCAAATCGCTAAAATTAATCCTTTTATAGAAGTATTTGCACAAGTTTTAAAAATAGAAAAAGAAAATATAGCCAAACTTTTTACAAATGATGATATAGTTTGTGAAGCCTTTGATAGTGCAAAATATAAAGCGCTTTTAGCGCAAAATTTTCACCAACACTATCCTCAAAAAACATTAATTTGTGCTTCTGGCTTAGCAGGATATGGCGATAGCAACAGTATACAAACAAGAAAAATTGCAAAAAACTTTTATGTTTGTGGTGATTTAAAAAACGAGGCAAAAGTAGGTAATGGACTTATGGCACCGCGTGTAAATATTTGTGCAGGACATCAAGCAAATTTAGTTTTAGAACTTTTAGCGAGCGAGTAATGGAAAAATTAAAAATAGGAAAATATGAGTTTAATTCTAGGTTTATTCTAGGTTCCGGGAAATTTTCTTTTGAGCTTATAAAATCAGCCATTGAAGAAGCAAAAGTTGAGATTATCACCTTAGCTTTGCGTAGGGTAAATGATAAAGGCATAGAAAATATACTTGATTTTATCCCAAAGCACATTAAGCTTTTGCCTAATACTTCAGGTGCAAGAAATGCTAATGAGGCATTGCGTATAGCAAGACTTGCAAGAGAGCTTGGTTGTGGAGATATGATTAAGGTTGAAGTAATTAGCGATAGTAAATATTTATTACCGGATAATTATGAAAGTATAAAAGCAGTAGAACTTTTAGCAAATGAGGGTTTTACACCTTTAGTTTATATGTATCCTGATTTATATGTAGCACGTGCTATGGCTAATGCAGGAGCTGCTGCTATAATGCCTCTTGGAGCTCCTATAGGAAGCAATAAAGGCTTAAAAACTAAAGAATTTATACAAATTTTACTTAATGAAATTAGCTTGCCTATTATAGTAGATGCGGGCATAGGAAATCCCGCACAAGCTTGTGAAGCCATGCAAATGGGAGTAAGTGCAGTGATGGCAAATACTGCCATAGCTCAAGCTAAAGATGTATCAAAAATGGCAAAGGCTTTTGCTTTAGCTATAGAGGCAGGATATAATGCGTATTTAGCAGGCATAGCAAATGAAAGCACGCCAAGTGCAAGCTCGCCTTTGAGTGGTTTTTTAAGAGATTAAAATGCAAAAATATCCTCATATGCAAAGTATTGAAAGTGAAATTTTAACTAAGGTTTTAAAAGAAGTTGAAAATTTTGATGAAAGTAAATTTAGCGCTTTTGATGTAAAACAAGCTTTAGTTAAAGATTATCTTAACTTAGAAGATTTAAAAGCCTTGCTTTCAAGCGCAGCAGAAGATTTTATAGAAGATTTAGCACAAAAATCAAGCAAGATTACTCAAAAATATTTTGGAAATTCCATTTTGCTTTTTACGCCTTTATATCTTTCTAATTTTTGCAATAGCAAATGTACTTATTGTGGATTTCAAAAAGGAAATAATATTAAAAGAGCTAAGTTAAACGAGGCTGAAATTCACAAAGAAATGCAAGAGATTAAAAAAAGTGGCTTGGAAGAAATTTTACTCTTAACAGGTGAGGGCAGGGAATATGCTAGCGTAAAATATCTTGCCAAAGCTTGTGAGATAGCAAAAGAGTATTTTAAAGTCGTTGGGATTGAAGTTTATCCTATGAATGTAGATGAGTATGCACTGCTTCATGAAAAGGGTTGTGAATATGTAAGTGTTTATCAAGAAACTTACAATCAAAAAACTTATTCCAAAATTCATATTGAAGGTGAAAAAAGTGTATTTGAGTATCGTTTTCATGCACAAGAGCGAGCGTTAAAAGCAGGTATGAGAGGGGTTGCTTTTGGAGCTTTACTTGGCGTGGATGATTTTAGAAAAGATGCTTTTGCTACGGCTTTACACGCGTATTTTTTACAGCAAAAATACCCTCATGCTGAAATAGCTTTGTCTATCCCTAGACTAAGACCTATTATCAATAATAAAAAAATTCATCCAAAAGATGTAAGTGAAACAAGACTTTTGCAAGTTTTATGTGCTTATAGATTGTTTTTACCTTTTGCAGGTATTACGATTTCTACGCGTGAAAGAGCAGGATTTAGAGACGGGGTTATTAAACTTGGAGCTACTAAAATGAGTGCAGGTGTGAGCGTGGGAGTAGGTGAGCATCAAGGCGATAAAAAAGGTGATGATCAGTTTCAAATTAGCGATATGCGTGGTGTTGATGAGGTTTTATCTATGTTAAAAAATGCAAATTTGCAAGCTATAATGAGCGATAGTATTTATGTGGGATAAAAAAGTCATTGCTATTAGCGATAGTCAAAATACCCAAGGAGATTTTTTAAATTTTATTGAAAAACTAAGCCAAAGTAGTATTGATGCTTTAGTGCTTAGAGAAAAACATTTAGATGAATTAGAATACGCTAAATTAGCCAAAGAAGTATTAAAAATTTTTAATAAAACTCAAAAGATTTGCTTTTTGCATTACCATTATGAAGTTTGTTTAAAATTAAATCATCAATTTTTTCATGCTCCTTTATTTGTTTTACAAAATTTCCTACAAAGCTATAAAAAATTTGAGCTTTTGGGTACTTCCATCCATTCTAAAGAAGAATTAGATTTAGCTTATAAGCTTAAAGTAAGTCATGCTTTTTTTGGACATGTATTTGAAAGCTCTTGTAAGGCTGATTTAGCTCCAAAAGGTATTAAGAATTTAAAAGATTTGTTAGAAGTTTCAAAAATACCCATTTATGCCATAGGTGGCATAAATACTCAAACTATAAACCACTTAAAAGATTTAAATTTAGCAGGTGTGTGTATAAGAGAAGCTTTGTATAAAAGTGAAAATGTAAAAAAATATATTTTAAGATGTAAAGACCTTTTAGTCCAAAAGGACTAAAAGATTATAACCAGAAGAAATATGCAATTATTGCAAGGCTAATTGAACAGAATATATTTAGTATGATTCCTACTCTTACCATTTCTTGTTGTTTGATATGACCAGTACCAAAAACTATAGCATTTGGTGGTGTAGCAACTGGTAGCATGAAAGCACAAGAAGCGCCAATAGCAATAATCAAAGCAAGTCCTAAAGCAGGAACACCTAAAGTATCTGCTATAGAGATAAACAAAGGCACAAGCAAGGCTGCTGAAGCAGTATTTGAGGTAAATTCTGTTAAAAATACTATAAAAAATGCTATGATTAAGCCTATAACAAATAAATGTCCATTTTCTATAAATGAAATAATGGTATCAGCCATAACCTTGCTAGCACCTGAATCTTTTAACACTACACTTAGAGTAATACCTCCACCAAAGAGCATTAACACGCCCCAATCAGTATTTTTTTGTATATTTTTCCAATCAATTACTTTAAATGCACATACTAAAACAGCAGCTAATAAAGCAATAATCGCATCAAGATTTGCTATTTTATGTCCAAAAATACTTGTGATGATAGGACCTATATTACCACTAAAAATCCAAGATAGTGCAACTACTAAAAAGATTATTAAAGTGATAATTCTAGGCCTTGTAAGCTCTATATTTTCAGTGTGTAAATCAACTTGTAGATTAAATCTTGGTTTAAACATAAAATACAAAATCAAAATCATTGCAGGTAAAAAGATTAAAACAATAGGAATACCATATTTTAGCCATTGTGCAAAACTAATGTGTAATTGAGTAGCAACAATAGCATTTGGCGGAGTTCCCACTATAGTACCTATACCACCTATACTTGCACTAAAAGCTATACCTAAAAGAATGAAAACATAAGTATTTCTATCTTTTTGTGGATCAAGTGAAGCTAGCATGCCTATAGCAAGCGGAAGCATCATGGCTGCAGTTGCAGTATTGCTCATCCACATAGATAAAAATGCAGTAGTGATAAAAATATATAAACTTGATAAACCTAAATGTCCTTTTGCCAGGGTTAAAATTTTATGCGCAATTAGCTTATCTAGTTTTTGATGATGCATGGCTGCTGCTAGAGCAAAACCACCAAAAAATAAAAAGATATTAGAATCAGCAAAGCCTGTTAAAGCCTTAGCAGTAGGTAATAATCCTAAGATGGCTGCTAAAACAGGTACTAAAATAGCTGTAATAGTAACATGCAAAGCTTCGCTAAGCCACAATATAGCGATAAAGATCAACAGGGATAATCCTTGGTTTACCTTGGTTTCGCCAAAAGGGGAGAAATAAAGCAAAGCGATAAATAACACTAAATCAGCAATAACTATAAGTGTTTTTGTGTTTGAACTCATTTAACAACTCCTTTAAAATATTGTAGTTTTGTAACATATTCTAAATGAATTTTCTTTTAAATATTAATTTTTATATAATTTTTTTTTACAAAATTATTTTTGTGTGAAAAAAAGTAATTTTTAGTAAAATTCATTTGTTTTTGGTATAATTTTTGCTGATTAAAAATCATCTTAATCAAAAAGATGATTGCTTTTAAGGAAAGATAATGTTTAAAAAAATGTTCGTATGTATTTTAGCTTTGTTTTTTGGCGCTTGTGCTGTAAACCCTAAAAATCAAGGTGTAGCTAAGGTTAATGAAGTTATAAAAATCCAAGCACAGTGTTATAATCCTTCTGATTCTAAAGCATATGAAGCAAAAATTAAAGGTCTTGTGTATATTAGTGATGTAGGACTTAAGTATTGTACAAATAAAAGAACAATTGATAAAAGTGCTTCTTTGAAAAAAGTTTATATTCATAGAGTGTATGATTTAAATGAGAATTTGAAATATTCTTCTTCTAATGGAAATAATTATTATATTAATGAAAATTTTAACTACTATTTTTATGTGTTTTTAAAAGAAGAATTAGAAAATAGAGGTATAGTAGTGGTTGAAAATACACAAGATTCTCCTTATGTTTTAAGAGTAGATTTAAGTTTTAATGATTTTTATTCTAAATTTGATTCTAATTCTTTATTTTCAATTATTGCTAGTCAGTTAATATTAAAAGATATTAACACTAATAAAACTATTAACATTAAAACTAAACAAGAAGTTAAAGGTTTTTATAATATTAAAGATCTGCCTTTCTTCACTCAGCTTCTTATAAAACAAGTAGCTAATAAATCTGCAGATATTATCAGCTCTTTGTGAGGTGTTTTAGTTGCCATGGATTTTCCTTTGCGAGCTTTTGTCCAGCTTGCAAGGAAGAGCTTTTAGAATATTCTTTAGGTATAAGAGAACTTGATAAAGGTTTTAAGGTTTATTATTTTTATCAATATGAACAAATTAAACATCTAATTTATTTTAAACACAAATTTCAAGGATATTTTGTTTTAAATGCGCTTGCAAAATTAAGTTTTGCTAAATTTAAAGATTTTTTTCAACCCTCTTGTAAAATTAATGCCATAGCCTTGGATGATAAAACATATAAAAACTACTCTCATACTGCTATTTTAACCAAACATTTAAAAACTCAATTTATAAAACCTATGTATCATGCTTTGCAAGCTAATTCAGAATTTAAATATAGTGGAAAAAGTTTGCAATTTCGTAAAGATAATAAAAGATCTTATAAGCTTTTAAAGCGTCCAAAGTATCCTGTGATTTTAGTAGATGATGTTGTAACTACGGGATTAAGTTTGCTTGAAGCAAGAGAGCTTTTAGAAAAAAATAATATCGAAGTACTTTTTGCTTTAGTTTTAGCTAATGCAAAAGAATAATCTGCTAAAATATAAAGATTAATTTTAAGGATTTTTATGGAAAATATTTTTACTAAAGATTCAGATATTGAAAATATAGATATAGAAAGTTCTATAAAGAGTAGTTATTTAGATTATTCTATGAGTGTTATTATAGGCCGTGCTTTACCTGATGCTAGAGATGGGCTTAAGCCTGTTCATAGAAGAATTTTATATGCTATGAATGATTTAGGTGTTGGAAGTCGTAGTGCATACAAAAAATCAGCGCGTATAGTGGGTGATGTTATCGGTAAATACCATCCACATGGTGATACAGCTGTATATGATGCTTTAGTAAGAATGGCACAAGATTTTTCTATGCGTTATCCAAGCGTAGATGGGCAAGGAAACTTTGGTTCTATTGACGGTGATGGCGCTGCTGCAATGCGTTATACTGAAGCTAGGATGACGATTTTAGCTGAAGAACTTTTGCGTGATATAGAAAAAGATACGGTTGATTTTATACCAAATTATGATGATTCTATGAGTGAACCTGATGTTTTACCTGCTAGGGTGCCAAATTTATTACTTAATGGTTCAAGTGGTATTGCAGTAGGTATGGCTACTAATATTCCTCCGCATAGCTTGAATGAGCTTATTGATGGTTTGCTTTATTTAATTGATAATAAAAATGCAAGTTTAGAAGAAATAATGCAATTTATTAAAGGTCCTGATTTTCCAACCGGTGGTATTATATTTGGTAAAAAGGGTATTATAGAAGCTTACCACACAGGTCGTGGTAGGGTAAAAGTAAGAGCAAAAACCCATATTGAAAAAAGAGTTAATAAAGATATTATTGTAATAGATGAACTTCCTTATCAAACCAATAAAGCAAGATTGATAGAGCAAATTGCTGAACTTGCTAAAGAAAAACAAATCGAAGGCATTGCTGAAGTTAGAGATGAGAGTGATAGAGAAGGAATTCGCGTAGTAATTGAGTTAAAACGCGATGCTATGAGCGAGATTGTGTTAAATAATCTTTTTAAATCTACCACTATGGAAAGCACTTTTGGTGTAATTATGCTTGCTATACATAATAAAGAACCAAAAGTTTTTTCTTTAATTGAACTTTTAAATTTATTCTTAAATCATAGAAAAACTGTAATTATTAGAAGAACTATTTATGAGCTGCAAAAAGCTAGAGCTAGAGCGCATATTTTAGAAGGTTTAAAAATAGCACTAGATAATATTGATGAAGTGATAGCTTTGATTAAAAACTCTCCTGATAATCCAACGGCTAAAAATTTATTAATGCAAAAATTTGGTCTAAGCGAGCTTCAATCTAATGCTATTTTAGATATGAAATTAGGCCGTTTAACAGGTCTTGAGAGAGAAAAAATTGATAATGAATTAAGAGAATTATTAGCAGAAATTGAAAGGCTTGATCAAATTTTAAAAAGCGAAACTTTGCTTGAAAATTTAATCAAAGATGAGTTAAAAGAAATCAGAACAAAATTTGATGTACCAAGAATTACTCAAATTGAAGATGACTATGATGATATTGATATAGAAGATTTAATACCAAATGAAAATATGGTAGTTACTATCACTCATCGTGGCTATATTAAGCGTGTTCCAAGTAAGCAATATGAAAAACAAAAACGCGGTGGTAAAGGTAAGGTCGCGGTTACAACTTATGATGATGATTTTATAGAAAGTTTCTTTACGGCAAATACACATGATACTTTGATGTTTGTTACTGATCGTGGACAGCTTTATTGGCTTAAGGTTTATAAAATTCCTGAAGGAAGTAGAACTGCTAAAGGCAAAGCTGTGGTTAATCTCATTAATCTACAAGCAGATGAAAAAATCATGGCAATTATTCCAACCACTGATTTTGATGAAAGTAAATCATTGTGTTTCTTTACTAAAAATGGTATCGTAAAACGCACAAATTTAAGTGAATATCAAAACATTAGAAGCGTGGGTGTAAAAGCGATTAATCTAGATGAAAATGATGAACTTGTTACTGCAATTATCGTAGCAAGAGATGAAAATGAAATTGTAAATATAAATACAGACGAAAACTTAGAAGCAGAAGATAATCTGGAAATTGAAACAAATGAAAATAGCGAAGAGTTTGAAATTGTTAGTGGTAAAATGCTTTTTGCAGTTACTAAAAAAGGTATGTGTATTAAATTCCCACTTGCTAAAGTTAGAGAGATTGGCCGCGTAAGTAGAGGGGTGACTGCGATTAAATTTAAAGAAAAAGATGATGAAGTTGTGGGTGCTGTTGTTATAGAAAATGACGCGCAAGAAATCTTAAGCGTAAGCGCAAAAGGTATAGGTAAGCGTACTGATGCAGGTGAATATAGACTTCAAAGTAGAGGTGGTAAGGGTGTAATATGCATGAAACTTACTGCTAAAACAAAAGATTTAATCGGAATAGTTATAGTCGATGAAAGTATGGATTTAATGGCATTAACAAGCAGTGGTAAGATGATACGCGTTGATATGCAAAGTATTAGAAAAGCAGGTAGAAACACAAGTGGTGTTATTGTTGTTAATGTTGAAAATGATGAGGTTGTAAGCATTGCTAAATGCCCTAAAGAAGAAGATGAGGAATTAGATGCTGAAACTAATATGGATTTAAATTTAGAATAGTAAAATTCTGGAATGCTTTTTGCTATCTTAAATAATATCAAATAAATTGAAGGTGTAAAAATGAAAAAAGTTATTTTTATGTTTTGTTTGGCTTTAGGTTTTAGTGCGTGTGCACTAGATCAAAGAGGTACGAAACCTGCTCAAGCTCAAGCTACTCAAGCTGCAAGTTCTGATGTTGTAGTTCAAAAAGTAGACAAAGATGATGTGCGTAATATCATTAGAGAAGAAAAAATGCTTGCAAATGATACAAGCACAGACAATGATTTAACTTTTACAGCAGTGGGTGAGGGTATTGCTCCTTTAAATACAGTTTCTGTTGGTCAAGCTTTGGCCTTAGCTAAAAGAGCAGCAATCACTGATGCTTATAGACAATTAGCTAGTAAGTTATATGGTGTAAGAGTTAATGGTAAAGATACAGTAAAAGATGCAATGCTTAAAAGTTCAACTATTACAGCACAAGTAAATGGTTTGATTAAAAATGCAAGTGTAGTTGATCAAGACTTTAAAGATGGTCTTTATAGAGTAAATGTAGAACTTAAAATCGATGCTGACAAGTGGAAAGAATTGTTTGCTTATTAATCCTTATAATTTTTAATGCTACTGCCCAAGATGAATTTATATTTTGGGCAGAATTCTCTAATAAAAATTTAATCCTTTTTCATCAAAATGAAACTATTTCTATGGCTATGACCAAGAGCAAAAAAAAGAATTTAGAATATGCTTGTGAGTTAGTTTATACATCAAGTGACTTGAAGTCTTTAGCGCGCAATGATTTTGGCATGGTAGATGAAGGGAAAATGACAAAATTAGATAAATTTAATTTTTTAAATGCTCACAAAAATGATTTAATTGATTGCTTTTTTAATGCAAAAATAGATGTAAAAGATTTTGTAAAAAGTGAACAAGCAAGCGCTCAAAGTGAAACTTATGTAAGAATTTTGCCACTAAGATTTATAGTTGAATTTCATGATAATAGTGCCTTTGTATATTATCTTAAATAAATACAAAGCTAGCTTTTATAAAAATCAAGTTAAAATACTTAAAAAAATATTAAGAGTATAAAATGCAAAAAAGTATCCCTCGTTATTTATTATTTAAATATTTGCGTTTTGATAAAGATCAACCCTTTATCATGCTTTCAAAAATTTTAGCCTTTTTAGGTGTGAGTATAGGGCTTTGCGTGCTTTTAGTTGCAATGGCTATTATGAATGGTTTTGATAAGGAATTTGAAAGAAAACTTTTTACTATGAATTATCCTATCACTATATTGCCACGTTTTGGAGCAAGTGTGGATGATAAATTATTACAAGAATTAAGAATCAAATTTCCAAATTTATTATTTAGTCCTTATATTGCTACTCAAGTCATAGCAAGAAATGATTTAAAATTAGAAGGCGGTATGCTTTTTGGGGTTAATTTTGAAGATGAAAAAAAGATCAATGAAGTAGTAGCTCAAGCTTTAGAAGATAAAAAATTAGATAATTTTGATATTTTAATTGGTAAGGGTTTAAAAGATGAATTTGGACTAGATTATAATGAAAAAATAACTCTAATTTTTTCCAATCTTAATGCTAGTGGACTTTCGCTTATCCCGCAGGTTAAAAGATTTGATGTTAAGGCTGATTTTTCTTCAGGGTTATTAGCCTATGATAAAACTTATATGTATACAGATGTAAAAGCTTTAGCTAAGATTTTGTCATATCCTCAAGGAAGTTATGATGGAGTGCATGTGTATTCAAATAAACCCTTTGAAGATATTAAACAAATCGAAGCTTTTTTGGGTGCAAGATATGCTAGTATAGGCTGGTGGGAGCAAAATGGAAATTTCTTTGCAGCATTAGCTTTAGAAAAAAGAGCTTTGTTTATAGTATTGATGTTGATTATTTTAGTTGCAAGTTTAAATATAGTAAGCTCTTTATTGATGATAGTGATGAATAGACGTAGCGAAATAGCTTTATTGCTTTCCTTAGGAGCTAGTAAGCTAGAGATTAAAAAAACCTTTTTTTCTTTAGGTTTTTTAATAGGTGGAAGTGGTATTATAGCAGGTGTGATTCTTGCAGCTATAGCTTTGTGGGTGCTTGGAAATTTTGATATTATTTCTTTGCCAAGCGATGTTTATGGTATGAGTAAATTGCCTTTAGAACTTTCTTTAGTTGATTTTTGTATTACACTTTTTGGAGCTATTGTGATTGTAAGTTTATCTTCTTATTATCCTGCCAAAAAAGCAACTCAAGTAGATATTTTAGATACTTTAAGAAACGAATAAATTGTAAAAATTTATTCGTTTAAGAATTTTTGAATTTCGTTAAAAAAGCTTTCATAACTAATATCTTTTATGGTTTTAATAAATTTTCCCTTTTCATCAATCAGATAAATTTCACCACTATGTGCTATAGAATATCCCATGGCAGAATCTTTAAGATTGATTTTTTCATATACCACACCATAATTTCTAGTAACTTTTTCTAATTCTTTTTCATCTTTAGCAACTAAAGCAGTAGAATTTGGATAAAAATATTTTACCCATTGACTAGTTTGAGTTAGATTGCTATCTCTTGCTGGATCTAGTGAGATAAACACCACATGAGCTTTTTCTTTATTTGGCATTTTTTCTAAAACATTGGCAATTAAGGCAAGTTCACTAGGGCAAACATCAGGACAATATGTATAACCAAAATATACAATCAATTTTTTACCGATAAAATCTTTTAAACTAAGCATGCCTTTTTCAGAATTTAAGTGAAAATTGTATTTGTTGTTTTCAAAATATTGCACTGATATAAAAAACACCCCAAAAATTACCACAATTAATAAAAAAATATTTATTTTTTTCATACTTTACCTTTTTACATCAAAGTCAAAATAAAAATCTAGCGGAGTTTCATCATCAAAAAGTTCTATTCTAAAACGCATCACATCTAGTATGCAAGAACTTAAAACTAATTTAGCATGATAAGCGTTGTTGATTTTTTTAAATTGTGGAACAATATCTCCCATATACATATTAAGTCCATAAATTCTAGCGTTTAGTTTTTTAAACTCACCTAAATTAGTGATATTTAAATCAAGTTCATTTAGTGTAGTTATAGGCTTTGGGTTTAAATTTATCAAGACTTTTTTATCTTTAAAATTATACTCACACTCTTGGATGTTTAGATCGCATGCTAAAGGCGTTAGAGTGGTGATTAACTCTCTTTTTTTTCCAGAATTTGTTGAATTAGTATAAAAATAAGCCCCGCATATAGCAAAAATTATAGCTAGGGCAAAGATAAGTAGATTTTTCATTATTTTTTAATACTTCTTGACTTAATATCTTTTAGTTCAATTGTGCTATTATCATCAAAATAAAGTGTTAAATTAGCTTTGGTTTGAGGTGTGATATTCTCTTTAAGATTTAGTATCATAATATGCATGCCACCTGGCTTAAGTTCAGCGCTTGAATTAGCTTTTATAGTAATTTGAGGGATTTGCACCATCATTTTTTTACCATTTTCCATGATATGATCGTGAATTTCAGTTGTATCGCTTAATGAACTTTGAGCTTTTATTAGTTTTATATCTTTATCAGAATTATTTTTAAGCTCTAAAAAAATTGCTGTTGTTTTAGAATTTGGCGGAGTTTGTCTAACATAAGGATCATTTATAGTGATTTCATTTGCAATAGCAAAGGTGCTTAATATAGCTAAACTAAGTAATTTTTTCATTATCATTCCTTTATATTTTTTAGTCAATCATAAACATTATACACGGAAAAAATTAAAAATATATTTATTGTAAAAATATTATAATTATCTCTTTGTTGTTTTAAATTTTAATAGAAAGGTATAAATTGTTTAAAACTATATTAGTATTATTTAGTCTGGTTGTATTTGTAAATGCAAGCGATCTTGCAAAAATTTATTTAAATCAAGGTATTGATGCAGTTGAAAAGGTGTTAGAGCAAGAATTAAGTAAGAAAGATTTTTGGCTTGATGAGATAAAAGATAAAAATGTTAGCCTTGGTTACTATGAAGAAAATATAGCTATTGTATTGACTAATAAAAGCGATAAAATCATTAGAGTTTATCATTATAATGATGGAAAAGTAGAAAAGAAATTTATTCAAAAAGATGTTTTAACTGGTTTGGCTGGAGATAAAGAAATAGAAGGGGATTTAAAAACTCCTATAGGTTTTTACGAGCTTGGAAAGAAATTTTATCCTGGTGACCCATATTATGGACCATTTGCTTTTGCGACAACTTATCCAAATGTTTTAGATAAAACTTTAGGTAAAACAGGTGGTGGAATTTGGATTCATGGATATCCTTTAGATGGAACGCGTTTAGATACTTATAAAACTAGAGGTTGTATTGCTGTACAAAATGATTTACTAGAAGATTTTAATAAATTAGTCGCTGATAGAAAATCATATGCAATGACAGAAGAAAAAAATAAAGTAAGAACAAACCATGAAGAAGTTGCTATTTTGTTAGCAAATTTATTTGCTTGGAAAGACAGTTGGCAAAAAAGTGACATTGACAAATACTTATCTTTTTATGATCAAAAAATATTTAAACATAAAAATAAATTTTCATATGAGCAGTTTGCAAAAAACAAACAAAGAATTTTTGCTAAAAAAGAAGAAAAAACTATTAAATTTTCAGATCTTAGCATAAGTCCTTATCCAAATGAAAAAAATGAGAAGATTTTTAGAATAGGATTTTATGAAGATTATCGTAGTACTAATTATAAATTCAAAGGAGAAAAAGTTCTTTATGTTAAGCTAGTTGAAGACAAAATGCAAATTTTAGCTGAACAATAATGGCTTATATAAAAATCGATCGCTTAGCTTATGAGTATAATCTTGACCTAATAGCCTCTAAGGCTGGAGGTTATGAAAAAGTAATTTGTGTTTTTAAAGATAATGCTTATGGTCATGGAGCTAAACTTTTAGCTCCTATAGCTAGAGCAAAAGGTATAAATTTTATAGCCGTAAAAAATGAAGCTGAAGCAAAAGAGCTTGAAAATATTTTTGATAATATCTTAATTTTATCTCATCAACCACATGGTAATGAAAGTGAAAAATTTATTTATGCATTAAATGCAAAAAATGACATAAAAAAGCTTAAAAAAAATACAAAAATTCATTTAGTCATAGATACAAATATGCATAGAAATGGAATTTTGCTTGAAGAAATTCAAGAAACTTTGCATGAGTTTAAAAATCATAGTTTGCAACTTCATGGAGTGATGATGCATTTTGCAGGAAGTGATGAAGTAGATGCAAGTTATTTTGTGCAAAAACAAAAATTTCAATACGCTAAAAAGTTAATTTATAATTTATTACAAGAAGAGGCTAAGAACTTAGTATTTCATTCTCATAATTCTGAAGCTTTATTTAGAGCAAATACTTTAGAAGATGATGAGTATTGTAGAGTAGGGCTTGTACAGTTTGGTTATGCGCATTTTAATAAAGACTTGCGTAGGGTTTTGAGTTTATGGGCTGAAAAATTAAGCCAAAGAGTGTTAAAAAAAGGTCAAAGTGTTGGTTATGGTGGAATGTATAGTGCAAAAGAAGATATCGAAATAGCAACTTATGATTTAGGTTATGCTGATGGGCTTTTGCGTTATGATGGTAAAAAAGATTTTTTTCTTCCTAATGGTAAAAAAATACTTGGAAAAATGTCTATGGATAGCTTTTCTTGTGAGAATGATAGTGAGGTAATTTGTGTTATGAATGATGCAAATGTTATGGCCAACTTTTTTAATACTATTAATTATGAAATTTTAGTAAAACTTTCTCCAAATTTAAAAAGAATTGTAATTTAAGATAAAAAGTACTAATATATCTAAAGAAAGGATAAATATGGCATTTTTAAATTGGGCTATTTTAATTTTATTTTTATTTATAGTGTTTTTGCTGATTAATCGTTATGAAAGAAAAATAAAGATTTTGCATAAAAATATAGAGATTTTAAAAAATGAATGCAAGAAAAATAGTGAAAACATAGAACAAAATAGAATTTTAATAGAAAAAAATAGATCAAACATTGAAGATATTAAACATCAAGATTAGTTTTCAATCTTGAAGTGTTTTAGCTATAAGTTCTAATGGGTGTAAAAATCTTGTGGAAATTTTTTCATGCTCTAATGCATTTGAAATTTGCATTCTACAAGCTGAGCACTCTGCACTAATGATTTCTACATTACTTTTTTGTATGTTTTGAGCTTTTTTTATGCCAACTTGCAAAGCTTTTTCATAATGATCAGTTTGCATGCTAACTCCACCAAAACCACAGCACTCATTTGACTTGATAAGTTCTTTAAAAGCATAATTTTGCTTTAGTAAAGCTCTTGGTTCTTTAAAAACTCCTTGCATTTTTCTTGCATGGCAAGGATCATGATATGCGATTTTTGTATTTATTTTTTTCTTTGTTTTTAAAAGTTCTTCTAAATTAGTGTATTCATAAAAATATTTTGTTGCAAGCAGTATTTTACTGGAAATATTTTTAGCTCTTATTGCCCATTCTTCATCATTTTGCATATGGAAAAAATGTTCATAATCTATATTAATCATCGCAGAGCAGGTCGCTTCCGGGATAATGATATAATCTAGTGTTTTTAATTTTTCCTCAAAATAAATGATATTTTTTTTAGCTAATTTTTCTACACTGTTAAAATCTCCGGTGAAATAATGAGGAGCACCACAACAAGATTGATCTTTTAATAAATCTACATTAATTTTAAGATGCTTACAAATTTCAAGTAAAGCAAAACCTGTATTAGTGTAGGAATAATTAGATAAACAACCTATAAAAAGTCCTATAGTTTTTTCGCCTTGATTGTTTATAAAATCAGGATTAGAGGCTAAAAAACTTTTCTTAGCTAAAGAAGGCAATAAGCGGTCTTTTTTGATTAAAGGTAGGCTAAATTTAGCTTTCATTCCTAAATTTTTATGTTGCAAGCTAAAAGCACAACTTTGAAAAACATAGCCTAATCTCGCTAAGATATCTAAAATCTTTCTGTGTCTTAAAAAAAAGAAAGCAAGCTTTTTATACCATGCTATGCCAAATTTTTGAGCTATATCAAAGCGTGCTTTTTCAATAGCACTATCTACTCTTAAATGACTTGGACAAACTTCAATGCAATTTGTACATAAAAAACATGATTCAAAAGTTTTTTTAAGATTTTTATCAAGTTCTAGTTCTTGATTTTTATAAGCACTAATTAAATCCAAAAAACCACGAGGAGAAGTGCTCTCATCGCGGTTTATCTCATGTATAGTACAAACTGGTATGCATTTGCCACATTTTACGCAAGCATTAGAAATTTCATTAACATTTAGCATATTAAACCGTTTTAGAAAATACTTTTTTATCTTCGCTAATGCGTTTTAAATATTTATCAAAACACATAGCAATATTACGTATTAAAAGTACTCCTGTTTCATTAACTTTGATATAATTTTCATCTATAGTGACAAATTCGCTTAGTTCTTCAAGTTCTTTTAAATCTTGTTTAAAATATTCAAAAAAATCAATCTTAAATTTATTTTCTATATTTTTTATATTAAGGGCAAAATTACTCATAAGTTCCATAATAACAGCTTTTCTTATTTCATCATCATCATCAAGCATAATACCTTTTTCACAAGGTAATCTACCCTCATCAATAGCTTTTTCATAACTTGGCATGTCTTTGAAATTTTGCATATAATGTCTTTGTCCTTCGCCTATACTTGTTAAGCCAATACCAATTAAATCAGTTCCACCTTTTGTAGTATAGCCTTGGAAATTTCTATGCAAGCTACCATTTTCTAAAGCTTTAAAAAGTTCATCTTGTGGTTTTGCAAAATGATCCATTCCTATCATTTTATAACCATTTTGAGTTAAAAATTTTTCACAGTATTCTAAAATCTGAAGTTTTACATCAGGGCTTGGTAATGTGCTTTCATCGAATTTTCTCATATTTTTTTTAAGCCAAGGCACATGTGCATAGTTAAAAATAGCAAAACGATCAGGATTGATTAGTAATGCTTTTTCTAAAGTTTGCTTAAAACTTTCTAGGCTTTGATAAGGAAGACCATAGATTAAGTCCATATTTACTGAGTTAATTCCCTTTTTTCTTACCATATCTACTGCATTTTTGGTTAATTCAAAAGGTTGAATTCTATGAATTTCCTTTTGAACCTTTTCATCAAAATCTTGCACGCCAAAACTAATACGGTTAAAACCATTTTGGATCAAAATATCAGCTTGTTCTTCATTTAAAAATCTAGGATCAATCTCACAGCTTACTTCACTATCTTGGGTAAAATTCGGAAAAATGCTTTTAATTTTTAAAATCAAACTTTGTAATTGTTTGGCAGAAAAGAAAGTGGGTGTACCACCACCAAAATGCATTTGAGCTACTTCTCTTTGGGTGTTGATGATATTTGCTAAAAGATCAAGTTCTTTAAAAAGATAATTTAAGTATCTTTCTTTGCTTTCTTCTTTAGCAGTATATATTACATTACAACCACAAAAATAGCAAGCGCTTCTACAAAAAGGCAAATGAAAATACAAAGACAATTGTGCTTTTTGATCTTTTAAAATTTGTATATAATCTTCATATTTAAACTGAGTGTTAAACTCCACTGCAGTAGGATAAGATGTATATCTTGGGCCTGCTTTGGAGTATTTAACAAAGCTTTTATAATCTTTCATTTGGTTTTACCTTTTGCATCATTTCTTTCATGTTAATAAACAAATTAGGATGTTTAGCATGAATATTGCTAATTAGTTGATCTAAATCAATATTTACTTCTTTTACGCCTTTGGTAACTTGATGTTTAATCTCATCCATAGCAACTGTCCAAACATCGTTAAAATCAATAGGAATTTGTTGATAAATAGCCTTTTCTAATTTGAGTTCAAAATTATCTTTTTGCACCTCTTTGGCATTTTGTAAAAACTCAATTAGGGTTTTTACTGAAAACATAGTTTTAACTTCGCCATTTTCATCTACTATAAACCATGGTTCAGGTGCTAATTCATGGCCATTTTTTAAGCTTAATTTTTTTTCTTTTTCGTTTATATGAGTTAGATGAAATATGGTTTGATTGTGTTTTTCTATACCCAAATAATTTGATAATTCATTGATGATATCTTGAGAACTTTTTTTACTTAGACTATCCAATCTTACTCCTTGTTTAATAATTTTGCAATTTCTTTTGCATGATAAGTTATGATAAGCTTAGCTCCTGCTCTTTTAAATGCAAGCATGGTTTCAAGTACTATTTTTTCATAATCAATCACACCTGCTTTTTGACCTGCTTTTAATAAAGCATATTCACCACTTACATTATATACACAAAGTGGAAGTTTGGAATGATTTGCTATATCTTTAACTACATCTAAATACGCAAGTGCTGGTTTAACCATCAAAATATCAGCACCTTGTTTTTCATCTTCTAAGCTCTCGCATAAGGCTTCTTTACCATTAGCAAAATCCATTTGATAGGTTTTTCTATCCCCATAGCTTGGTGCAGAATCAGCCACATCTCTAAAAGGTCCATAATAAGCTGAGGCAAATTTAGTAGAATAAGCCATAATAGGTAAATTCTCAAAACCATTTTCATCTAAAGTTTTTCTTAAAGTTTCAATAATGCCATCCATCATACCGCTTGGTGCTATCATATCAGCGCCATTTTTGGCATGAATTAGAGCTTGTTTGGCTGAAATTTCTAAAGTTAAATCATTATCCACGCTTTTACTTTTTGGATCAATAATACCACAATGACCATGATCAGTATACTCACAAAAACAAAGATCGGTAATCACTACTAAATTAGGAAATTTTGCCTTAATAGCTCTTAGACTTGTAGCAATCAAACCATCATCGCTCAATGCATCACTTCCACAGCTATCTTTTTTAGAACTTTCTAGCACACCAAATAAAATAATAGCTTTAATACCAAGACTAATTAGTTCTTCGCATTCTTTTAAAATTTCATCTAAGCTCATTTGAAACACACCTGGCATAGATGCGATTTCATTTTTAATATTAGTACCATTTACAACAAAAAGGGGGTAGATTAAATCATCTAAATTTAAAGTATTTTCTTTTACTAGACTTCTAATATTCTCATTTAGTCTTAATCTTCTAAAGCGTTTAAACATAAATTTCCTTTTTGTTTGTTAAAATTGCTTAAATTCTAGCATATTTTTTGTAAAAAGGTGAAGAAAATAATGACTATTCAAATTTCTGAAATAGCAAAACTTCCCACTCGTTTTGGAGAATTTAATATACAAAGTTTTAAAGAAAATGACAAAGAACATCTTTGTATTTTTAAAGGAAAATTAGAAAAAGAAGTTAATATTAGAATCCATTCAGAATGTTTAACAGGTGATGTTTTAGGAAGTTTAAAATGTGATTGCGGTGAGCAACTTGACTTTTCATTAAAATATATCCAAGAGCATGGTGGTATGGTGATTTATCTAAGACAGGAAGGAAGAGGTATAGGACTTTTTAATAAAATTAATGCTTATGCTTTGCAAGATAAGGGTTTTAATACTATAGAGGCAAATCATCAATTGGGATTTAAAGCAGATGAGCGTAGTTATGAAATAGTAGATTTTATGCTTAAACATTATCAGATTACTAAGATTAATCTTTTGACTAATAATCCTGAAAAACTTAGCTCTTTAAAAGGGAAAGTAAATTTAAGAATTCCTATTTTAATTGAAGCAAATCGTTTTAATAAAGATTATTTGGAAATTAAACATACGCAAATGGGGCATTTAAATTGAAAATTTATGAAGAGCAATTAAATTTTTTAAAAGATTTTGCAAATAAAGATGATTTTTACCAAAGAATCGCGCTTTATAAAGAGTTGTTAAAAAAATTTAATGCTGTGCATAATCTAACTCATCTTGAAAACATAGACGACAATATTATCGATAGTATAAAAATTTTAGACTATTGTGATTTGATTGATAAAAAAAAGGTTGTTGATGTTGGAAGTGGGGCTGGTTTTCCTGCAATATTTTTAGCATGTATTTTGGAAAATAGTAATTTTTTTCTATTTGAACCTAGTATTAAAAAGGCTTCTTTTTTAAGAGTGATTAAAACTGAGCTTAATTTGATAAATATAAATATCATAAAAGAAAAATTACAAAATCATCCACCTTTCAAAGTAGATTTAATCACATCAAGGGCTTTGATGGATATAAAACCTTTGATTGAAATTTCAAATGGTTTTTATGATGAAAAAACTTCATTTTTGCTTTATAAAGGTAGCGAGGTTTATGATGAACTACAAGGAATGAAAGATTATAAAATTTTCAACCGCGGTTTTAGAAATTATTGTCTTTTAAAAGTAAAGGAAAAGCTATGTTAATTTTTGGACATCCTTTGATAAATATGCAAAAATTTAGTCATTATGAAAATATTTTTATTAAAACCAATGTGAATTGTTTTGAATATGATGAATCGGTTATTAAAAATGCAAAAGATGAAAAAGTAGATTTTGGTATTTTTGTTAAAAACGAAGAAGAAATTTTACTTTCTAATGCATTGGGTGCAAAATACATTTTAATAAAAGATGAAAATTTGGCAAAAATTGCATCAAAGATGGCCGAGTTTTATATGTTTGATTCTAAAATTTTATTTTTGCTTGATACTTTAAAAAATAACCTGAAAAAAGCTTATGAATTAAATGTAGATGGAGTTTGCTTAAAATCCTTCATTAACT
>NZ_JANQCX010000011.1:0-35875 GCF_024723575.1 Campylobacter sp. 2352 PW
CTAATAACATCGGTTACATCTTTAATATCACTACTTTGCTTAATAACCTCTTCAGTTCTTGCTGCTACTGCATTCATAGAAGCACTCATTTCTTCAACTGCAGCGGCACTTTCTTGTAAAGAATCGGCTTGTTTTTGCGCACCATCATTAAGTTTTAAAACACTCTCTTTTAAAGCATCAGCTTTAGTTTGAAGCATTTCACCTTGACTTAATGAAGCTTGAAGCATTTTTCTAATCTCTGCGCCTACTGCATTAAGTGATTTTTCTATCTCACCTTCTGCATTTTCAAGCTTATCGGAAAAATCAAGATTTTTAAAACTTGCAAAAACTCTTTCTATTTCATTTAAATCCCTACCTATTTTTAATTCCATATCCTCAAGCATTTTGTTTAATACTTCTTTTAATTCTACAAGTTTTGGATTTACAGGATTTGCCTCTATTCTTTGAGTGAAATATCCTTTTTCTATTTCACAAGAAACTTCTAAAATATTTTGCACAGTAATGTCATCTTTTTCCAAGCAAGTTTGAATATACTGAACATTATCATTAATCACACCAGCCATTTTGCCTATTTCATCATTATATCTAGGTTTTAAAACTTCTACTGTTGCAACCTCATGATTTAGGTATCTAAAAAATTTCATTAAATGACTTTGGAGTCTTTGTACTCTAATAGAAACAATTCTTTTTACAGAAATACTGATTGCAATCACGATAAAAATAACCGCTATAACAGAACTTACCAAGATGATATTTCTAAGATCTACGATTGGTGCATACACAGATTCATTAGGCACAACAGCCAACATAGCCCAATGAATTCCAGTATTTGGCCACACTTCAAATACCCTTATAGCTCCATGATATTCACTACCATCATCTGCTATATAATCAATAGCTCCTGCATGGATAGTTTTTTGAGCTTCTATCACATGAGCTGCATTTTTATTAACATCCGTAATTTTCTTCGTAACAAAATCTGCATTTGGATGTGTAGCTATAACACCATTGCTTGCTATTAAAATCCTTCTTGCTCCTTGATAAATTGATCTTGATGGATCATTTAAAAAATCTGCAATAGGTTTAAGATCATAAAGCATACCAACAACACCTATTGCCTTGCCTTCTTTATTTACAATAGGTGCAGCTACATTAAGTCCTAAAAATTTATTACCTTGGATGTTATACCATCTTGGTTCACCAAAATAAAGTTTATCACCACCCATTAAATTTTTAATAGCTTGTGTTGAAGCTATTTCTTCACTTGCTGCTATAGTTTGCATACCGCCAGCATTATTTGCGTCATTATCTTTCATCAAAATCATAAATTCATTATTATTTGTAAAGTATTTTGTATCAACGCCTAAATTTTTATATACAGAACCATCTTGCAAATAATAATAACCATAAGCCACATCACGGTTTGCATCAATAGCCTCCCCTAGAATATTTTCTATCCTTTTTGGGTTTATAGCACCTTCTGAAATAAGATTGTTTAGTGTTCTTTGAGTACCAATAGCGCTTACAAATAAAGACTTGATACTTGCTTCAGCTTGATTTCCATAGCGATGTACAGAAGCTGTAAGTGTATTTTCTATCTGCGTATTTAAAATAGCAGTAGATCTGTTAATAATAAGCAAAGACAAAGCACTCAAAATTAAAATAACAGTAATAATTGCCACGAAGACAATTTTTGCACCAAGACTCCAATTTCGCATTTTCTCTCCTTAGATATTAAGTGGTAAAATATTCTTGTTATTATAAATAATTTTTATTAAAAAAATATAAAAAATTATTTTATTTTTATTTATTTTATAATAATTGTAATCACTTTTATTTTTTAACACCTAAAATACTATAAAATATAGATAATTGTAATTGATTTTTAGTTAGTATTTTTTGCCATTTATATTTAAAATATATTAAAAGTTATAAAATCACTTTGTCCATTTTCGCTAATAATATTAAGAGTATATTTACCTTTTTTTAAATTTAAGGCCAAAGATTCTTCCTTACCTTCGAAAATTAGCTCTTGATTTAAATACCAAAAAAGCTTTTCTTTTCTAGGATTTGTAAGCTTTATTAATAATTTTTGTGAACCTTTTAAATCTTTTGGTAAAATGATATTAAGATTATTTAATGGATAAATAATTTTTAAATTTTGATTATAATTTTGCAAATTTTGCCTTTCTTTTGCAAAAAAAGCTTGTGCATTAGAAGGTAAATTTAATATAATCTTTTTCTTTGCATGGATGAAATTTTCATCTAAAGAATCAACTTCTTTGTTTTTATACATAAAAACTTCTTTTAAAAATGGCGAAGTCCTTAAAACATTTGCACTTTGTGGGTAAAGCACCTCTTTAAAATCAAATTTATAATCATATCTATACCCTGTTTGATTTTCTATCTTTATAGTAACCAAATCACTAGGTTTTTCAAATTCTAAATTAACTCCCTCAAGTAAAGCTAAAAGCTCAAAAAACAATTCTCCTGCTATACTCACACCATATAAATTTGCATTTGCTTCGCCATTAAAATTTCCAACCCATACTCCTAAAGTGTATTTTGGAGAAGTTCCTATAGCCCAGGCATCTTTTCTACCATAACTTGTACCTGTTTTCCAAGAGATGATAGTATTAAAATCATATTGTCTTAAACCTACTCTATCTAAATCCTTTAAGGTTTGTAAGGTTAAAAAGCTTGCTCCATCACTAATAAGTTTTTTATCTTTTTTAACAAATGTATTTTCTTCATACAAAAGCTCTTTAAAATTTCCATAATTTCCAAGTCCCAGATAAATTTTTACCATATCTTCTAAACTAAATTCTTTTGTACCTAAAATCAAAGAAAGTCCGTATTTTTTAAAATTTTCATCTTCAAAACCTAAAATATCTTTGAGTTTATAAAAAAACTTCTCATACCCATATTCTGCAAGCAAGCTTACAAAAGGGATATTAAGTGATTTTTGCAAAGATTCTTTTGCGCTAATAAAACCATGATATTTTTTATTTGCATTTTGCGGAGCAAAATTAGAAAAAAATGTAGGCACATCAAGCATTAAAGATTCAGGCACTATAAACCCCTCATCTATGGCAAAAGCAAAAAGCAAAGGTTTTAAGGTTGAACCCACACTACGCTTTGCCATCACCCCATCAACTTGACCAAAACTTGCAAAATCATAAAAATCATTAGATCCTACATAAGCTAAAACTTTATTTGTTTTGGTATCTGCTAATAATATAGCTAAATTTTTTATACCCTTTTGCTCTAATTTATAAGAATATTCTTTGGCTTTTTCTTCAAATTTGATTTGAATTTTTTTTTCTATACTAGAAATGATTTTTTCTTTATCCGCTAAAAGTCTACGCGCTAAATGCGGAGCTAAGTTTTTTCTTGCTTTAAAACTAGGAAGTTTTTCAGCCTTTGCAAGAGTTAAAATATCTTTAGAAAAATATCCCTTTTCAAAAAGCCTATCAAGCAAATCATTACGTTTTTTTAAAAGTTTATCTTTGTTTTTTTCAAGATTAATCAAACCTGGATTATTAGGAAGCACAGCAAGCAAGGCTGCTTCACTCCAAGTAAGATCTTTTAAATCTTTTTCAAAATAAAACAACCCCGCACTTGCAACACCTACTAAATTTCCTCCATAAGGGGCATTGTTTAAATAAAGCTTTAGAATTTCATCTTTTTCATAAGCACTTTCTAAAGCAACAGCTTTGATGATTTCGTTAAATTTATTAAAATATGTACGTTTATTTTGCTCTAGAAGTTTGATTGTTTGCATAGAAATTGTACTTGCACCACTTCTTTTGCTTGAAAAAAGATTATTTATAAAAGCTCTTATAAGTGCTAAAAAATCTACTCCATAATGAGAATAAAAATTTTTATCTTCATACAAAATAACTGCACTTTTTAATTTTTGTGGTATAAAATCACTCTCTAAGTGCCATTGTTCATTAGCATCTAAAAATACACTAAGAATTTCTTTGTTTTTATCAAGTAAAACCTTGCTATAAGTGCCTTTAAATAAATCCTTGCTATCAAAACTAAAATAAACTAAGCCTATGTAAAAACATAGGCTTAAAAAGCATATTGCAAGGCTTATTTTGATTTTCACTGCACTACTTTGACTCTTTTGCTCTCACTTAAAGCTTTATAAGCATTATCATACATTGCCTCAGCATAAGCTCCGCTCAAAGTATAAACACCTGGAGTAACAGCACTCAATTTCACAAAAAATTCTCTTGATTCATCAGAATATAAAGGAAAGAAATACATGATTTTATCATCTCTTATATCGACAAAATCATAATAAGAATTTTTCACAAAATCAGGAGTTTCATCATCTAAAAGATCATGCACTATCTCCCATCCACTTGGTAAAATTTGAGTTAAAGCTATATTAGAAGCGCCTGGATAATTTTTATTTGATATTTTTAATTTCATATAAAAAATTTGAGAACTTTTTATAGCACTTTCATCTATTTCATTTCCATTTTCATCATAAAAACTTCTTTCTATATACATACGCTGCGCAAAAGGCTCGGCAATACCTTTTTTAATACCCTCTACTCCAAAATGTACATAAGTATCTTCTTTAGCTTCTATCAAAGCGCTGCCTTGATTAAACTCAAATTTAGAAAAACTCGTATTGAGCTTTTTATCCTCACCATTAATTTTTACTCTTGCATTGATAGTTTTAGAGTTTTCATCACTAAAACTATTTGCCAAAGCATATAAAGCATAACCTGTGCTTTGAGTACTAAGCCAAGCTTGGCTTTCTAAAGTTTTTTTAATATCATCTAATAATTCATCATTATCTTTACCATAGATTATTTTATACGCATTTGCAATAATAGCTTCATCTCTTAGAAAAGATCCATAGGTGTGAGTATAATTAGCTTTTTCATCAGGCTTTGTGCTTAAATTTTTAGCTATATTTAAAGCTACCTCATCAAAACCTGCTAATTTATAAGCTGCACTAAGTTGCCAAAGACTTACATTATTTAGGCTTTGCAAATAAGTACTATCTTCATAAATGGCATTCATTATGCTTAAATTTGACTCTTTAGCTAAAGCTAAAAGATATAAAGAATTTATTCTAATTTCTTTATTTATTTGAGTTTTTAAAACATAACGTTTTTGATAATCAAGCCATGCTTTAAACATTCCCTCACTCACATAATAACCTCTTTCTTTAGCTAAAATCATAAACATACCCGCGTAATTACTTCCCCAAGCATCAGAATCTTTAAGTCCTTGCCAATAAGCAAAGCCGCCATTAGCAGTTTGAAAATTTGCGTATTTACTTAACAATGCATTGATATTGTTAATATTTTTTTGCTCATTTGTCCCTTGATCAAGTTTTTGTAAAAAAAGTTGTGGTAAAACTGCTGAAGTGCTTTGCTCTATACATCCATAAGGATAATTTTGCAAGTATTTTAATCTATGATTTATATTTAAAATAGGCTTAGAACTCACACTTAAAAACGCCACTGGATTAATATAATCTTGTGTGATTTTAAACTCCATAGAAGTATTTGCAGGAATTTTAAAAGATTTACCCTCATAAGTAATGGTATTTAGCGCTTTTATGTCAATTTGCGTATTTTGAGTATAGGTGTAATCTTTTGCATTTAAACTTAACTCTATTTCTTCTACTCCAAGCTTGTTTGAATTTACTTTTGCATTAACATAAATATCTTTGCTTTTTTCATTACCAAAGTCAATTAAAATTTCATCGTTTTCAAAATTTATGAGTGAATTTTTTGTTTTTAATTTAAGTTTTGCATTTTTTACATCATCATCTACTTTAAATACTTGTACCAAAAGCTTAAACTCATCATCAGGCCTTAAAACCCTTGGCAAAGTTTCAAGCATTACAGCAGGTGCGCTAACTTGGATATCTTTAGAAGCGCTACCAAAACCTGCTAAGTTGCTTGCCACTACCATAACTCTAACCGAACCTAAGTATGATGGCATATTAAATTTTAATTTTGCATAACCATTTTCATCACTTTGTACTGGCTCTTGAAACAATACAACAGGTTTAAAGCGTCTTGCTTTTTCATCATTTTTGCTTTTATTTGCTCTACTTTCTAAGAAAACATCACCACCCGTAGTTAATACCTTAGAAGCATTAGAAATATTTTTAGCAATGATTTTATCATAGGTATCATATATGCTCATGTTAAAGCGTGTTTTTTGATAAAAATACCCCCAAATATCTGGGGTTTTAAAAGCATTCACATCAAGCAAGCCCTCATCTACAATAGCTACAGTATAAGTATAACTTTGCTTGTTTTTACTTTGAATTTCTACTTCAAAATCTTGTTTTGGCATGATTTTATCCGGTACTTTTAAATCAAGCTCGATTTTACTTTGCTCATCTACTACATTTAAAGGCACCACGCCAAAAAGTCTTAAGGCTCTATCGTTGGTATATTGATCATAATCTTGAAGTAAAATCACGCTCACATAAACATTTGGCATATATTCTTTAAGAATAGGAATTTCAACCTTTGTAATATCTTCATGCGTATCTATCACAAAGCGTTTTAAAACCTTTGCATTATCATTTAAAGTAACAATAGCTTTTGCACCCTTAACACTTTCAAATTCTATAAAAGCTGTTTCATTTGGCTTGTATTCTTTTTTATCACTTTTTATTTTTAAAGAACTCACTATATCAGCATTACTTGGCGCACCAAAACTACTAATATAAAAAAACTCTCCTGTGCTTGTTTTACTTTGTACATCTTCAAGTTCTATGAACATTTCACCATGATATTCTTTGGGATCAAATTCTATTTTAACCGGTTTATCCTTACTTAAAATACTTCCTTGGGTAATGATTTGTGTGTTTTTATCTTTTTTGAGTGATTTTAAAAAATCATCATAATTATCATAATCCCACCACCAAGAATAATCATTTGCATAAATAGTATATTTAATCTCCCTATTTGCTATCAAATTCTCATCTAAATCACTCACAATAGCTTCAAAATTAATTGTAGAACCCGAGCTTAAATAGTGATTTTTTAAACGCTTAATACCCACAAAATACTCATGCAATATCACTTGTGAATTCACAAGCGCTTCAACCGATCTTGAACCTTTTTCAAAAACCCTAGCCCTTATGTTAGCTTCAAGATTATATGGAGTATTTTTAAAAAAATCTTTTAAAGCAAACTCTTGCTTTACAAAGCCACTTTCATCTAAAATGCCTTTTAAATTATCTTGATATTTTTGCACTAAAACACTAGGATTTGAAAAAATATATTCTGGATATTTTGAATTTTTATAATCTTTTTTACTTACAAATAAATCAGCTTGATATTGTAAATTACTTGCTGGTGTTCCAAAAAGATATTTTGAGCTAATATTAAAATCTAATTTTTCATTTTCTTTTATACTTTTTGGAGCTTGCATGGATACTTTTATACGATTTGGCACTATATTTTGTACTAAAATTTCTTTATCAAAAATCGTATTTGCAAATTCAACCCTAGCTAAATACACTCCACTTAAAGCTTGTTGATCAAGTGAAATCTTTTTATAAAAAGCTCCATTACTCAAAGGTTCAAGCTTGATTTTATCTAAAAGCTTTTTATTACGTGGATCAAAAAAACTTAAAAATATAGGATGATTAACAACTCCTTTATCATTTCTTGCAACCATAGTTAAATGGATATCATCACCTGATCTATAAACCCCTCTTTCTGTGTAAATAAATACTTTATTTTGAGAAGTTAAATCAAAACCATCTACATCAAAACCATCATATAATAAAGGTAAACTTAAGCGCAAAATAGAAGCTTGTTTATCTTTTGAAGCAATGATAAATAAAGCTTTTGATTCATCAATACCATCAAAAACAGCCAAACCATTATCATCACTCATTTTAGAAGCTAAAACTTGGTTGCTTTTGCTAATAACATCAACCCTAACCCCACCTAAAGCCTTTTGCGTGGTAAAATCTCTCACATCTACAAAAAGCTTTTTATTTAAATTTTGAGCAATCAAAGCTATATCTGAAAAAATTAAGTTCTTACTTACTTTTGCTTTTTGATTAAAAAATCTATATTTTTTCCAACTCTCCATTCCCTCATCAAAAACATAATCAACATCTTCTTCTTTAAAATAAAGCTTGACTATAAACACACCGCTTAAATCTTTTAAACCATCTAACACTATCTCATTTTCTTGCCACTGATTTTTGGTATTTTTTATATCAAAATCTTTTTTTAACACTATTTCACTAGTATAATCACTCTCTGAAAAAATATCACTATCATAATCGCTTAAATTTTTAGCACCTTGAAGATTTTTATATCTTAAATATTCACTTAAGTTATTTGAAAATACTTGATGAACTTCCAAACGAACTTTTTTAACATTCATACTCTTAAAAGCTATTTTTTTACTCGCTTTGCTAGATAAAAATACCCCTTGATTTGTAAAACTTATAGCAGGCTCATAGTCTTTTAAACTTACTTGAGTTTTATAATTTTCTTTTGTACTAATTCCATCAGCACTTTTAATCCCTTGAGCAAGTTGAATTTCATAAGTTTTATTTGGGGAAAAATTACCTGTAAGCTTGATTTTATTTCCAAAAGCTAATGCCTTAAAATCTACTTCTGGGGTAATAAAAATCAATTCTTTTAAATTCTGATCTTGTGAAATATTTTGAGAAAAAAGCAATTCTATGTTTTTATTAACTATATTTGCATTTTGAAAAACAAATTCGCTCTTTGCAAGCAAAATATACTCTAAATCTATATTTTTCTCTAAACCTAAAATTTCTTTATCAAAAACTACTTTTACATTAGTATTAGTATTTTTGATACTTAGTGCTTTAGAATATATACTTGCTATATCACCTTGGATGATGATTTTATCTATTTGAATTTTTTTTTCTTGTGCAGTAATTTTAATAGCTTTTAACAATTCATCTTTATTAAGAGTATAAAAACTTTGAATATTTAAAAGCAATACACTCTCATCATTTGAAATATTTTGAAAATATCCTTTAATATCTAGTTTTTCAAAAGGAGTTTGGACTTTTAATTGCACTTTTTCATTTGCTAAAATATCATTTAAATCCATAAAAATATCATATGCTTGATTTGCTTTTAAAGCTGTAAAAATATTCAATCTTGTAGGCGTTTCAAGCTCATATTTTACTTTTGTCTTTTGATTATTAACAATAATTTCTCTTTCTTTTATAACGCCTATTTCTTGATTAATAATATTAGTATTAAACTCTATAAAAATACTTTGCGTGTTTTCATTAAAACCATAAGCTCTTATAGCAGAGCTTTTAACTTCATTTTTAGAACAAGCAAACAATAAACTTGCAAGCAAAAATGCAAAAAAACAATGTAAAAACCCTCTCATAAATACCTCATTTTAGTAAATTTTTTAAATTATATCTAAATTCACTCTTGCTTCACTCAAAAAATTATATAATTCTTGCATAAAAAATAAAGGAGAAAAAATGAAAAAGAAAATCGCTACATTATTAACAGTTTTAGGTCTTTCAAGTCTTGCTTATGCAGATGGAATTTATGGAGTGATAGTAGATGTAAATGATGGTGCAAAAACCATTTTAATTGACACCACTTACGGTCAAAAAATGAATGTAAAAATTCTACCAAATACTGAAATTGATATGGATGATTGTGGTATTTTTGGTATGGATAAATACGGCACTTTTAGAGATTTAAAAGTAGGAACTTTTATAGAAGCTGAAGTTTTCCATGGCTATGCTCAAACAACACCAAATCCACAAACACCAAATCAAGTTCAAAATATAACTGCTAAAGAAATCAAAATCGAATGCAAAAAAAGAGCTTATTAAGTAAAATAACTCCTAAAAAGGAGTTATTTTAATGCGTTTTTTTCTTATACTAGTTTGCATTAGCACTTTTGCATTTGCTTATAAAGTTCAAGGCATCTTAAAAAATACCACAGCTCACACAATAAGCATTCAAACAAGTTTTGACAATAATTTAATCATCACAATTTTACCCCAAACACGTATTGATGTTTATGGTTGTGGAATTTTTGGAAGCAATAAAAAACAAGCTAATGTACAAGATTTAAAAAAAGGAAGCCTTGTTAAAATTAAAGGCAGTAAAAATGGAAGTATTATCATCGCTGAAAAAATTATAGTTGAATGCGATGATCAAAGACGAGCTTATTAAGATAATAGCTCTTCTTTGTCTTCTTTATTGATTTTTTCTATATAAAGACTTTGCGAAGGAAAAGCAAAGCTGAGTTTATTTCTTTCAACAATTTTCATTAACTCAAGCAAAATACTTTGTCTTGCCTCTCTAAAACCACCTGCATCTACTGCTTTGGTATAAAAATATACTTCTATATCAATAGAACTTGCACCAAAACCACTCACAGCCACATAAGTGTTATTTTTATACCCTTCTAAGTCATTTACTGAAACTAAATTTTGTCTGTATCTAGCACGCGTTCCACCATGATTTAACGCGCTATCATCAACTTGGGCTATCAAAGGACTAGTTGCTAATAAATATCTTATATCTTCTACACATTGTTCAAGTTGCTCAGGTCTTGCATCATAAGTGACACCGATAAATAATTTTACATGGCGTCCTATTTTTCTTTTGCTCCAATTTTTTATATTTGTTCCCATGATGGTTGAGTTTGGTAAAAATACTAAAGAATTATCAAAAGTTCTAATGGTGGTTTTTCTAAGTCCAATTTCTACTATGGTTCCTTCTATACCTGAAATTTCCACCCAATCGCCTTGATTAAAACTATTATCAAAAAGTAAAAGCACAGAAGCAAAGAAATTTGCGATAATATCCTTAGCTGCTAATGCCACCGCCAAACCACCAATACCTAAAGACGCAATTAATGCTGAAATATTAAATCCTAAGTGCGCTAAAACAAATAAAACAGCTATTACTATAATGATAAAATATAAAATTTTAATGATTAAATTAACCACTTCACGCTTACCACTTTTTTCAGCAAGCTTTGCAACAATCACCATGCCATAACTATCAAAGATATTTATCACAAGCCAAGCAGTTAAAATAACATAAGCAATAGATAAAATATTGCTAATTCTTATATCAACAGGCGCAGGATAGTAAAAAATAGTAAAACAAATTCCTATAGCATAAGCAAATAAAAACCAACCTACCGGCCCTTGAAGTTTTTCTAGAAAATGAGTTTTTATCTCCATATTAGCTGAATTTTTTCCAAATAAGCGTATAAGCATAAAATATAAAATCTTTGCTAGATAAAATTTCAAAGAATAAAAAAAGACAATTACAGCGATAGAAATGACTATTTTTCCAAGATTTACGCTACTAATAGAAGTTTGTTCATTAATATAATTAATCGCATTTTGCAAACCCAAACCTGTAAATAAAAAGTTAGTTTCAAGCAAGCTTGCATTGTTTCTTAGATAAACTAAAATTTCATTATAAGATTTAATAGCATTTCTTAAATTATTTTCATTGATTTCTAAGGTTCTAAGCTGAGTAATATCATTAATTTTTTCTTTATCTAAGGTAAAATTAAAAACCATATCTTCTTTGAGCGAATCAATACTTTTATCAATAATGCTTCTTATAGTCTGACTTTGTGCTCCTTCGATAAAAACTTTTTCTAATTCAAAGATACATAGGTAAAAATGTTCTGCAGAGGTTAAATTTAAAAGTTTAATTTTATTATCCACGTAATCATAATATCTTTTCTTAGCTTGAGCATTTTCAACACTTTTTTGCAAAGCATTTTTAGTTTGCAAAAAGTCTTTCGCCTCTTTATCATCAATTTTTTGAGATACCATTTTTAAAGGTAAAGTAGTTAAAATTGCAGCTTTTTGTTTTTCTATTTCTTTAATATTATCTTGAAATTCACTGCTATTTGTATCGCTATTTTTAAAGCTTTCTAAAAGTAAATTTAGCTCTATGTAATTTTGTACTAGGGCAAAAATACTATTTTTATCCTCTAAAGCGTTTTTTTCTTGTGCATATAAAGCATTAACAAATAAAAAAAACAAAATAATACTAAAAATCTTTTTCATGGTTTTCTCGCTCTCTCTTGAATTAAAACAAAATTTTCAAAATTAAAATCATACTCATAAATTTCACCCGTTTCTATGATGTAATACCAAGCATGGAGTTCAATTTCTTTTTTATTTAAAGCTTCTTCAACGCCTGGATAAGTTAATAAATTTTGCAAAGAATTTACCAAATTCATTTTTTCAGTCATCCAAGAACGCATAGCTAAATCACTACCTGCAATCTTTAAAACATTATTTTTTATAGGCTCAAGCAAAGTAAGCCATTTTTTGACATTAGGCATATTTTTTAAATCATTTTCGTTTGCATATAAAGCCGCGCAGCCTCCGCAATTACTATGACCGCAAACTATAATATTTTTTATATGTAAAGAATTAAAAGCATATTCAATAGCTGAAGTAGTTGCTAAAAAATCATCCCCGACTCTATAAGGTGGAACGATATTGCCTATATTTCTTACAACAAAAAGCTCGCCTGGACCTGTATTAGTGATTAAGTTTGGTATCACTCTTGAATCAGCACAACCTATAAAAAGCGTATGAGGATTTTGCTTGTTTTTTAAACTTTCAAAAAGCTCTGCATGCTCTTTAAAATCTTCTTGCATAAATTTTAAAGCACCATCGATCAAGTCTTTCAAAAATAGTCCTTTTTTGTATTTTAACAAGACATTATACTAAAATTATTTTTACTTAAACCAAATCAATAAATTTATTTTTTGTTATATTTTTATGTAGTTTTAATCTTTCATTTATCTTTTTTTTGTAAATTTTGGTTTTAAAAATTATTGGAGGATTTTAATGAGTCTTTATGATAGAGATTATTCTAACTCTAAAACTCAAGAATTTGAAGGTTATGCTAGAAGTGATTTAAGCATTTTTATAAAACAAACTTATCAGCTTTTTGCTGCTTCATTATTAGCTGCAACAGTGGGCGCTTACATAGGAATTTTTGCCCTAGCGCATTTATTTGCACAATCTCAAGCAACTTTTTGGATTTTATTTATTGTTGAAATTGGTTTATTGTTTGCATTACAATGGAAAAAAAGAGAAGCTCCGCTTAATTTAATTTTACTTTTTGCCTTTACTTTTGTTTCAGGGCTTACTTTAACACCACTTTTATATTCAGTTTTAGCACTTCCTGCAGGGGCTAGCATCATCGCTCAAGCTTTTGCTTTAACAACAGTAGCTTTTGGTGCTTTAAGTGTATTTGCTATGAATACAAAAAGAGATTTCACTATGATGGGAAAAATGCTTTTTATAGCTTTAATCGTTATCGTAGTAGCTTCTTTAATTAATCTATTTTTCCAAAGCTCACTTGTGAGTTTAGCTATTTCTGGTATTGGTGCAATTTTATTTTCTTTTTACATTCTTTATGATACTCAAAACATCATTAGAGGAAACTATGAAACACCAATCGAAGGCGCAGTTGCACTTTATCTTGATTTTATCAACCTTTTCATCTCTCTTCTTAATATTTTAAGAAGCTTTAATAGCAGATAAAAATTTGCGAGATTTTTTCTCGCAAATTTTATTTACCTCTTTCAAGTTTTTATCAAACTTTTTAAGTTACAATACTCATTTTATTTTCAATAAGGAAAATTCATGACTACTCTTTTAATTATTTTGCAATTTGCAATTGTTGTGATTATTTGTATTGCGGTTTTATTACAAAAAAGCTCAAGTATAGGACTTGGAGCATATAGCGGAAGCAATGAAAGTTTATTTGGAGCAAAGGGTCCTGCGGGGTTTTTAGCTAAATTTACTTTTGTAATGGGTGTTTTACTTATTGCTAATACAATTGCCCTTAGCTATATGTATAATAATGCTAACTCTAACTCACTTGCTGAAAAAGCAGAACAAATTTTACCAAAAGCACCTGAAACAAATACAACTAGCATTCCAGTTGCACCAAGTGCCCCAATTAGCGAAAGTAACACTAGCAAATAAAAAGGATAAACCATGCTAAATGAAATTTATACCAAGCAAAAACAACAATCAGATAAAAGTTTAGAGGCCTTAAAAAAAGATTTTACCACTATAAGAACCGGTAAAGTAAATATCAACATACTTGATCATATTCATGTAGATTATTATGGTAGTGCAACCCCACTTAATCAAGTAGCAACAGTTTTAGCAACTGATGCTTCAACCATAAGCATTACTCCTTGGGAAAAATCAATGCTAAAAGCTATAGAAAGTGCCATAGCTGCAGCAAATATAGGAGTAAATCCAAACAATGATGGCGAAAGTGTGAAATTATTCTTTCCACCTATGACAAGAGAACAAAGAGAAGAAAATGCTAAAAATGCCAAAGCTATGGGAGAAAAGGCTAAAGTAGCCATTAGAAACATTAGAAAAGACGCAAATGATGCGGTTAAAAAACTAGAAAAAGATAAAGCAATTTCAGAAGATGAAGCCAAAAAAGCTTATGATGAGGTTCAAAAACAAACTGATAATTACACAGCAAAAGTAGATGAATTAGTTAAAAATAAAGAAGCAGAACTTTTAAAGGTTTGATAATGAACTTAGAACAAATTTATAAAGATTGTGGGGCATACCTACAAGGGCATTTCTTGCTTAGCTCAGGGAAACACTCTGAGTTTTACCTTCAAAGTGCTAAAGTTTTAGAAAATCCAAAACTAGCAGGTGAGCTTTGTGAGAAGCTTGCAAAAGTTATTGCTAGCTTTAACATTGAATTTGATAGCATTTGTTCTCCTGCCTTGGGTGGAATTTTAGCAGGTTATGAGCTTGCTAGAGCTTGCAATAAACGCTTTATTTTCACTGAGCGCGTAGAAGGAGTGATGAGTCTTAGACGTGGTTTTGAAGTAAAAAAAGGCGAAAAATTTATCGTTTGTGAAGATATTATTACAACAGGTGGTTCTGCACTTGAGAGTGCAAAAATCATCGAAAGCTTAGGTGGGGAAGTAGTAGGTTTTGCAGCTTTAGCAAATCGTGGTTTTTGCGCGGTAAAAAATTTAAACAACCCTAGAAAAGAAAATGCAAAACTACCTGCAAATTTACCACTTTTTGCACTAGGAAATTTCGAATTTGATATTTATGAAGCAAATGCTTGTCCACTTTGTGAAAAAGGCACCAAAGCTATCAAACCTGGTAGTCGTGGAAACTAATGAAAACTAAAGCAAAAATAGCTACTCGCTTTTTAAGATTTAAAGCTTTTTTGATTGATCTATTTTTGCTTTATGTGCCTGTTTTATATTTATTTTATTTTACACTTGGCTCTAAAGAAGCTTTTTTAAACAATCAACTTATAATTTTTTTATGTTCTTTGCTTTTTGGGCTTATACAGGCCTTATTTTTAGCAAAAAAAGCTCAAAGTCCTGGACTTAAAGCTTATGATTTATATTTAATTGATCTTAAAAATGGCCAAAAACTTAATTTTTTTAGAATACTCTTACGCTATATAATTTTTATCGTAAGTTTTGGTTTATTGATTGGGTTTTTGGTAAGTTTTTTAAGAAAAGATACTTTGGCTTTGCATGATATTTTAAGCCAAAGTGTTATTGTCACAAAGGTAGAAAAATGAATAGAAAAAGAATTTATAATCCAAAATCAAATGAAACTTTAAATGATAGAAAAGTATTTAATGGTAATCCTCATGGGATTTTAAATTTTACTAAAGCAAAATACACTTGGGCTTTAAAGCTTTGGGATTTAATGGAGGCAAATACTTGGTTTCCAAAAGAAGTAGATACAACCAAAGATGCACTTGATTATCGCTGTAATCTAACCGTAGCAGAAAAAAGAATGTATGATTTAGTTTGGTCTCAACTTATCTCAATGGATAGTTTTCAAACAAACAACCTTGCTGATAATATTAATCCTTACATCACAGCACCTGAAATCAATGCAGTTTTAGCAAGACAAGCTTATGAAGAAGCAAATCACTCAAAATCTTATGCAGTAATGGTTGAAGCAATCTGTGAAAATACAGACTTAATTTATGAAATGGAAAAACATGATGAAACTTTAAGAGAAAAAAATGATTTCATTTCAAGCATTTATGAAGAATTAGCTGGCGAAGTAGATGATAACAAACTCTTACTTGCAATGGTAGCAAATCAAATCTTAGAAGGAGTGTATTTTTATAGTGGTTTTACTGCTATTTATGCTTTAGCGCGCGCAGGGAAAATGCTAGGATCAGCACAAATGATACGCTTTATACAAAGAGATGAGATTACACATTTGCTATTATTTCAAAATATGATTAATTCTGTGCGCAAAGAAAGACCTGATTTGTTTAATGATACCAATGTAAATAAAATCTATGATATGTTTAAAAAAGCAGGTGAACTTGAAATTAAATGGGGTAAATACATCACTCAAAATCAAATCATGGGCTTTACAGATGATATTATAGAAGAATATATTCATTATCTTGTTGATCAAAGACTAATTGCAATTAATCTTGATAAAATCTATAATGCAAAACATCCTATTAAATGGGTAGATGATTTTTCTAAATTTAATGATCAAAAGAGTAATTTCTTTGAAAGCAAGGTTACAAATTACTCCAAAGGAAGCTTAAGTTTTGATGACTTCTAAGTCTCAAAACTACTCATTTTTTTATACTTTTTAAATCAAATCTCTTTTTCAGTTTAATATTTTATTTTTATTTATTCTAATATAGTAAAATCGGCGGTTTTTATTTTATTTCAAAGGGGAAATGATGGTTTTTAGAACTTTTGTTAATCTTTATCGCCATAGTCCTCATGATAGTTAAACCAGAAAAAGAAAAATTAGCTTTTTCTATACTTGTAATTTCATGGGCTATTATGGTATTTGACTATTTAGGTCGTAAATCAGGCGCAATCTTAGGCCTAATGAATCTATAAGGTGGCAAATATGTGTGATATTAACAAAACTAAATTCTTTTATTTTTTAATGTGCTTAGCAGGCTTTTTGGTTATTTTATTGCCTGTTGGAATTGCAAATTTAATCTTTGGCTATATGCTAGGTGATAGCCCTTGTACTTCTTGCTGGGGTCAAAGAGAATCAATGATTTTCATCGGCGTAGCGGCTTTATTTGTTGTACGTTATGGTATGAAAGGTAAATTTTTAGCTTTCCTTTTAATCGCAACAGCTTTTGGTTTATGGCAATCATTTAATCATATAAGCGGCCATGCACACCGTGATCTTGATCAAGGTTTTGGTTTACCTATTTTTGGTTTACATACTTATTTTTGGGCTGAAGTGGTATTTTGGGCTGTAGTTTTACTACTTGGTGTTATTTTTGCCTTTGCTCCAAAATTTGGTTCTTTTGAAAAAGAAATGGAAGGATCTAGCTTTAGAAAATTAACTAAATTTAATCTAGCTGCTATGGTTATTGTTGCTTTTATTGTAGCTTCAAATGTATTCCAAGCTTTTGTAAGCACTGGTCCTGTTCCATATAGCGGACAAGGCGATCCGGTTCGTTTTAGTTTAAATCCAAAATATATCATTTGGGATGATTCAGGTTGGAGCAAAAGCTGGAAAAGCATTTCTTTCTTAGGAAAACGCGACGTTAAAGAACCTGACTTTGCTTTTGCGCCTGCTAGTGAAAAACTAGGTATTCAATTTGATAATAATATTAGCAATGCTCCATTTGCAAGTATTGATGAAAATCTAAAAATAACAAATGAAACAAAAATTGATTTTCCTAAAGCTATCAATACACTTGATTATATCAATGGAGAATATGTTGCAAGTTCAAAATGGGAAGTATTTTTCCTAGATAATAATTTTAGCACTAAAGTTGATTTTGTTTTAGATCCATATTTTTCAGCTACAATCAACCCTATCATAGGAATTATCCCTTATCTAGACAATAAATACATCTTAATGGGTTCTAATAAAACTTTCTTAAGATTTGCTCAAAATCCTAATGCAAATGAGGCTTTACAATATGCTGATTTTATGAAAGGGGCAAATAATTTCGAAGGTCAAGGCAAAGATCTTGGTCGTGGTAGAATTGATACAGTTAGAGCTAAATTCCATCACATCTTAAGCACAACTACCGATGGAAAATATATGTATACAGCAACTGTTCCAAACAATAAAGACGCTAAAACTTTTGTAATTTCTAAAATTTCTTTAGCAGATAGAGTTCTTTCAGCTGAATTTACTCCTAAAGCTGATTTAAAGGAAGGGAAAACACTAGGTGATCTTTATGTAACTTCAATGGCATTTAAAGACGGTAAAATTTATGCATTAAGTAAAAAGCATAATGTTATTGCTGTAATTGATCTAGACAAAGAAGAAGTTGTAAAAACCATTTCTTATCCAGAAAATATAACTAATGCAAGAAGTTTATTCTTTAAAGATGGCAAAATGCACATCTTATCTTATCAAGATGGATCAAATATCCTTTATATACTTGATTAATCTTAAGGCGTTTTTACGCCTTAAGGATTTTAAAGCTAGATAAATAAAATTTAAGATAAAATAACACTTTTTATCAAGGGGTGCTTATTGATTCATATATTTGAACAAAAACAATGTCAAACTATGGCAGAAGAAATTCGCAAAAATACTTTCATCAATGAAGAATTATTTGAAGCTTTTTGTTCCACTCCAAGAGAAATTTTTTCACCTTTAAAAATGCATGCTTATAGACTTGATGCGCTTCCTTTAATGGGTAATCAATGGATAAGCTCACCTTTAACCGTAGCTAAAATGACTATGGCACTTGATTTTAAAGATGCTGATAGTGTTTTAGAAATAGGTTGTGGTAGCGGGTATCAAGCTGCGATTTTAAGCAAACTCATTAGAAGAGTTTTTACCATAGAGCGCATTGAAAAACTTGCAATTAGCGCTATAGAAAAATTTAAAAAACTAAACTATGCTAATATCCATGTAAAATTTGATGATGGACAAAATGGTTGGAAAAATTATGCACCTTATGATAGAATTTTACTCTCAGCTTATATAGAACATATTCCAAATGTATTGTTTGATCAACTTGAAAACAATGGAATTTTAGTAGCTCCTTTACTCATAGGAAATCAACAATTTATCACTAAATTTACCAAAAAAGATGGCGAGATTAGTAAAGAAGTTTTAGATGAATGTCTTTTTGTACCCATCAAAGATGGTAAAGAATAATCTTGCTAATTTTTAAGATAAATATTTAATTTTAATATAATTATTTTTAAACATAAGCTTTTTATAGGGGATATTTTTTTATAATTATATTAAAAAGGAATATTATGAGTTTAAAAAAAATACTTTTTGGTTTATTTACCACTAGCATGCTTTTTGCCTATGAGCAAATACCTCAAAATGTCTCACATGAAAATTTTATAGAAAAAGATAAATGGAAAAATTTAGATAAAAACTGGATTTATTGTGAAAGTGGGTTAAATCAAGATTTTATTAATATAAACAGCAAAAAAGCTACAAATAAAAATCATTCTTTAGAATTTAACTATTCAAATGACTCTTTTGGTTTAATGAATGATGGTTATACCATAAAAATGTATTTTGCAAGCAATGGAAGCCATATCGTGCTAGATAATACAAGTTATAATTTATCTCATTTTCACTTCCATAGTCCATCAAAGATTTCTATTGATAAAAAATCTTATCCTTTAGAAATTCATTTTAGCCATGTAAGTCAAAAAGGCGATATAGCAGTAGTTGTACTGCTTTTACAAGAAGGCGCGGAAAATCCTTTTATTAAAAAAATCATCCGTGCTTTTCCTAAAAAAGAAGGCGATAAACTTTATGTTCAAGGCTTAAGTGCTAATGAGTTATTACCAAATAATCTTAAATCTTTTTATATCTTTAAAAATAAACTCAACAAGCCTTGTAATCAAAAAATCACTTGGATAGTTTTAAAAGATATGAACTATGCCTCTAAAGAGCAAATCCAAACTATACAAAATTTAATGGGAAAAAATGAGAATTTAAAAATACAAGAAATTAATAATTTAGAACAAAATGATTAAACATAGCTTGTTTAATCATTTATAAAAGCTTGAATTTTTTCTAAATTAGCTCTAAAAAGTTTAAAATTTAGCTCACTTGAAATTTTTAAATCAGCAAAAAAAGGATTTTTCAAACTAGCTATGAGCAAATAATCATCTTTTTTCAAAACTCTTTGTGTAGAAAATTCTTTATCCTTTGCTTTTTCAAAAATACTTTCATTTGAGTTGATATCTTCTTTTAATTTCTTACTATAAAGCAAAACTCCACAAAAGAAATTTCCAAAATCATCTTTAAATTTCACATCATAAAGAATAAAATCATCAAAAACAAAAGAATTTTGAGAATGATAAGTTTTTAAAGAAAAATCAAAAGCAATTTTTTCAAAATCTTTTTGATCAAAACCTTGTTTGTCAAATTTAGCATTATTTTGTTTTAAAAATTCCTCACACATTTTAAATACAAGCTCATTGCGTCCCCACATAAGCTTTCTTCCTAAAATTCTAAAAAACAAAACTCCTGCTAAAACAGCAAAAAACAAAGCTATAATCACATCTTTGCTAAATTGAAAAGCAAGAAAAAATATAACCAAAGCTTCAGCAAATGCTAAAATTTGTAAAGCTTTGAGTCTTTTATTTAAAGCTTGTCTTATGGCTTCAAAGTCCATTAAGACTTAGCCTTTTCCATTCTTTTTCTTTGAGTAGGATCAAGATATCTTTTTCTAACTCTAATATTTTGCGGAGTAACCTCTACAAGCTCATCTTCTTCTATCCACTCTAACGCTCTTTCAAGGCTTAATTTTCTAGGTGGTACAAGCTTAATCGCATCATCACTACCACTTGCCCTAACATTGGTTAGATTTTTACCTTTAATAGGATTAACATCTAAATCATTTGGGCGTGAATGCTCGCCTATAATCATACCTGTATATACTTTTGTTTGAGGATCAATAAATAATACCCCTCTATCTTGTAAATTAAATAAAGAATATCCTAGTGCAACACCATTTTCCATAGAAATTAACGCGCCATTATTTCTTTTTTCAACTGCTCCACTAAATGGACGAAACTCTAAAAAGCTATGGTTCATAACACCCTCGCCTTTAGTATCTGTTAAAAATTGTGATCTAAATCCTATAAGCCCACGCGCAGGAATTTCAAACTCAAGTCTAGTTTGACCATCTCCAGTTGGTGTCATAGTTTTCATTTCAGCTTTTCTTTTACCTAATTTTTCAATCACAACCCCAGTAAAATCATCAGGCACATCAATCACCAAATGCTCAAATGGTTCTGTTTTAACTCCATCTTCTACCTTAACGATAACTTCAGGTCTTCCCATGCAAAACTCAAAACCTTCTCTACGCATATTTTCAGCCAAGATAGTTATTTGCAGTTCACCTCTTCCACTTACTTTAAATTTACCCTCGCTTGTACTTTCATATTTCATAGCAATATTAGTTTTCATCTCCGCTTCTAGACGTTCTGCGATTTTATTTGAAGTTACATGCTTGCCTTCAGTACCTGCTAAAGGACCATCATTTACTGAGAATACTATGCTTAAAGTTGGTTCTTCTATATGTAAAGGATCAAGAGGCATAGGATTGTTTGGATCTACCACACTATCTCCCACATCTAAAGCTTCAAAACCTGCAATCGCTACAATATCACCTGTTCCTGCTTCCTCAATGTCCATTTTTTCTAGACCCATAAAACCAATAAGTTTTGAAATTCTTCCATTGATTTTAGAACCATCTGCCTTAGCAAGCATTACATTTTGATTTTTCTTTACTTTACCATTAAAAATTCTTGCAATGCCTATTTTACCAACGAAATTATCATAACCTAGAGTAAAAACTTGAAGCTGTAAAGGGTTTTCATCGCTACCGCTTGGAGCAGGTACGCGCTCAAGTATAGTCTTAAACAATGGCTCCATATTAGTGCTTTCATCTTCAAGTGCAAGCTTTGCATAACCATTTTTAGCAGCTGCATAAACTACAGCAAAATCAAGTTGTTCATCATTTGCTTCTAAAGCCACAAAAAGATCAAAAATTTCATTAATTACTCTTTCAGGATCAGCAGCTGGTTTGTCGATTTTATTGATAACAACGATAGGTTTAAGTCCTAAAGATAAAGCCTTTTTTACCACAAATTTAGTTTGAGGCATAACACCTTCTTGTGCATCAACTAAAAGCAAAACCCCATCAACCATTTTTAACACACGCTCAACCTCACCGCCAAAATCAGCATGGCCTGGAGTGTCTATGATGTTTATTTTAGTGCCTTTATAATTAATAGCAGTATTTTTAGAAAGTATAGTAATACCTCTTTCTTTTTCTATATCATTACTATCCATCACACGCTCTGCTATTTGCTCGCGTTCACTAAAGGTTCCTGATTGTTTTAAAAGCTCATCTACCATTGTTGTTTTTCCATGGTCAACGTGAGCTATAACAGCTATATTTCTAATATTGTCCAAGTTTTTCTCCAAAGTCTTAAATTTAAAATCTAATATTATATAAAAAAATTGCTTAAAAATTAAGATTACTAAATTGGAACACTTGTTGCTTTTGTTTGGGTAAGAATTATTTTTAAGGAGAAAAATATGTCAAATCTAGGAACTCAAATCTTTAACGCTAACTTAGAAAAACAAGGAACTTCAGTTTTAAATAGTAAGCATTTTATGGAACTTTTAAATTATCTAGAAGTTGTAAATTCAAATGAAGAAAAAGAACTAAACTATGCAAAACTTTCAAGTAAAGTAAGTGAAATTTTGGATGATGCTCATAATGAAAATGCAGTTTTAAATGCTAAAAATATAGAAGAATTACTAGTAATATTTAAAAACTTTAATCTTTCTCATGAAAATTTAAAACTTGATTGTGCAGCGCAATTGCAAAATTTATTTCCAAATTTAGCAAAAAATAATTTTTTAGTAGGTTAATTAATGTCAAATATCCAAGCTAGCGATGCTTTAAACTTACTAAGCATCGCTCCACAAAATGAAAATCCTAGCAAAGAAAGTGCTAATTCAAATAGTGATGGAGAGGAATTTTTAAATTCACTATTGCAAGCTATAGATGAAAAAGATGGAAGTTTACCAAAAGACTTTAAAGCACCACAAAAAGAAAATAAAAACGAAAGTTTAAAAGAAACCATTGATGATAAAGTTCAATTAGACGAAAAGGATGCTTTAAAACTTTTTGAAGGTGCAAATTTTATGCAAATTCTTTCTTTACTAGAAGTTTTACAAAGTGATAGCAAGGATATAAAATTAAACAAACTTGTCCAAGATAATACTGCTATTTTAGCTCTTGAAAAAAACCTACACAAGTTAAAAAATATAAAAAATATCAATGAGCTTTTTAATATAGCAAAAGAACTTGGATTAAATATAAAAAATATAAAATTTGAACAAATCAAAGATTTAAAAGAAGCTTTTCCAAATCTTGATAAAAAAGGTTTTTTTGAAAATGCAAAACAAAACAATACTAATGTTTTTCAAGATTTAATCAATCAAAAAATCACCAAACTTTTAAAAGAAGAACCAAATACAAATAAAAATATAAAAAGCAAAGAAAACGAAGGTGTTTCTTTACTTTCTTCTGCTTTAAAAAACATAGAGCTTCCAAAAAAAGATGTAAAAGTAAAAGAAAATATTCAAAATATAGATTTCAAAGAAAAATTTATAGAAAAAATTCAAGATAACAAAGAAACAAAAGACATAAAAAATATAAAAAATATTAATAAAAATGATAAATTAAATGATATAGAACTCATTAATCTAACTCAAAATTCAAACTTAAAAAAAGAAATTAAAGATAAAGAAAAAATAGATTTTAAAGAAATATTAAAAAATGAAAAATTAACTACCAGTGAAGATAGTTTTAGTAAAAAAATAAGTTCTGTTTTAGAAAATTCAAAGGACTTAAAAGCTGAATTAACAAATACAAAAAATACTCAAAATTTACAAAATCAAGATTTAAAAATTAATTTAGAGAATTTATTAAATACTCAAGAAAAACAATTAAAAACAGAAAAAAATACTCAAAACACAGATGTTTTTAACGATATTTTCAAAAACACCAAAGAACTTACAAAAGATGATAGTGATCATAATGAAGAAAATTTAAATTCTTACGTGAAAGAAATGAATAGAGTTTCTAATAATTTTGTGAAAAATCAAAATATTCCTATGAAAGAAACTTTCAATGATTTTGCCCAAGAATTTAAAGACAAACTAGAAAGTTATAAAGCACCTATAACTCGCTTTAGTATAACTTTAAATCCACACAATCTTGGAGAAGTAGAAGTTACCTTAGTCCAAAGAGGATCTAATCTAAACATCAGCTTTAATTCTAATCAAAATACTTTAAATCTTTTCATACAACATCAAGCTGAGTTTAAAAACGCTCTTGTAAATATGGGCTTTACAAATTTAGAAATGAATTTTAATAATCAAGAAAGAAAAGAACAAAATAATCAACAAAAACAAAAAAATAACAATAATAAAGAAGATAAGGTGAATTTCGAAAAAGAAATTCAAGAAAAACCAAGCTTAGAAATGGTTTTAGCAAAATATTTTTAAATGGAACATTTTTTGCTTTAAGCTTTAAAAATATATAAAAAAGGATTTTTATGTCAAATATAAATACACAAACTCTTCAAGGTCCTTTAGCAACACTTAATACTAAAGATATGCCAAATGCAAAAGGAAATGCTAGAGCTGGAGAAGGCGATAGTGGGTTGATTTATAACCCTGGAGCAGAACTTGACAAGGATGCATTTTTAAAGCTTCTTTTGATAGAACTTCAACACCAAGATCCAACCGATCCTATGGATACTGAAAAAATGCTTACTCAAACAGCACAACTTTCAGCACTTGAAATGCAAGATAACACCAATAAAACCATGACTCAACTAGTTGATGCGATGGCAAAACTACAAAATTCTATTGCAGCAAGTACCGGTATGAGTGCATTAGCTGCGGTTGGAAAACTTGCAACAGTTAAAGATGATTATCTTGTGGTAGCAGATGATGATATACAATTTCAAATTAATATGTATTTACCAAAAGAACCACAAAAAGGTAAAAAGACTGATATCGACACTGAAGGTTTTGAACTTAAGAAAAATGGTGAAGATAAACTAGACATTACAGGTAAGGTAGATAAAGAAATAGCAGGGCCTGGGGAAACTGTATATGTAAAATTAGTTGATGATAAAGGCCAAGAAGAAACTGTTAAAGCAGTAGTTGGCGAGGATCAAACCTTTAAAATCATAGGACATACTCCAAGCGTTGATATCAAAACAGCTAAGATTGATTCAGCTTATAAATCAGATAGCGAACCTGTAACATTTACTATTTATAACGAAGCAGGTGATCCTGTAAGAACAATGAAAGTTAAAGATATGACTGCAGGTATGAAACAGATTGTTTGGGATAGAACAGATGATAGTGGAAATCCTGTGCCATCTGGTAAATACTATGTAAGAGCAAATTATATAGGTGAAGATGGAACAACAGTTAACTCAACTTATGGTGCTTATCCTATCACCGGTGTAAGATTTGAAGATGGTGAAGCTCTAGTTGGTATGGGCGGTAGCTGGGTTAAATGGGAAGACATTAAAGAAATTACAGGATAAAATCATGTTTACAGCATTTTACAATGGAGTAAATGGAGTAAAATCCCAAAGTTATGGTATAGACAATACTGCTCACAATATAAGCAATGTCAATACAGTTGGTTTTAAATACTCTGATGTAGCATTCAAAGATGTATTTTACAGCACCGTTACAACCCAATCATACAACAAAGGTCAAACTGGTTATGGTAGTGTAACAGGAGCTACAAATGATGTTTTTGAACAAGGGCCACTAGTTTCTACTGATAACGAATTTGATGTGGCTATTGCTGGAAAGGGCTTTTTTGGTGTAAGTAATGCCAATGGAGTTTATTATACTAGAAATGGTGCTTTTAAACCTGATGCAAATGGATTTTTAGTAGATTCAAATGGTAATTATGTGCTTGGAACTATGAATCCATCATTAAAAGAAATTCAGCTAAGCGATAGGGTTTCTAATATGTTTGGTCAAGCTATGGGACAAAAAGTTACCACAGCTTGGAGTGGAACACCTGGAGAAAATTTCCAAATAGGTGGAGTTAATACCCAAGGGCCTATTTCTGTGCCTAAAAATCTTTATTTACCGCCTCAACCAACACAAAATATCACTTGGAGTGGAAATTTAGACACAAGCACCAAAACAGAAGCAGTGAATGTAGATGTAGATGCTTCTAAATTTGAATTTAGTAAAAATGAAGATGGTAGTGTAAAAATTTCAGGTAGTGTAAAAGATGAGCAAATTTTTGGTTTAAAGCCTGGTGATACTATATATTTTAAAATTACTGATGAAAAAGGTGCTAGTCAAACATTACAAGCTACTTTAGATGAGAATTTGGCTTTTAGTATTGACAATCAAAAACTAGATAAAGTAGATTTAGAAACAGCTAAGTTAGAATCATCTCATTTAAGTGTAGAAAAAGAAGTAGCTGATAGCACAGAACTTTCTGCAAAATTAATTAATCCTGATGGTTCTACTAGTTGGGTTAAGGTTAAATTAGATAGAGTTTTACCGCAAAATGGCACAGATTTAGAGTACAAAGCAGTTGCTCAAGTATATGATAATGATGGTAATAAAATAGGTGGAACTACCGAAGGTTTAATCACCTTTAATGAAGCTGGAGCTTTGGTATCTAGCACTCTAAACTCAGTTGATAATAACGGAACAAAAGTCAATATAAACCTTGGTTCTTATTATGATCCAAATATACCAAATTCAGGTTATGATGGACTTCATGCTTTAAAAAATAAACAGCCTTCAGTACACACACAAACAGATGGCAAAGGTGAAGGGTTTTTAAATAATTATTCTATCAACACAGATGGTACTATCATCGCCACTTTTACCAATGGTGATCAAATAGCTATGGCAAAACTTGCTTTGTTTAATTTTACCAATGAACAAGGCTTGGAAAAGCTAGGAGAGAATCTTTATGGACAAACAGGAAATAGTGGTAATCCAACCTTTTTGCTTGATGATAATGGAAATTTCAGCACAGCAACCTTTAAAGGCTCTTATTTAGAGCAATCAAATGTAGATTTATCCGTAGCATTTACAAACTTAATCACTTTACAAAAAGCTTATGATTCAAGTAGTAAAAGTATCACAACAGCTGATCAAATGATACAAAAAGCAATCAACATGAAACGCTAATTTTAGCCTTTCATGATGGTTCTTTTGAATTTTTTTCTAAAATATATTTTATTTCTTGCTCAAAAAATTCATACACCCTAAGTTGCACTAAAGCTTCTTCTTCATTTTTATCCATCAAACGCTCAAGTCTATGAAAATTAATCTTTTTTGCATATCTTGGATTTTTCTTTAAAAGTGAAGCAATATTTTTAAGTAAAGCGTCTAAACTAAGCTCATTTTTTAAAACTCTATCCACATATTCTTTAGAAGTTTGCACTAAAATAGCCTGCCTGCTTTTATCATCTGGATAAACTTCACTTGCAATATCAGCCAAAACTTGCCAAATTTCTGCTTTTATAGTCTTATTTGCCACAATAATAGCAGCAAAAGATTTTGCTCTAAATTCTAAAGATAAATGACTAGGAACAAAAAATTCTCTAAATTTAGATAAAAAGTTTGCAAATATACTCAACATACTTCACCTCAATGTTTTTTAAGATATTTTAAGGTATTATTTCAACTGCCTTCTCTTAGACCTGTGCAATGCTATTTTTAAGCACCGCTTCAGGGTGGGAACACAGCAGAGCACTTAGACTTAGTGTGTGCCGCAGTCATCTGGGAGAAGGTTTTAAAGTTTAAAATATCCTTTAATATCCTCACAAATTCTAAAGAAATTTACCCCATTAATAGTCGGATTTGTTTTAAAATATTCATACATTCCCACAAAACCACTTTCAAGCTCTTTAGACTTTACTCCATAGCTAATCGATAAAGCTGCTTCTATAAAAGCTGCTAATTTATCACAATATTTCAAAGCCTTTCCATCAATAGCCTTAAAACGATCTTCATTAACCGCATCTAAACTACCACTATAAACACTTGGCTTGTTATTAAAAATACGATTTTCAAATTCATTTTTTACAAAGGCACTTTCTTCATTTTGTCCTTCTCTAATACCAAGTATATAGCTAAATTCCTCTCTAAAAGATAGTGGTATAAAAGGTAAAATTTTCTCATTAATAAGCTTCATTTCATACTCATTGATGATTTCATTTAAACCATCTATGCCATATTTTACCGGAGAGATGATATCTCTAGTTAAACTTTCAGGCAAATCATGAAACAAAGCGCAATAAAAATTGCTTTCTATTCTACCATCGCATGCTTTTACTTCTAAAGAATAAAAATAAGACAAAATAGCTACCACAAGCATATGCCCTAAAACTGCAGTTTCTGGAATCCTTGGAGTTTGTGCCCATCTTTTTTGAAAACGCAAGCGTCCACTTAAATCGATTATTTTAGAAATTTTTTGATTAAGAGCTATTTTTCTTGCGCCGATTAATTCATAATAATCTTCTAATTCTTCTTCAACCTTAGCCTTAATCTCATCGATATCACTTAAAAACGAGCTAGTTTGATAAACTATATTAAACTCCCACCTTGTCGCAAAATACGAAGCAGCTTTTAAAATAAGCCTTTCTTTCGCATAATCTTTACCTTGTAAAAAAAGCTCATAGCGTTTTAAAAATGCACCATTTTCAATATCTTGAATCATCGGTGCGATTTTACTTAACACCCAAGCACTTACTTGCTCATTTTTTGCACGCGTTATCTCATGATACACATCAGGGCGTATATCAGTCACTACCACCCTGCTTAAAAACTCAAAAATCCCCGCTTCTATGATAAAGCGCATATTGACATCTTTTTCCATTTTAGCAATGAAATAAGCAATGATAAATTTATGTGCTTGTTTATCAAGCTCGACTAAATTTGTCATTCTAGGATAATCATTCCATCTTGATATAGAAGCGGCTTTAAAAATATGCTCTATTAATTCTACACTAATCATTTATTTCCTTTTTTTGCTGTGATTTTACTTTATTTTATAATCTTTAGCAAATTTTATTTTGATATTATGATTTAATGTTTTATTATTAAGTAATGCAATAAGAAGAATTTGAGATTAACAAGCTTATGTCAATAAAAATTATAAAACTAGCTTTAAACAATCAAAAAAGCTCTTTTGTTTTATAGAGTGTATATCCTTCATAATAATAGCTTGCATCAATCCCTCTTGCAAAAATATTAAAGCTACAAATGTCATCACTCAAAGCATTTTGAAGTAAAATTTTTATCTCTACATCTTTAATAGGGCTTCTTTGCATAGCCATTATATAATCATCTTTATTAATTAAACTCCAATCAACCACTTTTTTCAACTCTTTTTTAAGTATTAAATCAAGCCAAATTCTCATGCTTCTGCCATTTCCCTCTCTGAAAGGATGAGCTACATTCATTTCTACATATTTTTCTACAATTTGTTCAAAGCAAGATTGCTCCATGAGTTCTATTTTTTTAATTGCTTCATGTAAATAAATAGCAGAAGCAAATCTAAAATTTTCTTTTGAAATATTTACTTCTCTTATTTTTCCTGCAAAATCATAAATATCTTCAAATAATTTTTGATGAATTACCCTTAAGCTTTCAAAACTTCCTGCTTTTAATGTATCTAAAAAACCACTTTCAAATAAAGCTTTTGCCTTTAGTTTGCTTATTCTTTCTTCTTTGGCCAATTCTAGTTGATTGTTTATACCAAGTTTATTTGTAAGTATCATTTTAAACCTTTAAAGTTTATATTTTATAAGATATTTAATATAAACTTTATTAAATTTATGATTTAAAACTCTTTTGTTTGGCTTAACTTAAGATAAATTTCATCATTTTTACTAAGTTCTTTATGATGATAAATGCTAAAAATATATCCTTCCAAACTCACACTTAACTCATAAAAATCCCCATAAAATACGCATTCTAAAACGCTAGCTTTTAAAGGAGTTTGTGAAGTTGAAATTTGTATATCATTAGGGCGTAAAATGCCATTTTTACTTTGCAAATATACTTTGAATTTCTCATCTAAAATTGTATTTGGATCTATAAAAAATGCTTCTCCCAAAAAGCAAGCACTATCTATATTTTTAGGCTTATAAAAAAGCTCTTTGGCACTTCCATAGTCTAAAATTTTCCCATCCTTAATCAAAGCGATATTATCTGATAAATAAAAAGCATCGTCTTTATCATGTGTGACAAAAATAGCACTAAGCTTATGCTCTTTTAAGATATTTTTGATTTCTTTGCGCATTTTAACGCTTAAAGTGTGATTTAAATTTGAAAAAGGTTCATCAAAAAGTATAATCTTTGGCCTTGCAACTATGGTTCTTGCTAGTGCTACTCTTTGGGCTTGCCCACCGCTTAGCTCATTTGGATAGCGCTTTAAAAGTGTATTTAAATTTAAAATTTCTAAAACTTCATCAAGCCTTTGTTTTTGCTCGTTTTTACTTAAAGAGCTTATACCAAAGCATATATTTTCTTCTACATTTAAGTGCGGAAATAAAGCATAATCTTGAAACAAAACTCCAACATCACGCTCTTGTGGGGCTAAATACACACTCTTAGAAGCAACTAGTTTATCCCCTATACAAATACTGCCATCATTGATTTCAAAAAAACCTGCTATACAACCAAGCAAAGAACTCTTACCACATCCACTTTCTCCCAAAATACTGACAATCTCACCTTCTTTTAAGCTCAAAGAAATTCCTTTTAAAACTTCTGTTTTTCCAAAAGATTTGTAAAGATTGTCAATTTTTAAGATTTCCATTATTGTCCTTTTTGGTTGTTTTTATTTTGCAAATAATGCATTAAAAATGTAGGGATAATCCCAAATAACACTATAATCAAAGATGGCAAAGAAACATTATAAATTAATTCATTTTCACTATAAGCAAATACAAGCGATGAAAGAGTTTGAAAACCTGATGGTGAAAGTATAGTCGAAATAGGCAATTCTTTTAAAATATCCACACAAATAATCACCACAGCTAAAGCTAAATAGTGCTTCATCAAAGGAAAATGAATTTGAGTGAAAATTTTAAGTGGTTTTGATTTTAAGGTTAAATTCGCATAGTCTATGTTTTTAGAAATTCGCTCATAGCCTGATTGAGTTGCAAAAATCCCTGAAGCTAAAAATCTTACAAAATATCCAAAAAATAATACTAAAAATCCACCACCTATGGCGTATTCAAACGATAAAAGATCAAAAATATAATTTAACACACCCAAAATCACTAAAATTCCCACAGCTACCACAGCTCCAGGTAAAGAATACCCCAAAGTCGTAAGCCAAAGAATGATTTTAGAAGCTTTTGTATCGTTTAAACGCACCACAAAACACAAATAAAATGCCACCCCCACAATAGTAAAAGAACTCACTAAAGCCACGCTAAGACTATAAAATGCAGGTGTTAAGACATTGCTTAAATTTTGCATAAAATCAAACCCGGCCCAATAAACAAGCCATATAATAGGCACGACAAAGGCTAAAAATGCCACTAAAAAGCACCATAAAAAGGCTAAAAATGCCTTTAAGCCTTTTAACTCATCTTTTGGAGTAGGTAAAAATACATTTTGATTAAAGCCTTTTTTGCCTCTTTGAATTTTTTCTAAAAGCATTAAAAGTGCGATAAACACTAGCAAAGCCACGCTTAAAGCCACAGCACTCACTTCATCACCGCCACTTCCCCATGTTCTAAAAATTCCTGCACTAAAAGTATCTACGCCAAAATACGCCACCAAGCCATAATCACTCAAAACCTCCATAGCCACCAACAGCAAAGCGCCCACTATACCCACACGGCAAAATGGCAAAATCACTTTAAAAAATGTTTTTAAATTAGAAGCCTTAAGTGTTTTAGCACTTAAAATGATATTTCCAAGTCCATAAGCAAAAGTATTTTTAGCAAAAAAATACACATAAGGATAAAGTGCAAAAGATAAAATCACAATCACACCATATGCATTCATGATATCTATACGCCTATCAATGCCTAAAAAAGTAGGGATTAAACCTTGAAATTCAAACAAATCAATCCAAACAAAACCCATCACATAAGAAGGTATAGCCAAAGGTAAAATCAAAAACCATTCAAAAAATTTCGAGCCAAAAAATTTATAAAAAGCTATCAAATAGGCACTAACTAAACCTATAATCAAACACAATACTAAAGTACCAAACAATATAAAAGCACTACCAAAAATATATCGTGGCAAGACATTTTTACTCAAATGTTTTAAGGTGTTAATATCTATAAAAGGAAGGTGCAAGATGATGGCAAGTATAGGCAGTATGATTAAACTACAGAAAAAAAAGGTGGCAAAAGACCACCTTAGACTTAAAAATTTCAAATTTTATTTTTCCTTAATTATTTCCATTGAACTTCATCAAAAATCATTAAAGCTTCTTTAGCATTACCCCAGTAAGCTTCAAAATTTGGTTTTTCAATTTTAAACTCGCCCCATGATTGTAAAATTTTAGCAGGTTTTACTTCTTTATTTACCGGATACTCATAATTTTGGTTTGTTAAAATTTCTTGTGCTTCTTTTGAAAGCATAAACTCGATAAATTTAACAGCAGCTTCTTTATTTTTAGAAGTTTTTAAAACACCTATACCACTTACATTAATATGTGTTCCTCTACCATCTTGGTTTGGAAAAATCACTTTTACTGAATTTGCAGCTTCAACATCTTTAGGATTTTTTGAATTTGCTAAATGCCCTAGATAATAACTATTTGATATAGCTACATCGCCTTCTTTTGCATAGATTGCACGAATTTGATCACGATCCCCACCTTTTGGAGTACGTGCAAGATTATTTGCTATACCTTGTGCCCATTCTTTTGCTTTTTCTTTACCCAAAGTATCAATCATTGCACTTAATAAAGAGATATTATAAACATTATTTGAACTTCTTACTAAAACTTTACCTTTAAATTTAGGATCAGTTAAATCCTCATAAGTTTTAATCTCTCCATCTTTAATTCTATCTTTAGAAGCGATGATGATTCTTGCTCTTGTTGTAAAAGCATACCATTCGTTGTTTTTACCTCTTAGCTCTTTTGGAGAAAGTTTTTCTAACTCAGGCGAGCTAACCGAAACAAAAAGATTATTTGTGCGAACTTGTTCTAAATTTCCTGCATCAGCAGTCATAAATAAGTCTGCCTTTGAATTTTTACCTTCAACTTCTAATCTTTTAGCAAGCTCATTAGCTTTAGCTTGCACCACATTTACACTAATGCCTGTTTTTTCTTGAAATAATTTGAAAATTCCTTTATCAGAATCATAATGACGATGAGAATAAATCGTAAGCTCTTGAGCGCTTAAACTCATAGCAGCTAATAAAGATAGTAAAACTACTTTTGCTTTCATTTTATAAATTTCCTTAATTTTAAATTTTGAAATTGATAAAGATTATTATATTAATAATTCACTTTATATTTACTTAAATTGATACACATAATCATTTTAAAATAAAATAATACAAAATTAACATAAATCAAGATATTTTTTCTCTCATTTTTATATAATCACCAAAAATACAATATGCAAAGGAGAAAAAATGACTCAAGAACAAATTCAAATCATCAAAGATTGTGTGCCAATTTTACAAAAAAATGGCGAAGTTTTAACTAAAGAATTTTATAAAATCATGTTTGAAGAATACCCTGAAGTAAAACCTATGTTTAATATGGAAAAACAAGCTTCAGGAGAACAACCAAAAGCTTTAGCAATGGCTATTTTAATGGCAGCAAAAAATGTAGAAAATTTAGAAAATATGAGAAGCTTTGTTGATAAAGTAGCTATCACTCATACAAAATTAAATGTCAAAGAAGAGCATTACCCTATAGTAGGCGCTTGTCTTTTAAAGGCTATTAAAGTAGTATTAAATGCAGATGAAACTACACTAAAAGCTTGGGAAGAAGCTTATGGTGCTATTGCTAAATTTTACATAGACATTGAAAAAGAAATTTATGCAAAAGCTAAGTAATCATAGGCTTTGATTTCAAAGCCTAGAATTTTTCTACGGCATTTTTTGCTAATTCTTTTATATCGCCTTTTAATTCACAAATTTGACCATTTTGTGCGAGTAAAATTCTATCAGCCATATCAAAATACACATCATCATGAGTTATAGCAAATATAGTAATACCTTTTTGCTTTAAAAGTGGCAAAAGTTTAGTATAAAAAAACTTTCTAAACATAGGATCTTGATCAGCAGCCCACTCATCTAAAATCAAAATATCTCTTTTTTCAAGCAAAGCATTAAGCATAGCTAGACGCTTTTTTTGTCCAGCTGAGAGCTTTATAGTACTAAAAGTATTTCCCACAAGTTCTACTTTTTCATTAAGTTCTAAAATTTCAAGCCAGTATACCAAGTCTTCTTTGCTAAATTTCTCATCTTCTAAAACATGCTCAAACAAATGAAAATCACTAAAAATAGCACTAATTAAACTTCTATACTCGTAAATATTTTCCGAAGTTACTTTTTCATCATCTAAAAAAATATCCCCTTTAAAATCTGTAAAAAGTCCAGCTAAAATCATAGAAAAAGTAGATTTACCACTACCATTTTTACCTATTAAAAATACACATTCGCCTTTTTTAAGCTCAAAATTTACAGGCTTTAGGGCAAATTTTTCATTGTATGCAAAAGACACATCTTTAAAAGAAAGTTTTTGCCAAGTTTTTTTATTTTGACTGAGTTTAAACTCGTGAGAATAATTTTCTAAATTTAAATTTGAAATTTTATCTAAAGCGATTTTTGCCATCATAAGCGTAGGAAAACTTCCTATCATAGCTCCAAGTGGCGCTCTTAAAAAAAGCACACTTAAAGCAATAGTCGTAGCACTTTGCAAACTAGCAAGCTCATAATTTAAAGCTATATAAAACTCTACTCCTACTAAAGCTAGCATAGCACTATTGCTCCAATTGTTAGATAAAATATGCAAGATATTTCCCATAGTAGAGCTTTTTTTCTTTTTCAAAGCATTTTTTTCAAACTCATTTTCATAATAATACTTCGCCCTTAAAGGATTTAAGGTTAATTCTTTATGTCCTTGTAAAATATTTTGATAATTTTTTTGCAAAGCATCATCATTTTCTCTAGCATTTTTAAAATAAAAATACACCTTGCTCATCAAAAAATTATCCACCAAAAAAACACACACTATCCACGCTAAACACAAAAAGAAAATTTCTAAAGAAAGATAAGCTATATAAGCACTTACACAAATAATCAAAACACTTGATTGTACAAATTCAGGAAGCCTTAAAAGCCCAAAAGAAATACTACGCACATCATTATTTAAAGAAGCTAAAATCTTTGCTTTGGTAGTATTTAAAATACTCAAAACACTTGTATCTAAAATTTGCTTTACAACCCTTCTTTGCATTTTAAAAATAAAGCTTTGTCCAAACGAGCTTAGAGCAATTTCTACAAAAGAAGAACTCGCAAAAAACACAAGCAATAAAAGCACAAAATACACAATGATATTTGAGTTTTCAAGACTAATTTTTAATAAAAACTCATTGATGAAAACTAAAGTTAGCACACCTAATATACTCGTAAAAATACTAAAAAGTAAAAAAAGAATGATTTTAAATTTATTTTCTTGAAATAAAATCCACAAAAAACTCACAATGATACCTTTTTAAACAATAATTATAAAATTATAACAATTTTTAAAAATTATTTTTTATATCACAAAGCCTATTTTATGGTATTTACAAA